>NZ_JBITFB010000006.1:0-336051 GCF_044455625.1 Kitasatospora sp. NPDC051164 | reverse complement strand
ATGGTCAAGGGGAAGGCATCACCCGATGACCCCTCCCTGACTGACTATTGGGCAACTCGGCGCAAGAAGGTCAAGCCGCCGCTCGACAAGTACACGCTCCGCCTGCTCACCAAGCAGGAAGCGCGTTGTCCACTGTGCGGCGACCATCTCCTCTTCGCCGAACAACCCCCTGAGTCTCCTGAGCAATGGGAGCGATGGTGGCTGCGGATCGCCCGCCAGGCGATCACGGCCGACTACCTCGTTCACCATGGGAGACCAGGCTTGCGGTCAAACGATGACGGGACCCGGCTCGTACACGCTTCCTGTCGCCGCGGATATCTCATCCGCCAACGCAGGAGCACAGCACAGCTCTCCTGAATCGCCCCTGTGGGGCTTGCATGAGCCGTGTGCCGCGAGGAGTGGCTCGCACGGTTCTGAGGGGGGAGCGGCGGGGTGACCCGCCGCTCCTACCCGGCAATGCCTGCGGTCCGGAGCCGTGGTGGGTCTCCGGACCTGGCATCAGCCGCCGTGTATGGCGTGCAAATCGTTCAGACCTGTTCGAAGTGGAATGCCTTGATGAAGCAGTCGCGGGGCTGGGTGACTGCGAAGAGGATGCACTCCACGAGTGAGTGCGCGGTGAGGGCGTCCTTGGATTCGCGTGGGGTGGTTTCCCACTCCTCGGAGAGCGGGTCGGCGTTGTCGAAGTCGGGCGGGTAGAGAGATATCACCCGAACTCCTCGGGGTCGCAGGCGCTTGGAGAGGATCTCAGTGAAGCCTGCCTGGGCGCTCTTGGCGGCGTAGAAGGCGTCGTGAGCGTCCGACCGGTAGTGGCCCGGTGTTCCGCACGTGGAGACCATGGTCACGACATCTGGCATGTCCGAGTTGAGCAGGAGAGGGAGGAAGTTCTTCACGGTCAGGACTGTGCCGGTGACGCCGGAGGCGATGGTGTCGACAACGTCGGCGTCGGTTGCGGACAGCAGGTTCGGCCCTTCCAGCCAGCGGGCGCCGTTATTTATGAGCACGTCGACGCGGTCCGTGTGTTCCGCGACGCTGGAGGCGAAGTCGCGGATTGAGGCGGGGTCCGTCAGATTGCAGGCGAAGGCGTGCACCCGCTGATGGCCGCGGTCGCGAATCTCGTCGCGGACTCGTTGAGCGGCGGCGAGTTCGCGTGCTGAGAGGAAGACCTCAGCGCCGAGGTCCGCGAGGCGGACGGCCAGGGTTCGCCCGAAGTCGCGGCCGGCGGCCGTGATGACGACACGGTGGTTGTCCAATCTCATGATGTGGCTCCCGGTTCGTGGATCGATTGGTGCGGTGCATTGCGGTGGGTGACCTGCACCGTTGGTGCTGCTCCGCGGAAGTTCGTGGACGGGTGATGGTCAGATGGGGCGATCGGCTGAGGTGGAGGTCGCCTGCGCACGGCCGGCATGGTCGCGGCAGCCGCCGGCGCCCAGGTCCGAGTCAGTGGGCGTGACGACTCGCCGACGCCGCCGCAAGGCGTGGCAGCCGTAGGAGGCGGCGGCGAGGGCGGCTGTGAGGATCATGGCGAGGCCACAACCGCTCAGCAGGACCGGCGTGGCCACACGGTTCACGAGCAGCCCGCCGAGCGTGGCACCCAGTGGCGAGGCCGTGATGAGCACCGCGCTGCGAGCAGCGAGCACAGTGGTGAGCGAGCCGCTCGGCGCCCTGCTTTGGATCAGCGCGAGGGACAGCACGGAGTACGGTCCGTAGATGACCCCCGCCGCGGCGAAGCCGATCAGTGACGGCACGGCGGTGTGGGCGGCCGCGAAGGGCAGCAGGGCGATGCCGTGGCCCGCGACGATGGCGAGCATGGTCGGCCACAGTGGCAGTCGCCTGGCCACTCCGGCACCGAGCGCCCCGATGACGGCTCCTGCGCCGAACACGGCCCAGTAGGCGCCGAGCAGGCCCGCGCCGTCGTTCAGGGAGCGTACGACGAACAGCGGCAGCGCGACCTCGACCGGGCCGTAGGCGAGGTTGAACAGCCACGTCAGCAGCAGCAGTCCGAGCAGGTCCGGGTGGTGCCAGAGCACGCCCAGCCCCTGCCGCGCGGTGCCGGCAACGGACGGCCCGGCCGGTGCCGCCGGCAGGGCGATCCGGCCGGCCTGTACCGCGAGCACGGCGAAGGTGACCGCGTCCAGGCCGATGATCCACGCCGGCGACACCGTGCCCGCCAGCAGGCCCGCCAGCGCGGGGCCGAGCACAGTCGCACTCGACATGCTGGTGCTCAGCACGCTGTTCGCGGCCAGCCGCAGACCGTCGTCCAGCAGCGGGGCGAACAGCGCGTACTTGCCGGCCTTGCCCCAGGCGTGGAAGAGCGAGGAGACGGCCAGCAGTATGACGTAGCCGGTCGGGCTGAGCATGCCGGTCAGGCGCGCGACCGGGATCGCGCCCAGCAGCAGGGACCGCAGGACGGCGTCGGCGACCAGCAGCCGCTGTGCCGACAGCCGCCGCAGCCAGCGACCCAGTACCAGTGCGCCGAGCGCGCCCGGCAGCGTGTAGGCGGCGACGCTGATCCCGACCAGCGTGCCCTGCCCATCGTGCGGGGCCAGTGAAAGCGCCAGCCAGGCAACGGCAATGGTGCTCATGCCGTCCCCCAGGTCCGACAGAGCGAAGACGGGCAGCAGTTGGCGGAACGGGCGGACGGCGAGCAGCGGGCGGTAGGCCCCGGGCAGCACGCGCCCCAGAGATGAGAGCATGCACGTCACACTCGTGCTTCAAGCGCGCGTGAAGTCAAGCCGGCCAGGGGGAGCGTTGGCGTGCGGTATCTGGGGATCGGCGAACTGGCCCGAACAGCACGGGTGCGGGCGTCCGCGCTGCGCTACTGGGAGGAGCGCGGGCTGCTGCCGGGCGCCCGTCGCGAGGCGGGCCGACGGGTCTGGCCGGTCAGCACGGTCCGGCGGGTCGCGCTCATCCGGATGGCGCAGCGGGCCGGCTTCACCCTCGCCGAGATCGCCCGCCTGTTGAACGGTGACGCCTCACCAGGGGCCACCCGCCAGTGGCGCGAGCTGGCCGCTCGCAAACTCCCCGAACTCGACGAACACATCACCCGGACACAGGCGCTGCGCCGGGCGGTCGCGGACTGCATGGCGTGCGGCTGCATGAACTTCGATCAGTGCGTGCTCCTGGCGCTCTAGCCACTCGGGCGGCCCGGCTGCCAGGGGGGGTGACGTTCATGGCTGACGTGGTTCCGCAGTGTCGGCGAGGCCGCCGGCGCGCGCGGTGAGGTAGGTGGTCCAGTCGCGTTGAGCGTGACGGGCCCACTTCAGTGCGGTGTGGATGTGGACGTCGAGGAGATCGGCCAGCACTGGTGCGGGCAGGTCGGTGGCGAGGGCGATCAGGGCTGCGGTGCGCGCCGCTCTGGTGTGGACGCCCTGATGTACGAGCTGGTCGTTGGACGCTTTGCGGCTGAGTGGCTGGCCAGGCACGACGCCGGGGAACAGCCACGGGGTTTGGTCGGTGAGGGTTCGGGTCAGGGCAGAGCGCTGGCGTGGCGCGTCGGCGAGTTGGTGAAGGAGTTCGGCCAGGCGGGGTGGGATCCACAGTCTCGCTTGGCCGAGTTTGAGGAACGTCTTTCCCATTGTGGTGCCGTGGATCTGGTCGGTGGTCAGGTGTCGCAGGCGTTCGCCGGGGATGCCGTAGAGGAGGACGAGGGAGCCGGCGACGCGAACCTCCAGCGGTAGGGCGGTGTCGGTGAGGCAGTGGCGGAGCTGTTGCCAGCGTTCTTCCTCCGTGAGGACCGGGGCAGCGGTGGCGGTGGGTGGCGTGGCGACCGTGTGCGGGGCGGTGAGGCCGTGTTGGGCGGCCCAGTTGAGGAACGGTTTGATCTCGTAGCGGGAGCGATTCGCGGCGAGCCAGGTGTCCAGCTGGTCTTGGTCGAGGTGGAGCAGGTCGATGTGGTGGGCGTCGAGCCAGTCCAGGAATACGAGGACTTGGTGGACGCGGCGGCGGATCTGCTGGGCTGCGGAGGTGGTGTGCAGGCGGCCGGCGGCTTGGCGGCGGGCTCGGCGGAGTAGGACCCAGGTGGTGAACGGGCGGAGGAGTCGGCCGTGGTGCGGGGGTCTTTCGGCGAGCTGGGTGTCGAGCCAGACGGGGATGCGTTCAAGGTCGTCGTTGCGGGGCGGGAGGACGCCGGTGGCGATCAGGGTGTGGCGAAGGTGGCGTTCGGCGTGCCCGTGGGGCAGTTCGTCCAGCAGGTCGTGGCTGATCGGACGGGTTTCGGCGGCGAGGTGGGTCAGGAGTCGGGCGGGTAGCAGACCGAGTCCGCGATGTCGATCTCGCTGCCGTCGACCACGATGGGCATGCCGCCGAAGAGCTGCAGTTTCAGCCCCGTGGCGGTGACGATGATGTCCGCTTCCAGTTCCTCACCCGAGCTCAGCACGATGCCGCGGCTGCTGAACCGCGTGATCGTGTCGGTGACGACGGTCGCGGAACCCTTCTTGATCGCGTCGAAGAAGTCGCCGTCCGGCGCCAGACACAGCCGCTGGTCCCACGGGTCGTACGGCGGGTTGAAGTGCTTGTCGACGTCGAACCCCTTGGGCAGCCGCTTGAGGTTCTCGCGCCGGATCAACCGGCGCCCGGCCTTCGGGAACGTCCGCAGTCCCTTGACGACGGCGCGGTCGATCCAGATGTTCTTGAACCTCGTCACGGCGTACCCGCGCTTCTGCCCGACCACCTTCGTGAGCGCCAGGGCGACCCCGTCGACGCGAGGCAGCGCCAGGACGTACGTCGGGGTGCGCTGCAGCATCGTCACGTGCCGTGCGGCGCCCGGCCCGGCGGTCATCGCCGGCACCAGCGTGATCGCGGTCGCGCCGCTGCCGATGACGACGACCTTCTTGCCGCTGTAGTCGAGCGTCTCGGGCCAGTGCTGCGGATGGACGACCGTGCCTTCGAAGTCGTCGCGTCCCGGGAACTGCGGGGAGAACCCTTCGTCGTACCGGTAGTAGCCGGTGGCGGCGAACACCCATCCGGCACGGATCGTCTTGGTGACGGTCCCTCCGCCGGCGGGGTCGGCTGCCTCGACGGTGAGGGTCCACCGCGAGTCGCCCGAGGACCATTCGGCCCGGACGACCCGGTGGCGCAGCCTGATGAGACGCTCCAGGTGGTTCTCCTCGACCGTCTCCCGGAGGTAGTCGCGGATCAGCGGCGCATCGGCGATCGCGGCTTCGTGACGCCACGGCTTGAACTCGTAGCCGAACGTGTGGAGGTCCGAGTCCGAGCGGATGCCCGGGTAGCGGAAGAGATCCCACGTGCCGCCGATGTTGTCGCGGCCCTCGAGCACGAGCAGGGACTTGCCGGGGAGTTCTCGGCTGAAATGGCTGGCCGCACCGATTCCGGAGATCCCCGCTCCGATGACGACCACGTCGAACTCCTCGACGGCGTCAAGCACCTCAGTTGTCATGGCATTTCCTCGCTGTTCCCGCGGTGGTGACCTCACTGTCACCAGCTGTCGGCAACGGTTGAAACGAGGGCCACGGACGGCGGATCAAAAGCGGGTCACTTCGTGATCTCTTGATCATCCTGACTTCACTGGTACGGGAGTCAGGAGGGAAGAGGTGATTGGGGTGGAGGACTGGGCTGAGATCCGTCGGCTGCATCGAGCCGAGGGGTTGTCGGCGCGGGCTGTGGCCCGGCAGTTGGGGATCTCCCGGGGCACGGTGGCGCGGGCTCTGGCCTCGGACCGGCCACCGGTCTACCAGCGATCTCGTCTCCCGTGGCATCGCGCCCGACTTCGCCGGTGCCTGGCGTGTGGCACTGGGGATCGGATGGCGGCGGTGGCTGGAGGAATGCGCGGCGACTGCGCCGACCGTGACCTTCTCGTGGGCGTCCTGGACGTGTCGGCGCAGTCGCTGGTGCAGTACGCCCTCGACTCGGTCCTGGCCCTGCGCGAAGCCGGCCTCGCCGCTGCGATGGGCAATGCGGATGCCGAGGCGATCGCACTGATCCAGCTGATCGCCAGCGGGGCGCCGATGGCGGAGGATCTCGCCGAGGGGCGCCTGCACTACCGGATGGCGCGGTGGCACGTAGGTCTCGTGCTGTGGATCGATGATCCTCTGCAGGTCGACGCGCTGGACGAAGCGATCGCGGCCGTGCGCTCCGCCGCCGCAGGTCGAAGCGCCCTGGTGGCGCGTGCCGGCGCCACGTCGCGTTGGATCTGGCTCTCGGGGTCGGGTATCCCGGACCTTCACCACGTGGAGAAGGCCATGGCGACGGCTGACGAGGTCCGCGCGGCGGTGGGAAAGCCCGGACGCGGACTCGAAGGGTTCAGGTCGAGCCACCAGGACGCTCTCGCGGCGCAGGCGCTGGTCATCCGGCTCGGCTCCGACCGGCGATTCACCGCCTACGCCGACGTCGAGCTGATCGACGCGCTCACCAAGGACCGTGCCGGCGCACGCCGGTTCGTCATCGGCACTCTCGGGCCGCTGGCCGAAGCCGACATCCCCCTGCGGCGGGCGCTCCTCACCTACCTGCAGTGCGGCTTCAACACCACCCGCGCAGCCGCCAACCTCTACGCACATCGGAACACCGTCGAACGGCGGGTATCACGCGCCAACGAGCTCTCGGCGGTCAAGGTGGAGGACAACCCGACCCACGTGGCGGCGGCGCTCCTCGTGCTGGACATCGCGCCCGACATCATCGCGACCAGTCCGAGCTGAACTCGCAGCGCGGGGTCGTCCTGGTACTCGAGCTTCCTGAACCAGCGAAGTGCCGGGACGGCGAGCACGGTAGCGGCCAACAGGGCCGCGAACGCGATCGCCGGGCGGGTGACGAACAGTCCGACTGCCGTCGCCAGCAGTACTCCTCCCAGATTGCCCGCCATCCAGATGAGTCCGGCCGCCGTGCTCTCGGCTTCGGGCGACCACAAGGGCCGGACGCAGAAACCGGTCGAGCGCGATGCCGGCAGGGATGGCAAGGAGGACGTAGATCAGCGGGAAGACCTGGGACAGCCAGCCGATCCTCTTGTTGTTCAAATTAAAACCAGTAGCTATCGTCGAAGCGATTCAGTTCGAGTTTGAACCTCGCAAGGAGAAAGCCCATGCCGGTACGCCGCCTCAACCACGCGGTGCTCTACGTCCGCGACGTCGCGACCTCGGTCGCGTTCTACACCGAGGCGCTGGGCTTCAAGGTCGACACCGAGTTCCCCGGGCGGGCCGCCTTCCTCAGCGCCCAGGAGACGCTCAACGACCACGACCTCGGCCTGTTCGCGATCGGCGCCGACGCACCCGGCCCGCAGCCGGGCCGGGTCGGCCTCTACCACCTGGCCTGGGAGGTCGGGACGCTGGGCGAGCTGGCCGAGATCGGCCGGACACTCAGCGAGCGCGGGGCGCTGGTCGGCGCCACCGACCACCACCACTCCATGTCCTTCTACGCCAAGGACCCGGACGGCAACGAGTTCGAGGTGATGTGGCGAGTCCCGCGCGAGGACTGGTCGGCGGCCGGCGAAGCGCCGAAGACGGGCCCCCTGGACCTGGAGGCGGCCATCGCCCGCTGGGGCACCGACCTGGCCACCGGCGCTGCCGCCGGCTCCGCCACCTGAGGCCCGCCCCGGAACCGACGGGCTTGCCCGCCCGGGGTACCACGGAGGCACCAGGGTCTGCCCTCGGGGCCCTGGCGCCCCGGCCGCCGAGCGCGTAGGCAGGAAGGGTCGCTGGTCCTTCGCGGGAAGAGGCCCCATTTGCATGCCCCCTTGCACGCCCGAGAGAACGCCCGGGCCCAGGCCGCCGGACGCGCCGGTACACCGGCCCGCTCTCCCCGCGGCGGCGGCCGGAGCGCCCGGCCGGACCTGATGGGGGTGCAGGCCACCGCCGGGAACCGGGCCGTCCTCCAGATGCTCCGCCAGGCAGGGGCGGGAGGACCGGGCGGGCGGGCCGGCGGGGTGGGGCCCCGGCCGACGGTGCAGCGCTCCGCCGTCCACGACGTGCTGAGCACGCCCGGCCGTCCACTGGACGCCGCCGTCCGCTCCGAGATGGAGGGCCGGATGGGCGCCGACTTCTCCGACGTCCGCCTCCACGACGGCAGTGCCGCCCGCGCCTCCGCCGCCGAGGTCGGCGCCCGCGCCTATACCTCCGGCAACCACGTCGTCATCGGGGAGGGCGGCGGCGACCGGCACACCCTGGCCCACGAGCTCACCCATGTCCTCCAGCAGCGCCGGGGCCCGGTCGCGGGCGCCGACAACGGCTCCGGGCTCAGGGTCTCCGACCCGTCCGACCGGTTCGAGCGCGAGGCCGAGGCGAACGCCGTCCGGGTGATGCGCAGGGCGGTGGCCGGCGCCGGGCCCGCCACGGCGGAGCCGGCCGAGGAGCACGCGGACGGGCACGGCGCGTGCCCGCACACCGGGGAGGCCGTGCTGCAGCGGGCGGCCGCCTTCACGCCGTTCGCCACGATGACGCCCAGCGGCGCGACGCTCGGCAACCTCCAGACCGATGTGCTGAACGGGGCCGGCCTGGTCTACCCCGGAGGCGGCACCCTCGGGAACTCGCTGTACCTGGAGCGACTGCTCAACAACGGCGGTGGCGGTTCGTCACCCGGCGAGCCCTCGGACTTCACCGTCATGAAGGCGGCCGACCGCAACCTGGTGCGCGCCAACGGCCAGCAGAACGCGGCCACCGCGATGCACGCGATCAACGGAGACTTCGTCGCGGGCGCCAACGACACCGCCTGGAACATCTTCCTGGGCTCCGCCAAGTCCAACACCAACGAGCACTTCCACAAGGTCGAGAACCCCATCCGCACCGCGATGCAGAGCGGTACCAACGGCCTGGCCGCGGACTACGAGCAGTGGATCGCGGCCAACCATCCGATCGACCTCGGCGGCGACATGATCGGCTTCGCCGCCCCCGGGCAGCAGGTCCGGGGGACCGCCACGAGCGCGGCCGCGCTGAAGCCGTACCAGGACGCGCACCCGACCGTCACCCACGTCCTGGACAAGAAGGCGCCGCTGAAGAACCCCAACGCCGGGTGGCCCAAGCTGATCCACTACCGGGTGACACCGCACTACACGTACAGCAACGATCCCGCACAGTGGCCGCAGTTCCTGAAGGACAACCTCGCGGCGGCCCAGGCCCTGGTGGACGAGGAGAAAGCCAAGCCGGCGGCCGAACAGGACCAGCAGGGGCTGGCCAACGAGCTCGCGGCCATGGACATCCTGAGGCAGCGGGCGCACCAGCTGTTCCCCGAGACGTACACCTGCGAGGCGGACTACTACCTCGCCTCCTACGACCCGAAGGCCCCCTGGCACCACGGCCGCGACCAGGAAACGTACGAAGCGGAGATCTGAGGTACCGATGCACGACGACAAGCACCACGACAGGCACCACGACAGGCACGACGACAGGCACGGCGACACCGAGGGGCGGAAGCGCCCCGGGGTCTTCCTCGCCCACGCGCCCGCGGACGCCGACCGGGCCACCGACCTGGACGCCCGGCTGCGCGCCGGGGGTGCCCGGACCGCCCTGGACGAGTCCCGCGACCTCTCCGACGGCCTGCCCGCCGAGCCGGTACTGCAGGAGCTGGGGGCCTGCGACCTGTTCCTGCTCCTGTGGTCCCGGGACGCCGCCGAGGACCCGCACGTCCGGGCGCAGCGCGAGTACGCGGCCTCGTTCGACAAGCCCTGCCTGGTCTGGCCGCTCGACGCGACGGCCCTGCCGCCGGGGCAGGGCCGGGTGGAACAACTGCCGCCCGGCGATGACGCCCGGGAGGCGGACGCCGCGGTCCACCGGATGCTGGACACCCGGCCCGCCGACGCCCGGCCCGGCGGCCCCGGAGCGGACCCGTCGGGCGGTGCGGCGGTGGAGCCCGGCCGCTGGACGATCGAGAGCGACGCCCAGCACGGCGAGTCCCTGGACCTGGAGCTCACCCCCTCGGCCGGCCCGGCGGACGCGGCGGCACCGGACGGCTCCGTCGAGGGCGGCGACCTGACGGGCACCCACCTCCGGGCCGGCCTGAAGGGCAAGGTCACCGGCCACTGGTCGTTCGCCCGCACCGAGGGCCGGCTCGACCTGGAGCTGACGTCCTCCTTCGGGCTGCGCCCGGTGCACGAGCCGCGGCACCTGCGGATGCTCGGCGGCGACGGCGACACCCTCACCGCCGAGGACCTGCACGGCATCGCCGACCCCCGGCGCTACCGCCTCACCCGCGGCCGCACCGGCTGACCCGCCGTCGGCCCGTCCCGCCGTTCGGCTGACCGGTGGACTTTCCCGCCACACACCGTCAGCACGCCGACCGGTACCGAGAAGTACGTCGTCCGGGTTCCTACGATCCGCCCCATGAGCAGCCGGTCCGCAGCCGGTCCGCACCTGCCTGCGACGGGTCTGCCGAACCCCAGAGACGACGACGGGACGCACACATGAGACGAACGATCCGCGGCCGCCTGCTGGCCTGGGCCGCCGCCGGAGCGACGTTGGCCGCCGTGGCGGGCACCACCGCCGCGCCCCCGGCCGCGGCGCACGACGACGACCTCGGGCCCGCCATCGAGGCGATCATGCACAAGCCCGGATACGAGCACGCGCAGTGGGGCGTGCTGGAGACCGACCCCGCGACCGGCCAGGTGTTCCACTCCCGGTTCGCGAACCAGTTCTTCGTCCCCGGCTCGACCGTCAAGCTCGTCACCATCTCGGGCGCCTGGCACACGCTCGGCCCCGACCACCACTTCACCACCCCGCTCCTCGCCACCGGCACGCGCACCGGCTCGACCCTCGACGGCAACCTCGCGCTCGTCGCCCAGGGCGACCTCACGATGGGCGGCCGGACCAGGCCCGACGGGACCGTCGACTACACCGCCATCGACCACACCAGCGCCAACGATCTGCCCGGCGCCACCCTCACCCCCGAGGACCCGCTCGCCGGGCTGGACATGATCGCCCACCAGGTCCGCGACGCGGGCATCACGCGGGTCGACGGTGACGTCGTCGTCGACGCGAGGCTGTTCGCGCCCCCGGCGCTGGACCCGCAGCCCACCCCGCTGATCATCAACGACAACGTCATCGACCTCCTCACCACCCCCACCGCCCCCGGCCAGACCGCCCAGCTCACCTGGCGCCCCCAGGTCGCCCCCTACCGGGTCACCTCCACCGTGCAGACGGTGGCGGCCGGCGGCCCGACGAACATCCAGGTCTCCGCCTCCCCCGACGGCACGCAGATCACCCTCAGCGGCACCATCGCCGCCGACGCGCAGCCCGTCCTGCGCATCTCCGACGTCCAGGACCCGAACGCCTTCGGCCGCACCGCCCTGATCGAGGCGCTCGCCCGCGCCGGCGTCAGCGTCACCGCCGACCCGACCGGCCCGAACCCGGACGGCAAGCTGCCCGCCTCCTACGACGGCGACCCGCAGGTGGCCGCGTACGTCTCCCCGCCGTACAGCCAGTACGCCAAGCTGATCCTCAAGGTCAGCCACAACCTCGGCGCCAACCTGGCCCTGTGCAACATGGCCGTCACGCGCGGGAGCAAGGACTGCTTCGACGGCTTCGGCGTCGAACACGACTTCCTCGTCGACGTGGCGCACGTCGACCCGACCCAGTTCCAGCTCGCCGACGGACGCGGCGGTGTCTTCCAGGACCGCGCCACCCCCACCGGCCTCGACCAGCTCCTCGCCTACTGGCTGCACACCCCCGACGCGGACGCCTTCCGCCACTCCCTGCCGATCCTCGGCGTCGACGGCTCGCTCGCGATCTCCTGCGCGACCGACTGCCCGGCCAAGGGCAAGGTCTTCGCCAAGCCCGGCACCATCGTGGGTGCCGACGACCTCAACCAGCGGATCGCCTACAACGCCGAGAACCTGGCCGGCTACCTGGAGACGGACGACGGCTGTCTGCACCTGTTCTTCGTCGGCGTGAACGGCGCTTCGGCCACCGACATCAACGACGTCATCCGCATCTTCGACGACGTCAACCAGGTCGCCGCACTGCTCCAGGAGCAGGCCTCGGCCGGGCACCGCGCCCCGGAGGGCCGGAACGCCCCCTGATCCTGCCGCACTCCGGTCCTTCCGCACTCCGATCCTGCCGGACTCCGGCGCCCGGGGAGGCGCGTGGTCGACGCCGACCACGCGCCTCCCCGGCGTCTGCGACCTCCGGCCGATCGCCGCCGCGGGCCTGACGTCAGGCCGGTCCTTGCGCCCGCTGCGCCTGCTCGTACGCCGCCAGCACCGCGCGGTAGCGCCGCCGCACGTCCTCCCGGTCGGCCGGCTCGGTCACAGACTCCCGGCTGAGGCGCTCGATCATCCTGGCCTGGGCCAGGAGCACCTGCCGCTGCTGTTCGGTCCTCGTCTCGGCCATGATCTCCGCCAGCGCGTCGAGCTGGCGGATCAGCACGGCCGGCATCCCGGGAGCGGCCTGTCGGATCTTCTCGAACGCGCGCTGGACGAGCCGCTCGTAGCTGACGGGCACGGTCATCACCCGGATGTACCCGGCGTCGTCCCGGTGGACCGGGTTCGGGCTCCAGCGGGCGGCGATCCGGCACAGGCCCTCGCCGAGCCAGTCGATGCAGGTCAGGGCGGTGAAGGTGTCGTTCACCGCGGTGGACAGCGCGCGGATGGCGATCTCCACGAGCTGGTCGACCGCGAAGGCGATGTCCTGGGCGATCGTGCGCGTCGAGCCCGCGACGTGGGCGCGCGCGAAGCTGCGGGCCACCTCGGGCGCCGCGCCGGGGGGCCAGACGGTGGCCAGTTGGTGGCCCTGGACCAGGAAGTGCCCGGGCCGGTGGTCCAGCCGGATGACGGCGTCCAGCTCGGTCGCCATCCGCACCAGCGTGCGGTGCCGGACGAACTGGAGGTACCCGCTGGCCGGCGCCGGAACGGCCGCCCCCTCGGTGTCCAGCCGGACGCTCAGCTCCTCGGCCGTCGGCCCCCGCGCGGCGCCCGCCGGCTCCGCCCCGCCCGCGCTCGCCTCGATCGCCTCGGACAGCTCGGCCGCGATGCTCGCGATCACCCGGGGCAGCTGGATCGAGGTGGCGATGTGGTGGATGAAGAAGATCAGCACGGCGAGGTCGGCGAGCACCAGGACCATGCACACGGTGATCGACAGGTGCGGCACGAAGTCGCCGTACGGGCCCGGCCCGATGACGACCAGCGCGAGGATCGCGTAGACGAACGTCCCGACGAAGGTGCCCAGCGTGAGCTGCGTGGTGCGGTCGCGGATGAAGGTGCGCAGCATGCGCGGCCCGAACTGGGTGGAGGCCAGTGTCAGCGTCACGATCATGATCGAGAACACCACGCCCACCACCGTGATGAGCGACGCGGCGATCGCCGCCAGGACCTGCCGCGCCGCGTCCGCCGCCCCGCTGACCACCCACGACGGCAGCTCCAGGTCTCGGTGGTACGCCGCCTGGTCCAGCGACACGGTGATCGCGAACAGCGCCCCGGCGAGCACCACCTCCAGGATCGGCACGAGCCACAGATTCGTCCGAAGCGCCTCCTGCCGCCACTGCGCCTCCAGGTGGACCCCACGGATCACAGCGCCCACCTCCCGTACACCGGCCCGGATTCACCCCGTGCTCCCGCATACCAACCCTAAACAACCGAACCCGGATATCACGGTTGAAAGGCGGCACCGGCCTGCTCGCTCCGGCGCTCCGGGCAGCGGCCCGAGACCGGCACCAGCTCCGGTGCCGCCCCCTCGCCGGCCGGTGCGCGCGCCTCTGACGTCGATCAGCCGGTTCCGGCGTCGACCGGTGGCACCAGGTGCCGACGGGTGTCGGCCGGCGTCAACCGGCGTCCTGCGGCGCGGCGGTGGCCCGGGCGTACGCGGCGGCGCGGATCTGCGAGGGGCCACAGGCCCAGACCATGATCCGACCGCCGGTCCGCGCCAGCGGGCGGTCCCAGCAGGCGCGGACCAACCAGGGCCGCCGTACGCCGAGTTCGGCCCTGGCCCAGGACGGCAGCAGGTCGATCGAGGCGTTCGTCAGCACCCGGACGGCGGCACGCTCGCGGCGGCTGCGGCCGAAGCCGCGCAGCAGCCGGAGCACGTCCAGGGCCGGCGGCGTGACCCGCAACTGCGGCCGGATCCCGGCCAGGTAGGCCCCCACCTCGGCGCGGGACCGGGGGACGTCGCGCGCGCCCAGCCGTTCGGCGACGCGCCTCGCCTCGGCGTAGTAGCGGTCGCACTCGGCGGCGGACAGCGGGGTGGCGGCGTAGGCCTGGTAGCCGGTCAGGAAGCTGTACACCTCGGCCGTGTGCACCCAGGTGAGCAGTTCCGGATCGTCGGCGCGGTAGGGGCGGCCGTCCGGTGCCGTGCCGCTGATCCGGGGGTGGATCCTGCGTACGCCCGCGATCGCCTGCTCGGCCGCCGCCGTCGACCCGAGCGTGGTGGTGGTGACGAACCGGGCCGTCCGGTTCAGCCGCCCGGTCGGGTCGACCCGGAAGTCCGAGTGTGCGTCGACGGCGGCCATCGCGAGGGGGTGCAGGGACTGCAGCAGCAGCGCCGCGAAGCCGCCCACCAGCATCCCGGCCGGGTGCCCGTGCACCCGCCACACCACGCTGTCCGGGCCGAAGAGACCCGGGTCGCCGGCCGGGCGGTCGTAGCGTTCCAGGTGCAGGTCCTGGCCGTGCACGGTCGCGTTGATCTCGGCCAGCAGCCTGGCGCGCAGCGCGGCGAGCGGCGTCCGCCGCCCGGTCGGCCCGGTTTCCGTCCCCACCATGCCCACCCCTCCTCGCCCCGGCCACCACCGTACCGACGGGGCCCACCGCCTTCGACGCCGGACCCCGCCTCTACGGCGGGCCGCCCTCGCCGGTGCAGGCCCTCTGCCCGAACTTGTCTGACCAAGTTCCACCAACATTCTTCCGCCGGACAGCCCGACCCGATACCTATGTCCCACCCCATGGCGCACCGCCATGGCTCCCACCCTCACCACGACACGAGGTATCCCCATGGCACTGCGCTGGAGCACCCTCGGCGGGCTGCTCGCCACCCTCCCCCTCGTCGGCGCACTGACCGTCGCCACCCCCGGCACCGCCCAGGCGGCGGGCGGCAGCGGCAACCTGATCGTCAACGGCGACGCGGAGACCGGCGGTTACTGCACCAACGACTGGAGCGCGGCCAGTACCGTCCCCGGCTGGACGGTCCAGGCCGGTGGCATCGACTCCGTGTGCCATTCGGTGGGCTCCTTCGGCCTGCCGACCGACGGCCGGACGCCCGGCAAGGCCTTCTTCGGGCCGGGCAACTTCGGGGACGGCTCGATGGCGCAGACCGTCGACGTCTCCTCGGCGGCCACCGCGATCGACGGCGGCGCGGTGCACTACAACCTCTCCGGCTGGCTGGGCGGTTGGGCCGCCTACAGCGGCTACGTCGCCGTCAGCCTGCACTTCCGGGACAGCGGCGGCCGCCCGCTCGGCGCGACCGCCAAGCTGCCGACCGTCTCCGCGACCGACCGCGGCCTGAGCACCCAGTTCCTCTCCCGCAGCGCCACCGGGGCCGTCCCGGCCGGCACCCGGTCCGTCCAGGTCGAGGTCCAGTTCCTCTCCACCTCGAACGAGACCGGCTACCTGGACAACCTCTCGCTCACCCTCGACACCCCGGTCACCGCGCCCGCGCCGGTCACGCCGCCCGCCTCGGCCGTACCGGGCTACGACCACGTGTTCGTCGTCATGATGGAGAACACCGACTACTCCCAGATCATGAACGACCCGGCGGACACGCCGTTCATCCACAGCCTGATGTCCCAGGGCGCCACCCTCACCGACTCCCACGGCGTCTACCACCCGAGCGACGAGAACTACCTCGCCGTCGCCGGCGGCGACACCTACACCAAGGGCGCCACCTACTGGCCCAACATCAACTCACCCCAGCGCAACCTCGGTGACACCATCGAGGAGGCCGGCAAGAGCTGGAAGGCCTACGAGCAGGGCATGGTCACGCCCTGCAACACCAACAAGAACAACGACAGCTACTACGAGCCCGACGACGCGCCGTTCATCAACTACACGGACATCAGCGGCAATCCGGCCCGCTGCGCGGCGCACCTCTTCGACACCTCGCAGCTCACCACCGACCTGCAGTCGGCCGCCACCACCCCGAACTTCTCCTGGATCGCGGCCGACGACTACTACGACGGCGAGGCCTCCGGCAACGGCAACGCCACCAGCCTGAAGGCCCAGGACGGCTGGCTGAAGCAGACCCTCGCCCCCGTGCTCGCCTCCCCGGCCTGGACCCAGCAGCGCTCGCTGCTCCTGCTGACCTGGGACGAGAGCGAGAGCGAGGGCTACAACCACCTCGCCACCGTCGTCGTCGGCTCGCAGGGCACCGTCCCGGCCGCCACCAGCAGCCCGCTGCACTACGACCACTACGGCATCGGCCGCACCGTCGAGGCCGCCCTCGGGCTGCCGGGGCTGACCGGCAACGACACCTACGCGACGCCCCTCAACGCCGCCTTCGCGCCGTCCACCGCGACCCGGCCGACCCTGACCGGCGACCTCGCCGCCGTGACAAACGGAGGCAACGCCACCCTCCGCTACGCCCTGCCGAACACCTCGCAGGTCAGCGCGAAGAACTGGGTCGGCGTCTACCCGGCGGGCGTCATTCCCGGCTCGCGGTCCGCGCTGACCTGGGCCTACACGCCGAACCAGAGCGGCGCCGTCACCCTGTCCACCGGCAAGCTCAACGGCGCGGGCACGTACGACGCGTACTACCTCGCCAACGACGGCTACTCGGTGCTGGCCGGCCCGTTCCCCCTGACCGTCGGCTGACGCCCCCGGCGGCCGACGCCCCGGGCCGCCCCCGGCCCTCACTGGGCGTGCACGACGAACGGCGACGGCTCGGCGCGGTGATCGCGCCGAGCCGTCGCCGTCGGTGCGGGCGACGCGGTTTCAGCCGAGGGGCTTGTCGACGACGGCCTTGGCGTGGCTGAACGTCTCGATCGAGTACTCGCCGTGGTAGCGGCCCATGCCGCTCTCGCCGACACCGCCGAAAGGCAGGTCGGGCATCGCCAGGTGCGAGACCGGCAGGCCGAAGCTGAGCGCGCCCGAGGAGGTCTCCTCGGTCAGCCGCCGCTTGGTGTCCGCGGACTCGGTGAAGGCGTACAGGGCGAGCGGCTTGTCGCGCTCGTTGATGAACGCGATCGCCGCGTCGAGGTCGGGGACGGCCAGGACGGGCAGGATCGGGCCGAAGATCTCGGCGCTCATCACCGGGGCGGTCGCGGGGACCTCGGTGAGGACGGTCGGGGCGAGGTAGCGGGTGTCGCGGTCGTGCTCGCCACCGATGACGGTCCGCCCGTCGCCGAGCAGCGCGCTGAGGCGGTCGAAGTGGCGCTCGTTGACGATCCGCCCGTAGTCCGCGCTCTCGGCCGGGTTCTCGCCGAACAACTCCCGTACCGCGTCCGCCAGTTCCCGCTCCAGGGTGGCGGCCGTGTCGCCGACGGCGAGGACGTAGTCGGGGGCGACGCAGGTCTGGCCGGCGTTGAGGAACTTGCCGCGGGCGATCCGCCGGGCGGTGACGGCGAGGTCGGCGCCGGGATCGACCACGACCGGGCTCTTGCCGCCGAGCTCCAGGGTGACCGGGGTGAGGTGCTTGGCGGCGGCAGCCATGACGATCCGCCCGACCGCGCCGTTGCCGGTGTAGAAGATGTGGTCGAAGCGCTGCTCCAGCAGGGCGGTGGTCTCCGGGACGGCGCCCTCGACGACCGCGACGGTCTCCTCGCCGAGGTAGCGCGGCAGCAGCTCGGCGATGGCCGCGGAGGTCGCGGGGGCGAGCTCGCTGGGCTTGACGAGGACGGTGTTCCCGGCGGCCAGGGCGCCGACCACCGGGGCCAGGGCCAGCTGGAGCGGGTAGTTCCAGGGCGCGATGATCAGCACCACGCCCAGCGGGTCGCGGACGACCCGGGCGTCGGCCGGGCGGAAGACCTCCGGTACGGCGGCCGACCTCGGGTGCAGCCACTCCGCCAGGTGCGTCACGGTGTGGTCGAGTTCGTTGAGCGTGAAGCCGATCTCGGTGCGGTACGCCTCGGTGGCGCTCTTGCCGAGGTCGGCGTGGAGGGCCTGCTGGAAGACCTCGGCCTGCTCGGTGAGCAGGGCGCGCAGGGCGGCCAGCTTGTCCAGGCGCCAGGCGAGCGGCCTGGTCCGGCCGGAGTCGAACTCGGCCCGCAGTCGGGCGACCACTGAAGGAATGCTGTCGTGCATGGGGGGCTCGCGGTCCTTGAGGGGTGGTGCGCAACGTGCACACATGGAAGTTTCATCACCTGAAGCAATGAACAAGAGCGACACTAAGGATGGAAGGTTGAGTTTGTCAAGCATTTGCCCCGGCGCCGCACGGTGAATCCGGCGGATCCGGCGACTCCGGGCTCACCCGATTCGGGCTCACCCGCTCCTGCCTCACCGCTCCGGCTCACCGCTCGGGGAAGCTGAAGGTGTAGCCGTTGGCCTTGAGCCAGGGCAGGAGCTGCTCCAGGGCCTCCACGGTCTGCGTACGGTTGCCGCCGCCGTCGTGGAGGAGGATGGTTGGGCCGCGGCGCAGCTGCTCCTTGGCGGTCTCGACGATCCTGTCGGCGCCGGGACGTTCGAAGTCACGGGTGTCGACGTTCCAACCGAGCGGGCGCAGGCCGTTGGCCGCCGCTATCTGCCGGCTCTCGGGGGTGAACGCGCCACCGGGCGCCCGGTAGTAGTCCACCGCGGCACCACCGGTGGCCTCCCGGATCATCCGCAGGCCGTCGACGATCTCCTTCTCCTGATAGCCGACGTCCTTGTGGTCCATGGCCGTGTCGTGGCTGACGGAGTGGTCGCACAGCCGGTGCCCGGCCGCGACGACCTGCCAGGCGAGGTCGGGGTGGGCCAGGGCGTTGGGGCCCAGCATGCAGAAGACGGCCTTGGCGCCGTTGCGCGCCAGGACGTCCAGGACGCGGGGCGTCCACAGCGGGTCGGGGCCGTCGTCGATGGTGAGGCTCACCGCCCCCAGCGAACTGCGGCTGCTGGAGCCGGCCGCCTCCCCCGGGCGGGTGTTCAGCCGCGAGCACCTGCTCGAGTCGGTGTGGGGGCTGGGCCGCCGGGACGACATCCGCCTGGTCGACGCCGGGGTGAACCGGCTGCGCGCCAGGATCGAGGACAGCCCGTCCGCGCCCCGTGAACTCGACCGGCCGGCCGGGGAGTTGTCCGGCACCGGCGGCTTCCGCAATTGTTCCTCGCGGAGGACCGGACATGACCGCTCGCCCTCGCCTCCTGCCCCTGGCCGCTGCCGCCGCGCTGCTGCCGGTGCTGTCGCTGCTCGGCGGCTGCTCGATCGCCACCACCGACCCTGTGAAGAGCGGCCGGCCGGCCACCGGGATCCAGCCGGGGACCAGGCTCTACTTCCTCGACCAGCACGGCATCCGCCTGACCATCCGGCCCGGCGCCCAGCGCGAGAGCCTCCAGCAGACCCTCGACACCCTGGTCACCGGCCCCGACCGGGCCGAGCAGCACACCGGCCTCTACAGCGACCTGCCCCCCAACGCCCGTGTCCAGGCGACGGCCGCACCGGGCACCGTCACCCTGCGGCTGTCCTGGCCCGCCGCGCAGCTGTCCGCGCCCGCCATCCGGCAACTCGTCTGCACCGCCGAGGACGCCCCCGCGGAGGCCGGACCGCCGCCGAAGATCGCCATCGTCAGCAGCGACGCACCCTCCGCCTTCCAGCAGCAGTGCGACCTGCACCGCACCGGCTGACCGGCACCCGCGCCCGCACCGACGGGCCCGGCGCGCCGCCCGTTGCCCGGCGCCCGGCATGAGGCCGGGCCCCTCCCCCGCGGCAGGGGCCCGGCCGGCTCGGGCGGTCCGGGCCGGTCAGGCCAGCGCCCGGCGGGCCTCGGCGATCCGGCCCGGATCCCAGCCGCGGCGCGGGACGGAGTCCAACAGCAGCCGGGTGTAGGCGTGTTGCGGCTCGGTGAGCACCCGGACGGTCGGCCCGGTCTCGACGACCCGACCGGCCCGCAGGACGGCGACCTCGTCGGTCAGGTGCCGCACCACCGCGAGGTCGTGGCTGACGAACAGGAAGGCGATCCCGGACTCGCGGCGGATCCCGGCGAGCAGGTCCAGAATCTGCGCCTGGATCGACACGTCGAGCGCGGCCACCGCCTCGTCCAGGATCAGCACCCGCGGTTCGGCGGCCAACGCCCGTGCGATGGCGACGCGTTGGCGCTGTCCGCCGGAGAGCCGACGGGGCAGGGCGGCGGCCTCGCGCTCGCCGAGGCCGACCTGGTCGAGGAGTTCGGCGACCCGGCGGCGGCGGGCGGCCGGATCGAGCGCGCAGTGCAGCCGCAGCACCTCCTCGACGCAGGCGCCGACCGGGATCCGCGGGTCGAGGGACACGTACGGGTCCTGGAAGACCAGTTGGACGCCGCGGGCCCGGGCCAGTCGCTCGGCGCGGCCCCGGGGCCGCGCCGAGCGGTCCGCGCCGTCCAGGTGGACGGTGCCCCCGTCGGGTCGCTCCAGCCCGACGAGCATACGGGCGGTGGTGGTCTTGCCGCAGCCGGACTCCCCGACGATGCCGAGCGAGCCGCCGGGCGGCAGGGTGAAGGAGACTCCGTCCACCACCGCGCGGGCGCCGAAGTTCTTGCGAAGTCCCCTGACCACCAGGCCGGTCGAGTCGGTCACGGCAGGATCCCCTCGTCGGCGCGCAGGCAGGCGGCGAGGCCGTCGCCGCACGGGCGGAGCGCGGGCCGTTCGGCCGAGCAGCGCGGTTCGGCGAAGGCACAGCGCGCGGCGAACGCGCAGCCGGGTGGTGCCTCGGCGAGCGAGAGCGGGCGGCCGGGGACCGGTTCGGGGGGTGGGGCGTCGGGGTCGATCCGGGGGGTGCAGGCGAGCAGCCCGGCGGTGTAGGGGTGGCGGGGGTGCGCGAACAGGTCGTCGGTCGCCCGGGTCTCGACGATCCGGCCGGCGTACATGACGTGGATCCGGTCGCAGACGGCGGCGGCGAGTTCCAGGTCGTGGGTGACGAACAGCAGTCCGGTGCCGCGCTCGGCCTGCAGGCGGGTGAGGATGGCGATCACCTCGGCCTGGGTGGTGACGTCCAGGGCGGTGGTGGGTTCGTCGGCGATCAGCAGTTCGGGTTCGCCGGCGAGGGCGGCGGCGATGACGACCCGTTGGAGCATGCCGCCGGAGAACTCGTGCGGGTGGCGGCGCAGGGCGCCGCGCGGGTCCTCGATGCCGACGGCGTCGAGGAGTTGCTCGGCCCGGGCGGTGGCCCGGTCGGTGGGGGTGCCCGCGGCGCGCAGGCCCTCGGTGAGGAAGTCGCCGATCCGGCGCAGCGGGTTGACGGCGGCGCGCGGGTCCTGGAACACCATGGCGACCTGGCGGGCTCGGAGTTCGCGCAGGCCGGGGCGGTCCAGGGTGAGCACGTCGCGGCCGCGGACCCGGACCTGTCCCTCGGCGCGGGCGCCTTCGGGCAGCAGGCCGAGGATGCTGCGGCAGGCGACGGACTTGCCGGAGCCGGACTCGCCGACCAGGCCGACGGTTTCCCCCGCGGCGACGTGCAGCGAGACGCCGTCCAGGATCGGCCGGGCGGCCCGGCCGGCGGGCAGCAGGACGCTCAGGCCGTCGATCTCCAGCAGCGGGCGGTCCTGCCGAGACGTCACGTCAGCGTTCCTCATGTCAGCGTTCCTGATGTCAGCGCTCCTCATGTCGGCGCTCCTCATGTCAGCGCTCCCGTCGGGCGAGCCGGTCGGCGATGCCCTCGCCGACGATGCCGAAGGCGACGACGGCCAGCACGATGCACACCGATGGTGCGAGTGCGGGCAGCATGGCGCCCTGCTGGAGCGCGGCCTCGCCGTCGTTGATCATCGCGCCCCAGTCGGCGGCGGGCGGCTGAACGCCGAAGCCGAGGAAGGAGAGTGCGGCGAGGTCCATCAGGGCGTAGCCGAAGTTGATCGCCGACTGCGCGAGCACGGTCGGCGCGATGTTGGGCAGCAGGTGCCGGGTGCAGATCGTCCACCCGGACCAGCCCTGCACCCGGTAGGACTCCAGGTACGGCCGGGCCTTCTCCTGCCGGGCGAGCCCGCGCACCAGGCGGCCCACGTACGGGGTGTAAGCGACGGACATGGCGATCACGGGCGCGGTCAGGCCCGTTCCGCCGACGGCCACGAACATGATCGCGAGCAGCAGCCCGGGGACCGAGAAGACCAGGTCCAGCGCCCGGGACAGCAGGGCGTCGACCCAGCCGCCACGCCAGCCGGCCACCGTGCCGAGCAGCAGGCCGAGCGCCGTGGAGAGGCCGACGACCAGCAGCGGGCCGAGCAGTCCGGTGCGCGCGCCGTACAGCAGGCGGGAGAGTACGTCCCGCCCCGACTGGTCGGTGCCGAGCAGGTGGTCGGCACTGCTGCCGAGCAGCGAGGACTGCAGGTCCAGCGCCTCCGGGTCGTACGGGGCGATCAGCGGCGCCAGGGCGGTGACCAGGACGAGCGCGCCGAGCAGGAGTACGGCGGCGGTGAACAGCGGTCCGTTGCCGAGGAGTTGCAGGCGGCGCGGCCACGGGCGGCGCAGCGGTCGGACGGGCGCGGTGGCGGTCATGCGGCACCTCCTCGGGCCAGGGACACGCGCGGGTCGATCAGCGGGGCGAGCAGGTCGACCACCAGGTTGACGAGGACGAAGCCGAGGACGGTCAGCAGGGTGACGGCCTGGACGACCGGGAAGTCCTTGGCCGTCACCGACTGCACCAGCAGCTGGCCGACGCCGGTCACGTTGAAGGCGGTCTCCACGATCGACGTGCTGACCAGCAGCCCGGCCAGCGTCGTCCCGCCGACGGTGACGATCGGCCCGAGGGCGCCTCGCAGCACGTGCCGACGGATCACCGTGGGCTCGGGGACGCCGCGCGAGCGGGCCACCTCCACGTGCTCGCGGCCGAGTTCGTCCAGCATCGCCGAGCGGGTCACCCGGGCGAGCAGTCCGGCGAGGGTGACGGCGAGGGCGACGGCGGGCAGGGTCAGGTGGTAGAGCCGGTCACCGAACCCGGTGCCGGTGGAGCCCGGGCCGGGGAACCAGCCGAGCTGCACGGCGAACAGCGAGACCAGGCCGATCGCGGTGACGAACGGCGGGGTGGCGGTGGCCACGCCGGTGCCGATCAGTACCACCCGGTCGGCGACGCCGGGCCGCAGCGCCGCCAGCACGCCGGTCAGCACGCCGCCGACGCAGACCAGCACCGCCGCGTACCCGACCAGCAGCGCGGTGCCGGGCAGCCGGGAGCCGATCAGCGAGCCGACGTCCTGGCGGAACTGGACCGAGCGGCCGAAGTCGCCGTGCAGCACGTTGCCGAGCCACTTCAGGTACTGCACGAGGAAGGGCTCGTCCAGGTGGTACTGGGCGGCGATGGCGGCCCTGGCCTCCGGTGTCGCCGGATGGCCCTTGAGCAGGAAGGACACCGGGTCCCCGGGGGCGAGGTGCACGGCACTGAAGACCAGGAAGGAGGTCACCAGCAGCACCGCCGCCAGCCCGAGGAGCCGGCCGAGCAGGTATCCGGTCATCAGCGCGCGGAGCCGATCGTCGCGGCCCACGGGTAGTAGAGCTGGGCGATGCCGGCCGGGGCGCCGGTGATCCGGCTGCCGAGGAAGACGGAGAACGGCGCCTCGTACAGCGGGATGGAGGGCAGTTCGCGGACGGCGATCTGCTGCAGCTTGGCGGTGAGGTCGGCGCGGGCGCCGGGGTCGGTCGCGGCGACGGCCTGGTCGTAGAGGGCGTCGAACTCGGGGTCCGACCAGTTGGCGTAGTTGCCGAAGTCCCCGGTGTGCAGGGACTGGTAGAACTCCAGCGGGTCCGGGGTGTTGTCGTAGCCGTTGGTGACGACCAGGTCGAGGCCGGCCCGGGCGGCGGGGTCGGTGAACAGCGCCGAGTAGGCGTCCGGCGAGACCGGCCGCAGTTCGACGTCCAGGCCGATCTGCCGGCCGGCGGCCTGTACGGCGTTGCCGACGACGCTGATCTCGGGGGCGAGCGAACTGGTCGCCATCACCACCTTCTTGCCGCTCGCGCCGGCGTCCCGGACGAGCTTGCGGGCGCCGTCCACGTCGTGGACCGGGGCGGGCAGGGCGGCGAAGTAGCCGGCCGTACGCTCCGGCGCGATCCCCCAAGCCCCTTGTGCGGCCGGGGCCTTGGCGGGAACGCCGATGCCGCCGGCGGCGGACTTGATGATGCCGTCGCGGTCCAGCGCCATGGAGAGTGCCTGGCGGACCCTCAGATCGCCGAGTGTGCCATGGAGGTCGAGCACGGCGAGGTCGGCGGCAGCGGTGTTGGGGCCGAAGTAGACCTTGCCTCGGGAGGAGCCCTGGATCTGCACCAGCGAGCTGGACGGCACCATGTAGCCGCCGTCCACGGCGCCGGAGAGCCAGCCGCTCGCGCGGGCGGAGGCGTCCGCGATGAACACGAACTTCACGCTGTCGGCCTTCGGGGCAAGGGAGTTGTCCCAGTAGGCCGGGTTCCTCTTCAGGGTGATGCTCTCGCCCTGGGCCCAGGTGTCGATCGCGTACGGGCCGGTGCAGTCCACCCCGCCCTTCGGGCTGCCGTAGTCCTTGCCGGCCCTGGCGAGGTAGGCGGCGCTCTCGATGGTGCCGGGCGAGGCGGCGAGCAGTTCGTTGAGCAGCACGTCGGGCTTGGTGAGCGTGATGGTGACTTCCAGCGGCCCGGACTTGGTGATCGAGGCGACGTTCTTGAAGGCGCTGGCCCAGGAGGAGCCGGTGGCCGGGTCCATCTGCCGGGTCAGCGAGGCGACCACGTCGTCGGCGGTCATCGTCGCGCCGTCGTGGAACTTCACGCCCTCGCGCAGGGTGTACACCCAGGTCAGCGGATCCGGGTTGGCGGACTTCAGGGCGAGGCCGGGCTCGATCTTCATGTCCGGTGTGACGCGGAAGAGTTGTTCGCAGACGTTGGCCAGCACGGTGTTCGGCGGGTAGTCGTAGGCGAGCGCGTAGTCGAGCGACTGCGGCTCGGCGTAGAGCGACCAACTGAACGACGGGAGCGAGCCCTTGGCCGGCGGGGTGAGGGCGGCGACCTGGTAGCCGGAGGTGCCGTCGGCGTTCGCGGCGTGCTTGGCGGTGGCGCCGGAACAGGCGGTCGCGGCCATCGCGACCAGGAGCGAACCGGCGGCGAGCAAGGTGGTGGATCTGGAGCGGCGCGGGAGAAGGCGCACGGCAAGCCCACCCCTTTCTGAGTCGTGGGGGCTGGGAGTTGCAGTGGAGTATTGATGCGGGAACGTTCCCGCACAAGCCTTTGCGGGAACGATTTTCCAAAGGTCGCGACTCTGAAGCGACCTGTGCCCGACCACTGACGCGACCACTGCCACGACCACTGACGCGACCACTGCCACGGCTACTGACGCGACTCTGCCGCGACTACTGCGTCGACTACTGACGAACGCCCGTCCGGACTGGCAGCATCGGCACATGACGCACACCCCGCGCGGCGGCGACCCGACCTCCGCACCCCGGATCCGCCTGGTCGATGTCGCCCGCGAGGCCGGCCTCTCCAAGACCACCGTCTCCGCCGCGCTCAACGGCACCGGCCGGATGTCCGACACCGTCCGCGAACGCGCCCGCGAGGCCGCCCGCCGCCTCGGCTACCGGCCCAACGCCGCCGCCCGACTGCTGCGCGCCGGCCACGCCCGGCTGATCGGCTACGCCGTCGGCGAGTACGCGCGCGACCCCGGGTCGTACATGAGCTCCCCCTACTTCGCCCAACTCACCAGCGCCACCGCCCACGCGGCGCTCCGGCACGGCTACGCCCTGGTCCTGCTGCCCGCCCGCTCCGCACCGGAGGAGTGGGCCGACCTGCCGCTCGACGCCGCCATCGTCGCCGACCCCCTCGACGACGACCCGCTCGTCGAGGACTTCATCGCCGCCCGCATCCCGCTGTGCACCGACCGCTCCGTCGAGGGCCGCCCCGGCGCCCACTGGGTCGACGTGGACGCCGACGGCGCGATCCGCGAAGTCCTCGACCACCTGCGGGAACAGGGCGCGCGCCGGATCGCCGTCGTCCTGCCCGGCACCGTCACCCGCTTCCACACCGCCGTCGCGGACACCTACCGGTGCTGGTGCGGCGAGCACGGCGCCGAGCCCCGGCTCGTGCGGACCGACGGGCCCGGGGACGGGCCGGTGGTCGCCGCCCTCGAACGGCTGCTGAACGGCCCCGGGCGGTCGACCGGCGCCGGGCCCGACGCCCTCTTCGTCCTCGCCGAGGCCACGCCGCCGCTCGTCCTCGACGCCGTCCGGCGGACCGGACTGACCGTCCCCGGCGACCTGCTGCTGGCCTGCGCGAGCGAGGAGGCCTCTGCCGCCCACACCCACCCGCCGGTCACCACGCTCAGCCTCAAACCCGCGCTCATCGCAGAGAAGGGCATCGAGCTGCTGATGGCCGCCCTGGAGAGCGGCAGCCGGGAACCCACCGGCGTGCTCGTCCCCACCCGGTTGGACATCCGCGCCTCCTCGCTGCTGCGCGACGGCGGTTGAGCCGGCGCCCCGCGTCCGCCCCGACACGGTCCGGCCCCGGGGAGACGCAGGCTCCACCGGGGCCAGACACGACAGCCGGCCGGTCGCCGGCCCGACTGTCACGGGTACTGCCGTCAGGGGCAGTGCTTCCAGGCGAGGTGGTAGACGGTGTTGATGTCGCCGTCCGTCGAGTCCATGGTCATGAAGCTGGTGGTGTGGTTCGGGTCCGAGCTCCCGGCCGCGACCCGCAGCTCGGTGTTGATGTTGAAGTTGCGCTCCTCGCCGCAGGGCGCGAAGACCAGGGCCGCGATGTCGACGGTGTCGGTCGCCTGCCAGCTGTCGTCCCTCGGGCCGGCGAAGCGGTGGTTCTGGTAGGTGGTCTCGGACTGGCCCTGGAAGTAGTAACTCGCCCGCTGGGTACCGGTCGAGCCCTTCTCCAGGTGGGCGAAGCCGCGGTAGTCGGCGGAGGCGATCGCGTAGGTGAAGCCCTGGGGTACGTGCACGCGGAGGTTGAGCTGGCAGTTCTTCCGGAAGTCGGTCGGCTTGGAGCCCACCCCCACCTGGGCGAGGTAGTCGCTGTAGGTGACGGTGAAGGCGGTGTTGTCCGGGGAGACGGCCACGGCGGCCGTTCCCGCCGGACAGCCGGAGCCGTTGACGGTGGCGACGTCGATGACGATCCGGTCCGGCGGGGTCGGGAGCGAGTCGACGCCGAAGGCCGACGGGCCGGACAGCGATGCGGCGACGGCGGTCGCGACGGCCAGCGCGCGGAGCAGCATGGGCTTCCCCTTCGATCGTGCACGGAGTCGGGGCCGGCGCGGTGCGGTGCGGGCCGAGCGGAGCCCCTGATTTGACATGGATATGTCAGCACATTCGAAGGCCGACGCCTAGGGTCGCGACACGGGCGTGCCCGACCATCCGGCACCGGCCGCCCCGCAGGGCGAACTCCGCCTCAGGAGCCCGAGTTGACGGACCAACGGCGCACGGTGGCGAGGTCCTCGGCGATCGCCGCGGCGGCCTCCCGCAGGGGCGGCAGGAAGGTGGCGAGCATCTCGGCCGGGGTGCCCCGGCCCGCGTGCAGCGCGAGGTTGACGGCGGCGACGACCCGGCCGCGCCCGTCGTGGACGGGGGCGGCGAGGGAGCGCAGCCCTTCCTCCAGCTCCTGGTCGACCAGGGCGTAGCCGTCGCGGGCGGCGGACCGGATGGCCGCGGTGAGTGCGCCGGGATCCGTCACGGTGCCCTCGGTGAACCGACTGAGCGTCACATGAGCGAGCTGGCGGGCCAGTTCCTCCTCACTCAAGGCGCCGAGCAGGACCCGCCCCATCGAGGTCGGGTACGCCGGGAGCCGGGTGCCGACGGCGAGGTCGAGGCGCATGATGCGGGTGGTGGGGACGCGGGCGACGTAGCGGATGTCCGGGCCGTCCAGGACGGCCATCGAGGCCGATTCGTGGACACGGCGCACCAGGTCGATCAGGTGCGGCTCGGCGATCTCGGCCGGAGCGAGGCCCGACAGTCTCGCGTAGCCGAGGTCGAGCACTCGCGGCAGGAGGCGGAACCCCTCGCCGTCGGCCGCCACGTAGCCGAGGTGCTGGAGGGTGATCAGGGACCGGCGGGCGGTGGCGCGCGGCAGGCCGGTCGCGCGGGCCACGGCGGCGAGCGGCCGGCCGCCGGGCGCGGTGCCGAGGGTGAGCAGCACGTCGAGCCCGCGGGCGAGTGACTGGAGGAAGCCGGAGCCGAGCTCCTCCTTGAGCCGACGGCCCGGCGGGAGCGGCGCGAGCACGGCCGCGACCGGCGCCGGTCGGACCAGTCGCTGCTCCATCTCCCGCGCCGAATCCAGGAGTTGGGGCTGGGCGTACGCAGCGAGCGAGTCGGCGTCGTGCCGGCTGGTGTGGCTGACGACGCTGACCGCGCAGACGACCGCACCGGCCGGGTCGAGGACCGGCACGGCGACGGCGACCAGCCCGGGTTCGATCAGCTGGTCGTCGACCGACCGGCCCCGCGCACCGGCGGACCGCGCCCGCTCCCGGAACTCGGCCTCGTCGACGTCCCGCGCGGGCACCACCGCGAAGCCCTCGCCGGCCGGAGCGGCCCCGTCGGCCGGACCGCCGCCGAAGGCCGGATCGCCCTGACGGCGCCGCAGCCACGCGTCCCACTGCGCGTCGTCCCACCCGGCGGCGAACAGCGCACCCGGGGCGCAGCGTTCGGCCGGCAGCAGGTCGCCGATGCGGAAGGAGACGGCCATGGTGCGGCGCCGGGTGGCCTGGACGACGAAGCGGGCGCCGTCCTGGTCGGGGACGGCGATCGAGACGGACTCGTCGAGGCGGTCGGCGAGTTCGACGGCGAGCGGGCCAAGGAGTTCCGGAAGGCGGCTGCCGGCCAGGTAGGCGTTGCCGAACTCGGCCGCCCGGGGCGCCAGGACGAGGTCGCGCCCGTCGGACCGCAGGTACCCGAGCCGGACCAGCGTGGTGGCGATCCGGTCGACGGTGGAACGGGCGAGGCCGGTGGCGCGGGCCAGATCGCTGGGGCGCTGACGCGGGGCCGGGTCGACGGCCATGGCGCGCAGCAGGGCGAGGCCGCGCTCCAGCGGGCCGACGGCCTCCTCGGGCGCGGCAGCGGGCGCGGCGGTGGGAGCGGCAGCGGAGGCGGTGGGCACAAAAGCAGGCTCGGAGGCGACTTCGGGCTGCAACGGATTCTCCTCACACGCCCATTGACAGGCATCGGACCCGGGCGCACACTCTGCGCACTCACAATTCCGAACGATAGTTCACCAGGCGAACAGGGGCAAGGAATGGACAAACTGGTGGCCTCACCCGAGGAGGCCGTCGCCGACATCGGGGACGGCGCCTCGCTCGCCGTCGGGGGCTTCGGCCTCAGCGGCGTCCCGGACGTCCTGATCCGGGCGCTGTACGCATGCGGCTTCGGCGGGCTGAGCGTGGTGTCCAACAACTGCGGCGTGGACGGCGGCGGCCTCGGCGTGCTGCTCGCGGCCGGGCGGATCGGCCGGGTCACCGGCTCGTACGTCGGCGACAACAAGGAGTTCGCCCGCCGCTACCTCAGCGGCGAGCTGGAGCTGGAGCTCACCCCGCAGGGCACCCTCGCCGAGCGGCTGCGCGCGGGCGGCAGCGGCATCCCCGCGTTCTTCACCCCGGCGGGCGTCGGCACCCTGGTCGCCGAGGGCGGCCTGCCGTGGCGCTACGCCCCGGACGGCGGCGTCGCCGTCGCCTCCCCGCCCAAGGAGGTGCGCGAGTACGACGGCCGCGCGTACGTGCTGGAGCGCGGCATCACCACCGACTTCGCCCTGGTCCGCGCGGCCCGGGGCGACCGGCACGGCAACCTCGTCTTCTCCAGGGCGGCCCGCAACTTCAACCCGCTCGCCGCGATGGCCGGCCGGGTGACCGTCGCCGAGGTCGAGGAGCTGGTCGAGCCCGGCGAGCTGGGGCCCGACGAGATCCACCTGCCCGGCGTCTTCGTGCAGCGCGTCCTCGCGCTGACCCCGGAGCAGGCCGCCGCCAAGGGCATCGAGCGAAGGACGGTGCGCAGCGCATGAGTTGGAACAGGAACGAGATGGCGGCCCGTGCCGCGCGGGAGCTGGCCGACGGCTGGTACGTCAACCTCGGCATCGGCCTGCCCACCCTGGTGCCGGGCTTCCTGCCGCCGCACGTGGACGTCGTCCTGCACTCGGAGAACGGGCTGCTCGGCGTGGGCCCGTACCCGACCGAGGACGAGGTGCACCCGGACCTGATCAACGCGGGCAAGGAGACGGTGACGGTGCTCCCGGGCGCGTCCTTCTTCGACTCCTCGCTCTCCTTCGGCATGATCCGCGGCGGTCACATCGACGCGGCGGTCCTCGGCGCCATGCAGGTGTCGGCGGCGGGGGACCTGGCCAACTGGATGATCCCCGGGAAGACGGTCAAGGGCATGGGCGGGGCGATGGACCTGGTCCACGGCGCCCGGCGGGTGATCGTGCTGATGGAGCACACCGCCAAGGACGGCTCGCCGAAGATCGTCCCCGAGTGCACCCTGCCGTTGACCGGCCGGGGGTGCGTGGACCGGATCATCACCGACCTCGGTGTCCTGGACGTGACACCCGAGGGGCTCGTCCTGGTGGAGACCGCGCCCGGCGTGAGCGCCGAGGACCTACGGGGACGGACCGCCGCGCCGGTGCGGATCGAGGTGCCGCGATGACCCGCCCGGCTCACGAAGGGAATCCGGTATGACCCCCACCCCCACCCAGCACGAGATCTCCGCGCAGATCGCCGCCCGCGCCGAGGCCGCCCGCAGCGCCGCCCACCACCCCGACCGCGACTACCCGCCCTACCGCAGCAGCGCCCTGCGCCACCCCCGGCAGCCGCTCGTCCCGGTCCACGACCCGGAGGCGGTCGAGCTGTCCGGCCCGGCCTTCGGCCGCACCGACGTCACCGACCTCGACCACGACCTGACCCGGCAGCACACCGGCGAACCGCTCGGCGAGCGGATCACCGTCACCGGCCGGGTCCTCGACCGCACCGGACGGCCCGTCACCGGCCAGCTGGTGGAGATCTGGCAGGCCAACGCCGCCGGCCGCTACGCCCACCAGCGCGACCGGCACCCGGCGCCGCTGGACCCCAACTTCACCGGCGTCGGGCGCTGCCTGACCGACGACCGGGGCCACTACCGGTTCACCACCGTGAAGCCGGGCGCCTACCCGTGGGGCAACCACACCAACGCCTGGCGCCCCGCGCACATCCACTTCTCCCTGTTCGGCACCGCGTTCACCCAGCGCCTGGTCACCCAGCTCTACTTCCCGGGCGATCCGCTGCTGCCGTACGACCCGATCCTGCAGTCCGTCACCGACCCCGACGGCCGCGCCCGCCTGGTCGCCGCGTACGACCACGAGCTGTCCGTCCCCGAGTGGTCGCTCGGCTACCGCTGGGACATCGTCCTGGACGGGCCGGGCGCCACCCGGTTCGAGGAAGGCCGCTGATGCCCTCGCCCCAGCACCCGACACCGCAACACCCGACGCCACAGATCCCCCCGCAGCCGGGCCACGCGCTCCACCCGACCCCCTCCCAGACCGTCGGCCCGTTCTACGGCTACGCGCTGCCGTTCCCCGGCGGCCCCGAGCCCGCGCCCGCCGGACACCCCGAGGCGCTGACCCTCCACGGCACGGTGTACGACGGCGCGGGCGAGCCGATCCCCGACGCGCTGCTGGAGCTCTGGCAGCCCGCCCCGGACGGCAGCCGCACCGGCGCCCCCGGCTCGCTGCGCCGCGACCCGACCAGCGGCGGATTCGCCGGGCGTGACGGGATGACCTTCACCGGTTTCGCCCGGGTCGCCACCGACGCCGACGGGCGGTGGGCCGTCCGCACCCTGCCGCCCGGCGGGGTGCCGTACCTGTCGCTGTGCGTCTTCGCGCGCGGCCTGCTGCACCACCTGTACACCCGGATCTACCTGCCCGGGCCCGCCACCGGGGCCGACCCACTGCTGGCCGCGGTCGCCCCCGAGCGCCGCCCCACCCTGCTCGCCCGCGAGACGGCCCCGCGCGCCTACCGCTTCGACGTCCGGCTGCAGGGGCCCGAGGAGACGGTCTTCCTTGACTTCCACTGAGACTTCCACTGGGACTTCCGCTGCCCCCTCCGCCGACACCCCCTCGGCCGACACCCCCTCGGCTCCCGACGGCGCCGACCTCGGCCTGCTCTCCCCCGCCCGGGCCGGTACGGCGGTCGAGGCGGCCACCGGCGACCGGGCCTTCCTGCGCGCGCTGCTGGACGCCGAGGCCGCCCTGACCCGCGCCCAGGCCGGCCTCGGCCAGGCCCCGGCGGCGGCCGCCGAGGCCGTGACGGCCGCCGCCGCCCACGTTGAGCACTTCGACCCGCACAGCCTCGCACTCCGCGCCCGGACCGGCGGCAACCCGGTGATCCCGCTGGTCGCCGACCTCACCGCGGCCGTACCCGCCGAGGCGGCCCCGTACGTCCACCGGGGTGCGACCAGCCAGGACGTCCTGGACACCGCCACCATGCTGGTCGCCGTCCGCTGCCTCCCGGTGATCACCGCCGACCTGCACCGGACCGCCGATGCTCTCGGCCGGCTCGCCGCCGAACACCGGCTGACCCCGATGGCCGGCCGCACGCTCACCCAGCACGCCGTCCCGACCACCTTCGGGCTCAAGGCGGCGGGCTGGCGCAGCCTCGTGCTGGACTCCGCCGACCGGCTCGCCGCCGTCCGGCTGCCCGCCCAACTCGGCGGCGCGGCCGGCACCCTGGCGGCCTTCGACGCCCCGGACGGGACCGCCCTGATCGCCGGCTACGCCCGCGAACTCGGCCTGACCGAACCACAGTTGCCCTGGCACACGCTGCGCACCCCGATCGCCGACCTGGCCGCCGCGCTGGCCTTCACCACCGGCGCGCTCGGCAAACTCGCCGCCGACGTCCTGGTGCTGAGCCGCACCGAGATCGGCGAACTCGCCGAGGGCCGGGGCGGCGGATCCTCCGCGATGCCGCACAAGGCCAACCCGGTGGCGGCCGCCCTGATCGCCTCGGCCGCCCGGCAGGCCCCGGCCCTGGCCGCCGTCCTGCTCGGTGCGCTCGTCGCGGAGGACGAACGCCCGGCCGGCGCCTGGCACGCCGAGTGGCAGCCGCTGCGCGAACTGCTCCGGCTGACCGGGGGCGCGGCCGACCGGGCCGCCGAACTCTGCGGCGGCCTCCGGGTGTTCGCCGACCGGATGGGCGACAACCTCCGTCTCACCCGGGGCCTGGTGGTCAGCGAACGCCTGACCGGCGAACTCGGCGCGGTCATCGGCCGCGGCCCGGCCCGGCACCTGCTGGAGCGCGCCGCCCGCCGGGCCGCCGAGGAGGAGTCGAACCTCGCCGACGTCCTGGCGAAGGAAGCCGCCCTGGACGGCCTGATCACCGCCGACCGGCTGCGCGAGCTGACCGACCCCGCCCACTACCTCGGGGCCGCCGGCCCGCTCGTCGACCGCGCACTGCTGCGCCGTCCCGCTCCCCCCGCCCAGGAGAACCCCTCGTGACCGCACTACTGCACCACCGGATCGACGGCCCCCCGGACGCCCCGGTGCTGTTCCTCGGCCCCTCGCTCGGCACCTCGCTGGCCGTCTGGGACGCCCAACTGCCCGCGCTGTCCCGCCACCACCGGGTGATCCGCTTCGACCTGCCCGGCCACGGCGGCACCCCCGCCGGGATCCTGCCCGACCTGCGCGCCACCACCGTCGCGGACCTCGCCGACCTCGTCCTCGCCCTCGCCGACCACCTCGGCGTACGGCGCTTCGGCTACGCGGGCCTCTCGCTCGGCGGCGCGATCGGTGCCCACCTGGCCGTCCACCACCCCGAACGGGTCACCGCGCTCGCCCTGGTCTGCTCCTCGGCCCGCTTCGGCCCGGCCGACGGCTGGCGCGCACGCGCCGAACTCGTCCGCGCCAAGGGCCCCGAGGCACTCGCCACGACCGCGCCCGGCCGGTGGTTCACCCCCGCCTTCGCCGGCTCACCGGCCGCCGCCGCGCAGGTCGCGGACCTCTGCCGCACGGCCCGCAGCGGCTACGCCGCCTGCTGCGAGGCACTCGCCGCGTACGACCTGCGCGCCGAACTCGCCCGGATCACCGCGCCGACCCTGGTGATCGGCGGCCGCCGCGACCCGGCCACGCCACCGGCCCACGCCCGCGAACTCGCCGACGGCATCCCCGACGCCGGCCTGCTGGAACTCGCCGACGCCTCCCACCTCGCGCCCGTCGAACAGCCCCAGGCCGTCCTCACCGCCCTGCTCGGCCACTTCAGCACCCCCGGCGACGACCAGTCCCGGCACCGCGCGGGCACCGCCGTACGCCGCCAGGTCCTGGGGGACGCCCATGTGGACCGCGCCACCGCCCGGACCACCGACTTCACCGCCGGGTTCCAGGACTTCATCACCCGCTACGCCTGGGGCGAGATCTGGACCCGCCCCGGCCTCGACCGGCGCACCCGCAGCTGCGTCACGCTCACCGCCCTCACCGCCCGCGGCCATCTGGAGGAGCTGGCACTGCACGTCCGCGCCGCCGTCCGCAACGGCCTCACCCCCGAGGAGATCGGCGAGGTGCTGCTGCAGACCGCCGTCTACTGCGGGGTGCCGGCCGCCAACGCGGCCTTCGCCACCGCCCAGCGCGTCCTCGCGGACCTCACTGACCTCACGGATCTCGGGCATCTCGCCGACTCCGCCGACCACTGACGCCCCTGACCGACACCACCGGAAGGCACACCCGCATGCGCACCAGCGTCGGCATCATCGGCGCCGGCCCGGCCGGCCTCCTGCTCTCCCACCTGCTGCACACCCAGGGCATCGACAACGTCGTCCTGGAACTGCGCGACCGCGCCTACGTCGAGCGCCGTCAGCGCGCCGGCATACTCGAACAGGCCACCGTCGACGTCCTGCGCTCCTCCGGCGCCGGCGAACGGATGGACCGCCAGGGCCTGCCGCACCACGGCATCGAGCTGCGCTTCGACCGTCGCTCCCACCGGATCGACTTCCCCTCGCTCGCGGACGGCCGGTCCGTGATGGTCTACGCCCAGACGGAGGTGGTCAAGGACCTCATCGCGCTGCGCGAGGCGGCCGGCGGCACCGTGCTGTTCGAGGCCGAGGCCCTCTCCGTCGACGGCGTCGACACCGCTGCGCCCGGCATCCGCTACCGGCACGACGGCGCCGAACACACCCTGGACTGCGAGCTCGTGGTCGCCTGCGACGGCTTCCACGGCATCGGCCGCCGCGCGATGCCCGAGGGCCTGCTGACGGTCAGCGAGCGGACGTACCCGTTCTCCTGGCTCGGCATCCTGGCCGACGTCCCGCCCTCCTGCGAGGAGTTGATCTACGCGCACCACGAGCGCGGCTTCGCCCTGCACAGCATGCGCTCCCCGCAGGTCAGCCGGCTCTACCTGCAGGTCGACCCGGACGACACGGTGGAGAACTGGCCGGACGCGCGGATCTGGGACGAGCTGGACACCCGCTTCGCGGTCGACGGCGACTGGCGGCTCGCCCGCGGCCCGATCACCGAGAAGTCCGTCACCCCGATGCGCAGCTTCGTCGCCGAACCCCTGCGCCACGGCCGGCTGTTCCTGACCGGCGACGCCGCCCACATCGTCCCGCCCACCGGCGCCAAGGGCCTCAACCTGGCCGTCGCGGACGTCACCCTGCTCGCCCGGGCGATCGGCCGCTGGTCCCTGGACCGGGACGAGTCGCTGCTCGACGCCTACTCGGAGACGGCGCTGCGCCGGGTCTGGCGCGCCGAGCACTTCTCGTACACCATGACCACCCTGCTCCACCCGGCCCCCGGCGAGAGCGAGTTCGACCGCCGGCTCCGGCTCTCCCACCTGCGCTACCTGGCCTCCTCCCCGGCCGGCTCCGCCTCGCTGGCGGAGAACTACGTCGGGCTGCCGCTGGTCTGACGCGAGTACCCCGAAGGGGGCGGCTGCTGTGGACAGCAGCCGCCCCCTTCGGGGTTCTCCGGAACGAGGCTCAGGCGTAGAAGCGGTAGACCGCCTGGGCGACGCACGCGGGCTTGGCGGAACCGTCGATCTCCACGGTGAGGTCGACCACGACCTCCACGCCGCCGCCCTTGACGTCCTCCACCGAGACGACGGCGCCGTGCGCGCGGATCTTCGCGCCGACCGGCACCGGCGCGGGGAAACGGACCTTGTTGAGGCCGTAGTTGACGGCCATCGAGACGCCCTCGACCACCAGCAGCTCGCTCCAGAGCGGGATGAGCAGCGAGAGGGTGAGGTAGCCGTGCGCGATGGTGCCGCCGAACGGGCCGGTCCTGGCCCGTTCGACATCGGTGTGGATCCACTGGTGGTCGTCGGTGGCGTCGGCGAACAGGTCGACGCGCGGCTGCGCGATCTCGCGCCAGGCGGTGTGGCCGAGGTCGGTGCCGGCCTGGGCCCTGATCTCCTCGATGCCGTGGGCGGTGGTGGACATACGGGTGCTCCTCGTCGGTCGTGCGGACGGTGCAAGGGGTCGGTCAGTCGGAGAACTGCGCCCGGATCGGGCCCTTGAGCAGCTTTCCGGTGGCGTTGCGCGGCAGTTCGGGCGCGAGGACGACAGACTTCGGGATCTTGTAGCGGGCCAGCCGCCCGTCCAGGTGGGCGAGCAGGTCGGCGGGTTCGACGGCGGCGTCCTCGCGCAGGACCACCACGGCCCGTCCGACCTCGCCCCAGACCGGGTGGGCGACCCCGATGACGGCGCACTCGGCGACGGCCGGGTGTTCCAGCAGGGCGTCCTCCACCTCGGCGGGGTAGATGTTCTCCCCGCCCGAGATGATCATGTCCTTGACCCGGTCGACCAGGCGGACGTAGCCCTCGGCGTCGGCCACCGCGACATCACCGGAGCGGAACCAGCCGCCCTCGTGGAAGGCCTCCGCCGTGGCGTCGGGCAGGTTCCAGTACCCGGGGGTCACGTTGGGCCCGGCGACCAGCACCTCGCCCTCCGTGCCCGGCTCGGTCTCCTCGCCGAGCGGGTCCACCACGCGGACCTCGGTGAAGAAGTGCGGCACCCCGGCCGTACCGGCGTGGGCCTGCGCGTCGGCGCGGTGCAGGATCAGCGCGCCGGGCGAGGCCTCCGTCATGCCGTAGCCCTGGACGAAGGCGAGCCCGCGGTCGAGGTAGGCGCGCGCGGTGCGGGCCGGCACGGGTGCGCCGCCGCACAGCAGGTTCCGCAGGCTGGACAGGTCGGCCCGCGCCCAGCCGGGGGCGGCGGCCACCGCGTCGTACATGGTCGGTACGCCGAACATGCAGGTGATGCGGTGGCGTTCGACCAGTTCCAGGGTGCGGGCGGCGTCGAAGGTCGACTCCAGGACGACCGTGCCACCCTTGAGCAGCACCGGCAGGCAGCTCATGTTGAGCGCACCGGTGTGGAACAGCGGCGCGCTGACCAGGGCCACCTCGTCGCTCGCGAGGTCGGTGTCGACCAGCACGTTGAGGCTGTTCCAGAGGATGTTGCCGTGGGTGAGGACGGCTCCCTTGGCCCGGCCGGTGGTGCCCGAGGTGTACATGATCAGGCAGGGGTCGTCCGGGCCGACCTCCTCGTCGATCGGCTCCCGGGGCGCGGCGGCGAGCAGCTGCTCGTACGCCTCACCCTCCGCCTGCCAGATCTCGGCCCCGTCGGCCAACGGGCGCACGACCCCGCTGTCCTGACGTATGGTCAGGAGAATGACGCTGCCCGAGTCGGCCAGCTGGTACCGGAGTTCGGGCGCCGCGAGGCGGGTGTTGAGCGGCACGAAGACGGCGCCCAGCAGGCCGGCGGCGAACAGGGTCTCCAGGTACGCCGGGTGGTTCGGGCCGAGGAAGGCCACCCGGTCGCCGCGCCGGACGCCCGCCTGGCGCAGCGCGTGCGCCAGGCGGGTGCACCGCTCGTGCAGCCGGGCGTAGTCGACGGCCTCCCCCTCGTGGACCAGCGCGGTGCGCCGGGGTGAGCGGCGGGCGCGGCGACCGGGCCAGGAGCCGATGCCCTGGTTCCCCGCGGGTGCGCGCATGGGCTCCCTCACTTCCCGTCGGGGCCGGCCGACAGGCCGAGCAGCCGCGCCGCGTTCTCCTTGAGGATCTTCGGGCGGACCTCGTCCTTGATCGGCAGCTCGGCGAAGTCGGCGAGCCAGCGGTCCGGGGAGATCAGCGGGTAGTCGGAGCCGAACAGCACCTTGTCCTTGAGCAGGCTGTTGGCGTACCGGACGAGCTGCGGCGGGAAGTACTTCGGCGACCAGCCGGACAGGTCGATGTACACCTGCGGCTTGTGGGTGGCCACCGCCAACGCCTCGTCCTGCCAGGGGAAGGACGGGTGGGCGAGGATGATCGGCATCCCGGGGAAGTCGGCGGCGACGTCGTCCACGTCCATCGGGTTGGAGTACTTCAGCCGGATGCCGCCGCCCCCGGGCGCGCCCGCGCCGATCCCGGTCTGACCGGTGTGGAAGACGGCGATCGCGCCGGCCTCCTCGATCGCCTCGTACAGCGGGTAGGCGAGCCGGTCGTTGGGGTGGAAGGCCTGGATGTTCGGGTGGAACTTGAAGCCCCTGACCCCGAACTCCCGGACCAGGCGGCGGATCTGGCGCACCGCGGCCTTCCCCTTGTACGGGTCGACCCCGGCGAAGGGGATGATCACGTCGGGGTGCTCCAGCGCGGCCTCGGCGATCTCCTCGTTCGGCACCGGCGGGGTGCCGGTGGCGGACTCGGCGTCGACGGTGAAGACGACGCAGGCCATCCTCCGCTCGCGGTAGTGGGCGGCGATCTCCGGCAGGGTGGGGTGGCGGTGCTCGGCCTTGAAGTAGGCCCCCGCGGCGCCGTCCAGTTCGGCCGACAGGGAGGCCGCGCCCTTCGCGGAGACCTCGGCGTGGGTGTGGACGTCGATCGCCACGAGGTCGTCGAGGTTCATCGCGGCGCCGTTCGGCTCGGCTCCCGTCACGGCTGCGGTGCCCGTCACAGCTGCGGGGCCGGGATGCCGTAGGTCTGCTGCACCCGGCCGACCGAGACCGGCCAGGCGGCGGCGATCGCCTCCGCGCTCCAGCCGCCGTCGGCGTAGGCCACCGCGACCTCCTCCGGGTGCGACCACAGGGCCAGCTTGTCGCCGCCGACGCCGACGCACTGGCCGGTGATCCCGGCGGAGGCCTCGGAGGCGAGGAAGGCGACCAGACCGGCGACGTCCTCGGGGGTGCCGAAGCCCTCGCCCTTGCGCAGGCTGTCCGGGAAGGGCGTGCCGTGCTGCTCCAGCGCCTCGACGTGCGGGGCGAAGACGGGGATGGTCTTGGTCATGGCGGTCGCGGCGACCGGGATGACAGCGTTGGCGGTGATGCCGGCCCGGGCCAGTTCCATCGCCCAGGTGCGCACCATGGCGGCGATCCCGGCCTTGGCGGCGGCGTAGTTGGTCTGGCCGAAGTTGCCGCGCTGCCCGGCCGGGGAGCCGGCGACGATGATCCGGCCGCCCTCGCCCTGCTCGCGCATCCGCTCGACGGCGGCGCGCACGCAGGTGAAGGTGCCGCGCAGGTGCACCCGGACGACGGTGTCGAAGTCCTCGTCGGTCATCTTCCAGAGCACCTTGTCCCGCAGCACGCCGGCGTTGGTGACCATCGCGTCCAGTCGCCCGAAGTGCTCGACCGCGCACGCGACCAGTGCCTCGGCGGCTTCGGCGGTGCCGACCGGCACGGCCAGCGAGGCGGCCCGGCCGCCGGCGTCGGCGATCAGCTCGACAGCGTCAGCGGCGGCCTGCGGGTCGACGTCGTTGACGACCACGGCCGCTCCGGCGGCGGCCAGCGCCCTGGCGTAGGCGAGGCCGAGCCCGCGTCCGCTGCCGGTGACGACGGCCACCTTGCCGGAGAGGTCGATGCGGTCCCTGCGATCCATGGGGAGGTCCTTTCGCCCGGCCGGGGCGGAGGCGCGTGTTCGCGACCAGGCATCGCCACCGGCGGCTGCTGAAGAAAGTAGGCATAATTCTGTCGACGGTCAACAGACTGCCGAACATTGCCGCTGACTACGCTGTTGCCCCGACCCACCCGACCCTGCCCTGCCCCTGCCCGACACCCACCCGATGCCCGCCCCATCCCCGTCCGGACTCCAGGAGGAAGACCGTGCCCGCCGACCAGGACACCGCTGCGCCGCGACCGCAGTCCCTGATGCTGAGCTTCTTCGGCATCCACGTGCTCGGCCGGGACATCGCCCTGTCCTCCGGGAGCGTGATCGACGCCTTCGCCCGGGTCCACATCAGCGAGGAGGCCGTCCGCTCGACCCTCACCCGCATGGTGGGCCGGGGCCTGCTGGAGCGTCACCGCCGGGGGCGGAAAATGTACTTCGCCCTGACCGGGCGCGCCAGGGCCGTGCTCACCGACGGCCAGGACCGGATCTGGCGCACCGGCGCCGTCAACCGGGCCTGGGACGGCAGCTGGACGGTCGTCGGCTTCTCGCTCCCCGACGCCTGGCGCCGCGAGCGCCACGACCTGCGCTCCCGGCTGGTCTGGGGCGGGTTCGCACCGCTGCAGAGCGGGCTCTGGACGGCACCCGGCGAGGTCGACGTGGCCGCCCTGGTCGACGGGCTCGGACTGGAGGGCCACCTGCGGGTCTTCCACGGCCGGGCCGCCGCCCCCACCGACGCCGCCGACCTGCTCGCCGCCTTCGACGTCCCGGCCATCGCGGCCCGCTACCGCGCCTTCCTCGACCGCTGGCACGACCCCGAGGCCGGCGACTCCGGGCCCGGCGATCCCCAGCCCGGCAACCCCGCCGAGGCCCACCTGCCCGAGGACCGCCTGGCCCGCCAGCTGCTGCTGCACACCGACTGGCTGGACGTGGTCCGGGGCGATCCGCACCTGCCGGCCGAGCACCTGCCCGCCGACTGGCCCGCCGAGGCGGCCGAGCAGCTGTTCCACACCCTGGCGCACCGCTACCAGCCGGGCGCCGAGGCGATCGCCGCCGAGATCCTGGACCGGATCGAGATCACGCCCGCCTGAGGCTCACGCCCGCTCCAGCCTTATGTCAACAGCCTTATGTCAACACCATTGACGTTATGCGCGACGCGGCGGTCTGATGGCGGCATCCGGAGGCCCGACCCTCCATGCACCGAAGGAGCCGCCCGCCATGGCCGACCCCGTCCGCGCCCTCCAGGACGCCCAGCCCGTACCGTTCTGGCTCGACGACCCCGACCGGCCGTCGGCCGCGTCCGCCCTGGTCGGGGACGCACGGTGCGACCTGCTCGTGGTCGGCGGCGGCTACAGCGGCCTGTGGACCGCGCTCATCGCCAAGGAGCGCGACCCCTCGCTCGACGTCGTCCTCATCGAGGCGCAGGAGACCGGCTGGGCCGCCTCCGGCCGCAACGGCGGCTTCTGCGAGGCCAGCCTGACCCACGGCCTCGCCAACGGGCACCAGCGCTGGCCCGACGAACTCCACACGCTCGAACGGCTCGGCGCCGCGAACCTCCAGGCCATGGAGGACACCGTCAAGCGCTACGGCATCGACTGCCACTGGGAGCGCACCGGCTCCCTCACCGTCGCCACCGAGCGCTACCAGGTCGACGGCCTGCGGGAGTTCGCCGACCTCGCCGCCCGCTACGGCAGCCGGCTCGACGTCCTCGACCGCGAGGCCGTCCGCGCCGAGATCGACTCCCCCACCTTCCTCGGCGGCCTCCGCGACCGCGACGGCGTCGCCATGCTCAACCCCGCCCGCCTCGCCTGGGGGCTCCGGCAGGCCTGCCTCGACCAGGGCGTGCGCATCCACGAGCACACCCGGGCGACCGGCCTCACCGGCTCCCCGCGCGGAATCACCGTCCGCACCCCGTACGGCCGCGTCGGCGCCCGCCGCGTCGCGCTCGCCACCAACGCCTTCCCCTCCCTGCTGCGCCGCCACCGCCCGTACACCGTGCCGGTCTACGACTACGCGCTGATGACCGAGCCGCTGACCGAAGAGCAGCTCGCCTCGGTCGGCTGGCAGGGCCGCCAGGGCTTCTCCGACAGCGCCAACCACTTCCACTACGTCCGGCTCTCCGCCGACAACCGCATCCTGTTCGGCGGCTACGACGTCGTCCACCAGTACCGCAGCCGGGTGCGCGCCGAACGCGACCAGCGCCCGGAGACCTTCGCCACCCTCGCCCGGCACTTCTTCCGGACCTTCCCGCAGCTGGAAGGCGTCCGGTTCAGCCACGCCTGGGGCGGCGCGATCGACACCTGCACCCGGTTCAGCGCCTTCTTCGACCTCTCCCACGACGGCCGGGTCGCCTACGCCGCCGGCTACACCGGCCTGGGCGTCGGCGCCACCCGCTTCGGCGCCGAGGTGATACTCGACCTCCTGGACGGCGCCCGCACCGAACGCACCGCGCTGCAGCTGGTCCGCCGCAAGCCGCTGCCCTTCCCACCCGAGCCCGCCCGCTCGATCGGCATCGGCATCACCCAGCGGGCCCTCACCCGCGCCGACGCCAACGCCGGCCACCGCAACCTCTGGCTGCGCACCCTCGACCGCGTCGGCCTCGGCTTCGACTCCTGAACGCCCCTCCCGACATCGTCCACCAGCCGTGCCGGCCCGTCCCTCAGGTCCGCGGCAGGAACTGCTCGGCCCAGATGATCTTTCCCTCCGGGGTGTACCGGACGCCCCAGCGTTCGGTGAGCCGGGCGACGAGGAACAGGCCGCGGCCGCCCTCGTCCTCCTCGACCGCGTAGCGCAGGTGCGGGGCGGTGCTGCTGGTGTCGGAGACCTCGCAGATCAGCGTGCGGTCGCACAGCAGCCGCACCCTGATCGGTCCGGTCCCGTAGCGGATGGCATTGGTCACCAGTTCGCTGAGCACCAGTTCGGTGACGAACACGGCCTCGTCCAGGCCCCACGCGACGAGCCGTCGGGTGGCCTCGGCCCGGGCCTCGGCCACCGCCTCCGGAGCCGAGGCCACCTCCCACTCGGTGGTCCGGTCGGGGTCCAGCACCCGGGTGCGGGCGACGAGGAGGGCGATGTCGTCGGTCTGGCGCACGGGCAGCAGGGCCTCGAGCACGGCCTCGCAGACCTCCTCGGGCGACCGGCCCGGGTGGGCCAGGACGGCCGTGAGGACCTCCAGGCCGACACCGATGTCGCGGGTGCGGTCCTCGACCAGGCCGTCCGTGTAGAGGATCAGGCTGCTGCCCTGCGGCAGACTCACCTCCGCGGCTTCGAAGGGCATCCCTCCCACCCCGAGCGGCGGACCGGCGGGCAGGTCGAGCAGCTCCACCGTGCCGTCCGGTCGGACGACGGCGGGCGGGGGATGTCCCGCCCGGGCCAGCGCGCAGCCGGCGGTGCTGGGGTCGTAGATCGCGTAGAGGCAGGTGGCGCCGGTGATCGCGAGCTCACCCCCGGCTGCCGCCGCCTCCTGGTCGATGTGGGCGACCAGTTCGTCCAGGTGTCCGAGCAGCTCGTCCGGCGGCAGGTCGAGGGTGGAGAAGGTCTGGACGGCGGTGCGCAGGCGGCCCATGGTCGCGGCGGCGTGCATGCCGTGGCCGACCACGTCGCCGACGACGAGCGCGACCCGGGCACCCGGCAGCGGGATGACGTCGAACCAGTCGCCGCCGACCCCCGCCTGGGCGGGCAGGTAGCGGTGGGCGACGTCGAGGGCGCTCTGCTCGGGCAACGCGCGCGGCAGCAGGCTGTGCTGCAGGGTGACGGCCATCGTGTGCTCGCGCGTGAAGCGGCGGGCGTTGTCGACGGACACGGCGGCCCGGGCGGCCAGCTCCTCGGCCAGGGACAGGTCCTCCTCCTCGAACGGGCCCCTGCCCCGGCCACGCCAGAAGCAGGCGATGCCGGTGAGCACACCCCGCGCCGTCAGCGGAACGGCGATCAGCGACGCCAGACCGAACTCGAGCACCGCCTGCGTGCGCTCGGCATCCTGCCGGCGCCACCCGGCATCGGTCGCCAGCTCGGGGACCAGCGCGGATCGCCCGCTGACGAATCCCGCCGCCTGCGGGGTACTGCCCGCCCACCGGACCAGCGTCCCCTGGGGGTACAGCGGCGAATCGTCCCGGAGGCCCGTGACCGCCACCCGCCGCAGCTCCACCGTCGAGCCGACCGCCAGGGTCCGCGGTTCCTCGCCGCGCAGGACCTCCTCGGCGAGGTCGACGGTGACGTAGTCGCAGAATTCCCGAGCGGCCAGCCCGGCGAGCTCCTCCGCGGTGCGCCGGACGTCCAGGGTGGTACCGATGGCCATGCTCGCGTCGTACAGCAACCTGAGCCGGGCGCGGGCGACCTCGGCCTTCCCGGCGAGGGCGCGCAGTTCGGTGGAGTCACGCAGGGTGGTCACGCTGCCGGGCGGGCCGGGCGGGCCGCCGCCGGCGGCGATGGGGCGGTTGTTGACGGCCAGCAGCCGGTCGCCCACGAGGAGCACCTCGTCGGTGACCGCACTGTCGGAGAGCAGCAGTCCGGTCGTCCGCGGGTCGAGACCGAGGTCCGTGACGGCACGTCCCTCGGCATCGGGGGGCAGGTCCAGCAGTCGGCCGGCCTCGTCGTTGGCGAGCAGGACCCGGCCGTCGCCGCTGACGATGGCCACGCCCTCGCGCACCGCGTGCAGGACCGCGTCGTGGTGCTCGTACATCCGGGTCATCTCCTCCGGCCCCAGACCGTGGGTCTGGCGCAGGAGCCGCCGGCCCACCAGCGCCGTTCCGGCCGTGGCCAGGCCGAGCGCGACGGCGCCGGCACCCAGGACGACCGGGAGCTGGCGGTCGAACGCACTGCTCACGTTGGCGACCTTCATCCCGGAGGACACGATGCCCACGACCGCACCGTGATCGTCCTCCACCGGGACCACCACCTGGTACTCCAGGCCGAGCGGGCCGTGCACCTGCTCGACGGTGACCCGGCCCTGCAGCGACGGCCCGATCGTGCCGACGAACTTCTTGCCGATCTGCTCCGGCTCGGGGTGGGTGTAGCGGATGCCGTTCCGGTCGGTCACCACGATGAAGTCGACGTGGGCCTCCTTGCGGGCCGCTTCGGTCAGCGGCTGGAGCACCGCGCTGGGATCGGGGCCCTGCATCGTCGCCACCAGGCCGGGGCCGTGGGCGAAGGCCTGGGCAGCGGCGAGCGAGCGGTCACGCGCCGCGTCGAACCGGTCGCTGCGGGACTGGATCAGCAGCGCGACGACGGCCGCCACCACGAGCAACAGCACGATCAGCACCTGCAGGACGAACATCTGCCCGGCGACACTCCGGATGCTCATCATCGACCGCAGGCGCTGCGGCGACGATCCCCACGGCAGCGGGCGTGAGTCTCGCCGCCCACGACGGCTTTCGGATCGGCGTGGGGGCGGCCGGAGAGGGCGGCCCGTGGTTCTGGCCATACGCCCATAGTCCCGCGCGGAACGCTGGACCAGGACACCACGGCACCCCCGATCGCGGCCCGGCCGGCACCGTACGTCCCGTCGCGTCCGCCGACACGACCGAGCCGGGGCGCCCGATGACACCACTGCTACGTCGGCATCACCGGCCCCGTAGCCACCCCGCCGTTGGACGGACGCGCCCGAAACCGGTCGCCCGCTGGACGGTTGTCAGGTCTGGAGCGGAAGCCCGGCGGGCATATCACCGACATCTGGCGACGGGCCCGGCTGAAACTCCCCCACGAGTTCAACCGGGCCCCAGCCGGCCACCGGGCCTGGGCGCGACTCCCCCCACGGAGCAGCGGCTGGGCCCGCATGCTGTTCAACCAGCGACACGCAGCGTACATGCCATCTCTACCCAGCGCTACCTCGGGCGGCCGATCACCTCAGCACGGCCGGAACCATGCGCCTTCGATGCCCCCGATGCCACCCACGGCCCGACAGCTGACGATCGGCGAGGGGGTGCCGGCGCCTCCCGCTTGCCGGTGCGTCGGAAGGCGCAGTCCGGCGGGTCCGCTCGTAGCGCCTGCGTGACGATCGGCAGGACGGCACCCCCGTGCGCCGGCCACCCCGGAGAAGGGCGCGCCATGACCATCGACCGACGACGCTTCCTCACCACCCTCGGCGCCGCCGCCATGGTGACGGCCGGCGCCACTCCCGCCCGCGCGCCGGCCGCCTTCCCGGCCCGGTCCCGGGTCTGGGCGGACGCACCCCCGCACTGGCGGGCGCTGCGGGACCGCCTGGGCAGTCGGCTGGTGCTCCCGGCCGACCCCGGGTACGGGACCGCCCGGCTCGGCTACAACAAGCTGAACGACGGTCAGCTCCCGGCCGCCGTGGCGCAGTGCGTGTCGGCCGACGACGTGCGGGCCTGCCTGGACGTGGCGCGCGGGCACGGGATCCCGATCGCGGCCCGCAGCGGCGGCCACGGGTACCTCGGCTACAGCATCCCCGCCCAGGGCCTGGTGATCGACCTCCGCGGAGTGGCCGACATCCGGGTGCACCCCGACGGCACCGCCGAGGTCGGCGCCGGCGCCCGCCTCATCGAGGTGTACGCGGCGCTCGCCCAGGCGGGCCGGCTGCTCCCGGGCGGCAGCTGCCCGACCGTCGGGGTCAGCGGCCTGACCCTCGGCGGCGGCATCGGCGTGCTGACCCGCAGGTACGGGCTCACCTGCGACCGGCTGGCCGCCGCCGACATGGTGACCGCCGACTCGCGCCTGCTCACCGCCTCGCCTACCCAGGAGCCCGACCTGTACTGGGCGCTGCGCGGCGGCGGTGGCGGCAACTTCGGAGTGGTCACCCGGTTCAGCTTCGCCACCGCCCCCGCGCCCGGCCTGACCGTCTTCGTGCTCGGCTTCCCGGCCGGCTCGGTGACCCAGGTGCTCGGGGCCTGGCAGCAGTGGGTGGCCGGGGCCCCGTTCGAACTCTGGGCCAGCTGCCAGATCTCCGGCGGCTCCCCGCCCACCTGCCGGATCGTCGGCTGCTACGTGGGCGGTCCCGACGGCGCCGACGTCCTGCTCGACCGCCTGGTGAAGGCGGCCGGCACCACCCCGAGCTCGCGCACCGTCTCCCCCAAGGACTACCTGGGCGCGATGAAGTTCATGGCGGGCTGCTCGAACGACACCATCGCCCAGTGCCACCCCACCTGGGAGGGCGGCGTCCTGCCCCGGGCCGGCTTCGTCGCGGTCTCCCGGATGCTGGGCCCGGCACCGCTGGATCCGGCGAAGGTCACGGCGCTGATGGCCGGCCGCCCCGGCGTCGACCTGCTGCTCGACTCCCTCGGCGGCGCCGTCGGCGAACTCGCCCCCGGAGCCACCGCCTTCCCCCACCGCGACTCGCTCGCCAGCGCCCAGGTCTACGCCAGTGCCACGCCGCTCACGAGGACCGGGTCCGCGCCACCGTGGACGCGATCCGCGACGGACTGGCCGGGCTCGGCGCGCACGGTGCGTACGTCAACTACATCGACAACACGCTGCCGGACTGGGGCAGCGCCTACTACGGCAGGAACCTGACCCGGCTGAAGGACGTGGCCCACCACTACGACCCGGACGGCGTCTTCGCCTTTCCCCAGTCCGTGACAGCCAGTCCGTGACAGCCAGTCCGTGACAGCCGGTCCGCGCCCGCCGGCCGATCTTGTTTCCTTTCGCGTCGTGCGTCGCCCGATTGCAAAATGGGGACTTCTCCACTTAACGTGAGGTCAAGTGGAGGACTCCCCATTTTGTGCCATGGGTCGCCCTTCCGGCTGCTCACCTGCGGAAAGGAACAAATGCCCATGTCGGGAATCGAAGGCAAGGTCGTGGCGATCACCGGAGCCAGCAGCGGCATCGGAGCGGCGACGGCGATCCATCTCGCCGGGAGAGGGGCCCGGCTCGTGCTCGGGGCGCGACGCCAGGACCGGCTGGACGCGGTCGTGGCGCAGATCGCGGCGCAGGGCGGCAGCGCCGTCGGGACCGTCGTCGACGTGACGCGCCGCGAGGACCTGCGGCGCCTGACGGACACGGCGCTCGACCGGTACGGCCGGCTCGACGTGCTGGTCTCCAACGCCGGCACCATGGCGGTGTCCCCGTTCGACGAGCTGCGTCAGGACGACTGGGACGCCATGGTCGCCACCCACATCACCGGCCTGCTCAACGGGATCGCGGCGGCGTTGCCCGTCTTCCGGGAACAGCGCTCCGGCCAGTTCGTCAACATCGCCTCCACCGCGGCCTACGTCGTCAAGTCCCCCCAGGCCGTCTACGCGGCGACCAAGACGGCGGTGAAGGTCCTGACCGAGGGCCTGCGGCAGGAATCGGGGCCCGACCTGCGCGTCACCCTCGTCTCACCGGGCTTCACCGACACCGAGGGCGTGGGCAAGGGAGCCAGCCCCGAAGTGGCGGCCGCGCTGGCCCGGCAGCGCGACGAGATCGCCATGCCGCCCTCCGCCGTCGCCTCCGCGATCGGCTACGCCATCGAACAGCCCGAGGGCGTCGACGTCAGTGAGATAGTCGTCCGGCCCACGGTGCAGGCCTGACACCCGGGCAGGACGCCCGGACAGAACGCGCGGGCGTACGCCGGATCGCCGCCACCGTCCGGACCGACGGCGTCCGCTAGCGCCCACAAGGCCACCGTGGCGGACGGCGGGTGGGTGGGTGCCGGCTTCAGTCGTCCAGGGAGGTCAGCAGTTCGCGCAGCAGGTCGTTGAGTTGGGCGGCCCGTTCGGGGCCGAGGGCGTCCACGGCGCGGCGCTGGACGGCGAGGCCGGCGGTCACCGCGCCGTCGATGGTGGAGCGACCCTCGGGGGTGAGGCTGATCCGCAGGCCGCGGCGGTCGTTCGGGTCGGGGGAACGGGTGACCAGGCCGGCCCGCTCCAGCTTGTCCAGGCGGCCGGTCATGCCGCCGGTGGTCAGCATCAGGGTGGCGGTCAGCTCGCGCGGCGAGAGCGAGAACGGCTCACCGGCCCGGCGCAGGGTGGCCAGCACGTCGAACTCGCCACGCCCGATGCCGAACGGGGCGTACGCGCGCTCCATGCGATCGCCCATGCCGCGCGCGAGCCGGTAGATCCGCCCGAAGGCCTCCATGGCCTGCAGGCTCTCCCCCAGGTCGGGCCGCTCCTGGCGCCACTGGGCGGCGATCGCGTCCACCGGGTCGGCGGTGGTGGGGTGCGGGTTCGGGGCGGAATCTGCGGTGCTCGTCATGGGTTCAGTGTGGCACAAGATTGCTTGTCACAAAGAAGCTTGATTTTAACTAGCTTACTGCTAAGTTACTTACATGCTTTCAAAAAGGAGCCCGGGCTTCCCCGGCGAACGCAGCCTGATGGCGGCCCTGGCCATCGACGCCCTCGGCAACGGCATGTACGTGCCCTTCAGCCTGGTCTTCTTCCGCCACGTCACCGGCCTGCCGTTGGCCGTCATCGGCTTGGTGCTCACCGCCACCGGCCTGCTGGCGATGGTCGCGCTCCCGCTCGTCGGCACCGCCGTCGACCGGTTCGGCGCCCGCCGCATGCAGATCGCCCTCCACCTGATCCGGGCTGCCGGATTCGCCGTCTACCCCTTCGCCTCGGCCCTGCCCGCCTTCGTCGCCGTCACCCTGGTCACCGCCGTGGCGACCCGCGGCTACCCCGCCGTCCAGCAGGCCAGGATCGGCGAACTCGCCTCCGGCACCAGCCTGGAGCGCATCAACGCCCTCGGCCGCAGCCTCGCCAACGCCGGCCTCGGCGCCGGCAGCATGCTCGCCGCCCTGCTGGTCGGCCTGGCCGGCGACGGCGGCTACACCGTCGCCGCACTGCTCAACGCCGCCAGCTTCCTGGCCGCCGCCGCCCTGGTCCGCCGCGTCCCGGACCGCAGCGCCGAGGCCGTCGACAGCCCCGCCCCGCGCGACACCGGACAGGTCGGCTACCGCGCGGTCCTGGCCGACCGGCCGTTCCTCGGCCTGGCCACCGCCAACCTGCTGATCTCCCTCGGCTACGCCTCGCTCGCGGTACTGCTCCCGGTGTACGTGACCGGTGCCCTGCACGCCTCCGCCACGCTGCCCGGCCTCGCCTTCGCCGTCAACACCGTGCTCTGCGCCGCCCTCGGCGTCCCCGCCGGGCTCGCCGTCCGCCGGTTCACCACCCGCAACCGGGCCGCCGCCACCGGCGCCGCGCTGTTCGCCGCCGGATTCCTCGCCCAGGCGCTGCTGGTGCCCGCCGCCGGACGCTTCACCACCGCCGGCCTGCTGGCCGTGGTGGTCGTGATCACCCTCGGCGAGATCGTCCACAACCCCGCCGCCTCGGCCCTGGTCACCGCCACCGCCCCGGCCGCCGTCCGCGGCCGGTACATGGCCACCTACCAGCTCTCCTGGTCGCTCTCCGCGGCGCTCGCCCCCTCCCTGCTCACCGGCCTGCTGGCCCTCGACAGCCGGCTGCCCTGGCTGGTGCTCGCCGCCACCGCACTGGCCGGAGCCGGCCTCCTGCTCCGCCTGGAGCGCCGACTGCCGGCCCAGGCCGTCCGTCCCGAGCCGCAGAAGGCCGCTCTGACCACCGCAGCCTGAAGCACCGCGAGCCCCAGCACCGCAAGCCCCGCAGGCCGAACTCACAGAGGAGACGGCGGTCGGGGCTGCGGCGCGTTCCCGCTTGACGGCCACTCACCATGGCGCCCGGCCTGCCGATGGACCCGAATCCTGGGCGCAGCGGCCGGGAGGAGTTCCCCCACGGCTTCCCCGGGGCTTCACCCAGGGCAGAACGCCGCTCCCTTCCCCCGGCGCCCCGAATCCCTAGGCTGAAGGGGTGAGCACTCATGCGCCGAACGAAGCCCGCGTCATCCCCCTGCGCCCGCAGGCCTCGCCGCCCGTTTCCGGTGGGGCGACCCGCGCCCCGCAACGACCGGCCGGAACTCCCCGGGCACCCCTGACACCCGCGCCGAAGGAACCCCTGTGGCGCGACCTCGTCGGCGATGCGCTGCGGCGCGAGCGGCTCGCGCAGGAGCGCACGCTGAAGGACGTCGCGGAGGCGGCCCGGATCTCGGTGCCGTACCTGTCGGAGCTGGAGCGCGGACGCAAGGAGGCCTCCTCCGAGGTGCTCGCGGCCGCCGCCCGGGCCCTCGGGCTCGGTCTCGCCGACCTGCTCTCGCTCGCCCAGGACGAACTGGCCCGGTACGCCCCGAGCCCGGTGGGCCGGAGCCGGGTGAGCCAGAGCCAGGTGAGCCAGAGCCAGGTGAGCCGGAGCCAGGTGGGTCGCGGCCGTACGTCGCCGACGGCGCGGTACGACGGCCTCTGCCTCGCCGCCTGACCGAACCGGAGGAAGGCACGACAGCGGGCACGACGGCCGGTACGGCGGGGCGCCCCACCGCCGTACCGGCCACGGCCGCGCGCAGTCAGCCGAACGCGTGCCGTCGGCTCAGTACCTCGTCGGCGATCCCGTAGGAGACGGCCTCCTCGGCGGTGAGCACTTTGTCCCGGTCCATGTCCGCGCGCAGCGTCGCCACGTCGTGCTGCGTGTGCCGGGACAGGACCTCCTCCACCTGCGAGCGGATGCGGACCATCTCCTTGGCCGCGAGGCTGAGGTCGGAGACCGTCCCCTGTCGGCCGCCGCTGGCCGGCTGGCCGAGCAGCACCCGCGCGTGCTGGAGCACGAACCGTCGCCCGGGATCTCCCCCGGCCAGCAGCACCGCCGCCGTCGACGCCGCCTGACCGACGCAGAAGGTGGAGATCGGCGCCTGCACGAAGGTCATCGTGTCGTAGATCGCCATCAGCGAAGTGAACGATCCCCCGGGCGAGTTGAGGTAGATCGAGATCTCGCGCTCCGGGTTCTCCGACTCCAGGTGCAGGAGTTGCGCGATGACCACATTGGCGACCCCGTCGTCGATCTCGGTGCCGAGAAAAATGATCCGCTCGTTCAGCAGCCGGCTGAACACGTCGTAGGACCGCTCGCCCTGGGCGGTCCGCTCGATCACGTAGGGAACCGTGTACGACCCCATGTCACAGCCCCATCCGTCGGCGCGACGCGGCCGGGCGGATGTCGGCGAACGACTCCACCACCCGGTCGACGATCCCGTAATCCCTGGCCTGCTCGGCCGTGAACCAGCGGTCCCGGTCGCCGTCCCGCGCGATCGTCTCCTCGCTCTGCCCGGTGTGCTCGGCGGTGATCCGCTCGATGGCCTTCTTGGTGAACTGCAGGTTCTCCGCCTGGATCTCGATGTCCGCGGCGGTGCCGCCGATGCCCGCCGAGGGCTGGTGCATCATGATCCGCGCGTTCGGCAGCGCGAACCGCTTGCCGGACGCCCCCACGGTCAGCAGGAACTGGCCCATGCTGGCGGCGAACCCCATCGCCAGGGTCGAGACGTCGTTCGGGATGAGCCGCATGGTGTCGTAGATGGCGAGGCCCGCGGTGACCGACCCGCCGGGGCTGTTGATGTACAGGCAGATGTCGGTGCGCGGGTCCTCCGCCGACAGCAGCAGCAGTTGCGCGCACACCCGGTTGGCCGACACGTCGTCGACCTGGGTGCCGAGGAGGACGATCCGCTGGGCGAGCAGCTGGCCCGCGAGATGGTCGTCGAAGGGGCTGGGCGGGGTGCCGCCCTCGTCCGCGCGGGGCGGGAGCGAGGTGAGTGGAGTCATCAGGTCTCCTTGTCGAGGCGGGGATGCCGTCAGCTCCACTCTTGCCCCGGGGAGGTCCCCGAACGTGGTTTCTCTGCCCACCGCAGATTCGCCACCGGCAGAGCCGGCGGCTCAGCCGTTCTCGTGCGGCGGCCGGAAGAACGCCCGAGCCCGTTCGACCGGCGTGACCTCACTCCCGGCCGTCTCGTCCACCACGTCGCCGCTCCGCGGTGCGCCAGGCCGCGGTGACGGCGCGGTGGGCGGTGGCCGTCGCCTCGGTGATGTCGCCCTCCAGGTGGACCGGGGCGCCGAGGTGGACGTACAGGGCGGGGCGCCGCAGCGGGGCGGTGGCGAACCCGGCGAGCTGCTTGGCGGTGCTGCCCGAGCTCAGGCGGCGGGCGCCGCACTGGCCGAGCGGCACCACCGGGGCGCCGCTCGCCGCCGCGAGCCGGGCCAGGCCGGTGCGGAAGGCGCCGGGCTCCGCGTCACGGGAGTCCCGGTGCTTCGGCAGGCCGCCCTCGCCGTAGATCAGCACGACCCGGCCGGCCGCGAGCGCCGCCGCGGCCGAGTCGAGGGCTTCGGCCGCCCGGGCCGTCCCACGATGGACCGGGATGTGGCCGCCGGCCCGCAGCACTCCGCCGAGCACGGGCACCCGCCAGAGCCCGGCGGTCGCCATCACGACCGGCTCGGTGCCCAGCCGGCCCAGTGCGGCCAGCACCACGCCCGGGTCGGCGAGCGAACTGTGGTTGGCCGCGACGATGCTGCCCGGGGCGACCGGGCCCGCCACCTCGCAGGTGACGGTCAGACGACCGAGGACGGGCACCAGTGCGCTGGCGATCCGGCTGATCATGGGCGGGTTCCTTCGTGGCCTTCGGCGAAGTGGTTCCGCCATCCTCGCGGAGCCCGCCGCCCGGCCGCCTGAGTAGCGGTACTCAGACCGGGTCGGCGCGGCAGGCCCGCCGGCCGTGCTCAGGGAGCGGCGAACAGCCCGGGGAAGGCCGGGGCCAGCCACGGCCGGCGGCCCCAGGCGAGCACCTTGCCCCGGGTGAGGGCGGCGGTCGCGGTGCAGCGGCCCAGCGCGATGAGGAGGAACGCCACCGGCTCGATGAGGATCGTGCAGTCCGGGCGCCGCGGTGGCTCCTGGCTCACCACGGCGGCGCCGTCCGTGAAGGTCACCGTGAACCCGCCCAGGCCGCGCACCCGCAGCCGGTAGCAGGCGTGGTGGCCGGCCGCGGCGCGGGCGTCCACCACCCACGGCATGGCCGCCCGCAGGAACGGCATCGTCAGGTGGACGCGGTGCCGGTCGATCGGGTGCGGCCGCCGCAGGGCGACGGCGATGTCGTAGAGGTGGCCCAGCATGTGGGTCAGCAGGTAGGCGCCGAGGGTGTCCAGGTCCATCGGGCCGAGCGGGGTCAGCACCGGCTCGGTGCCGGCCCGCGGGCCGGCTGCCGCCGTGAACTCCCTTGCCCACCGGGCGATCTCCCCCGCGAGCACGCCCGGGTCCCGCTCCGGCCGCGCGGCCAGCGAGGCCGCGTTCGCCGCGGCCAGCGAGCCCGGGGTGCCGTCCCCGTAGCGCCGTTCCTTGCCGGCGGCCAGTGCCGCCATCAGCTCGTTGGCCATCGCCAGGTGGGCGGCGGCCTCGGCGACCGTCCACTCGGCGCCGGGTATCGGGGTGTCGCCACGGCAGCCGGCGAGGAGGGCGACGGCGTCGTCTCCGACGGCGGCGACCGCCTCGAAGAGCGCGCTGCGCGCGGCGCCGGGGCGGTGCTCAGGGAGCGGGATGGTCATGGTGGTGAACACTGGCCAACTCCCGCACGGCTGTCCAGACATCGCGAGCACGTCGCCACCGCCGAGCCGGAGCGCCATGCTCACCAGCCACCGGACTGGCTGGGCGTCAACTACCACGCGCCCGCCGTCGTCTCCGCGACCGCCGAGCGCACCGCCCCCGCCCACGCCCCCGCTCCCGAGAGCGGCGCGAGGGGCCGCGAAGCGGCCGGAATTACGCGCGGCCGGGATTCGGCGCCCCCTTACCGAGGTAATGCCGCAGACAGCTGCCCGGCCATTACCGTTCGATCGATCGCCGTACGGAGCGGTAGGTTCACCGAATTCACCGGGGCCGACGATTTCATTCCGATTCATTCCGGGGGCTGTCCGAAAATCCTCTTGGGGCCTAGGCTGCGGCCCGTGTCATTCCTCCGAAGAATTCGCGCCGCCTCCCCCGGCCTGCGCCCCGAGCTCGACGACGTCGAACTCGGCCGTGTCCGGCGACAGCTCAAGTCCTCGGGCCTGCCTGGTCAGAGCTCCATCCAGGCCGACCAGGTCGAACGGCTGCTGCGGGACACCGGCACGGACTGGGACCGTCGCGGGCACCGTTTGGGCGTGCTCGCCGAGACGGCGGCGCCCTCCGCCCTCGCGCGCAACTGGCGATTGCGTCGCCCGCGGAATGCGGACGCGCTGATTTTCGAGGCGTGGGTCGAACTCTTCCGCGGCCGGTACGCGGGACGGATGGAAGATCCCCGCGCGGCAGCCGAGAACTGCTATGACGCGGCCGACCTCCTGCCCGAAGATCCGACGCCGTGGGTGGTACTGCTCGGAATTCTGCGCCTGATGCGTGCCGAATCACGCGAGTTGATCGCCGTCTGGCACGAGGCCGCCGCACGCGACCCGTGGAACCGCGAGGCGCACCTGCAGATGCTGCGCTACCTGTCACCGGAGGAGTGCGGGTCCCGCAGCGCCCAGCTCAACTTCGTGGACACGGTCCGGGCCTCGGCGCCGCCGACCGCGCCGACCGCCGGTGTGGAACTGACGGCACTGGTGGACGAACACACCCGCACGGCGGCCGGGGGCGGCGTCGAGGCCCTGCTGGTCCGCCGCCAGTGGACGCACAACCGGGCGGTCAAGGCGCTCGACACCGCTCTGCACGAGTGGCCGCGGCTCGGCGGACTGGTCCACGCTGCGGCGCTGGCCGATCTCAATCTGCTGGCCTTCGCCCTGGTCCAGGCGGGCCGCCCGAGCGAGAGCGGTGACGCGTTCCGCCGGATCGACAACACGGTGACCGCCTGGCCGTGGACGCTCATCGGCGATCCGCTCCAGCAGTTCACCTACTGGCAGTCGCGCGCGGCGGCCTGACACCCACCACACCGCGCGGGCTCCGCACCGCGCGGCCGCGGCCGACAGGCCACCGGACGGGGCGGCAGCCCGCCGGCCGGGACATCAGGCCGCCGGACGGGACCTCAGGCCGAAGCCCGGGGCGCTCGCCGTTCGGCGGCACTCAGCCACGCCACGGCCGCCACGATGACCACGGCGAGGACGAGACTGACCGGCCCGGTGCCGAGGTCCAGACCCCCGCGTTCCCGGCTGACACCGGCCCAGTCCGCGAAGCAGGCACCGAGCGGCCGGGTGAGGACGTAGGCCCACCAGAAGGTCAGGACCGGCGACAGCCCGGAGAAGCGGCGGGCGAGCGCGGGCACCACGATCAGGGCGGCGAACAGCAGCCCGGAGGGCAGGTAGCCCCAGCCGAGGGTGGCCGCGGTCAGATCGCCGACGGCCGTGCCGAGGGCGAAGGTGGCCATGACCGCGCACCAGTAGAAGACCTCGCGCCGTCCGCCCGCGACCGTCTCCACCGCGAGCGTCCCCTCCGTCCGCCGCCACACGGCGAACACCAGGGCGAGGAGCACGGCGAACGCCACCGCGGAGGCGACGTACGGCACCCCGACGGCGACGTGCGCGACATCGGCCGCCATGGTGCCGAACACGCTCACCATGATCACCGCCGTCCAGTACACCGCCGGGACGTAGCGGCGGGCCCGGGCCTGCACGAACAGCGCGGCGACGAGCAGCAGCCCCGCCGAGCCGACCGCAGGGACCGGCCCCAGGACCCGGGCGAGGTAGTCGGATGTGGTCTCGCCCATACCGGTGGTGAGGATCTTGACGACCCAGAACACCGCCGTGACCTGCGGGACCTTGCTCAACACGGACCGTGCGGGGACGAGCCGCCCGGGGACGGCCGGGCCGCGGTGGGCCGCTCGGGGGGTTGTCGTGGCGCCCATGACGGCGGCGCTCCCTTCTCTACGGCACGGCGTGGCCGCGCCTCGCTACGGCGCGGCCTGGCCGCGCCCGGTCGATGCGTCAGCCGCCCAGCACGGTGTTGCCGGTGACCGAGCCGGTGGCCCCGTCCACGGTCACGGCATGCCGCACGCCGTCGGCGCCGATCACCACGGCCCGCCAGGCCCGGCCACCGCCCTGTTCGGCCACCGTGGTCAAGGACTCGACCCTGCCGCCCGTGACGACGGACGCGGCCTTCGCCAGCGCGTCGGCGGCGTTGGTCGACGGCAGCGGCGCCGGTGCGGCGTGCCCGGCCCGGCCGTCCTCGTTCCCGTGGCCGGGGGCCGTGCGGCCCTCGTGACCCCGGTGACCCTCGCGATCCCGGCCGGCGCCCTGCCCGCCGCCTTGACCACCGTCGCGGCCGCCGTCACGGCCTTCGCCCTGACCGCCGTCCCGGCCGTCGTACCGCTCCTGGTCACCCGCCGCCGCCCACCGGCCGCCGCCGTGGCCCTCGTGCTCGTGGTGGACCGCCACCGCGGCCGCGCCACCGCCGATCACCACGACGGCCGCACCGGCCACGACCCAGCGCGCCGACCGACCGCGCACCCACCGGCCGCGCACCCACCGGCCGGCCCGCCCCAGGCCCGCACGCGCCTTGCCCGCGCCGCTCGTCACGTCGTTCTGCTGGGACTCCACGCCTTCTCTGGGCTCGCTCACGTACCCGCACCGCTCCTCGACCCGGCCCGGACCGTCCCCGGGCGACTGCGTCAGGATGGCGGGGCGTTGCTGAAGATCGGCTGAAGAGCAGGAGGCACCCCCGGCCACCCGCTCCGGCGACCTGCGACCCTGGTGGGCATGCGTGTACTGGTGGTGGAGGACGAACGCCGGCTGGCCCTGGCCCTGCAGCACGGGCTGACCGCCGAAGGGTTCACGGTCGACACGGCCCACGACGGCCCGTCCGGCCTCGCCAAGGCCATGGACCACGCCTACGACGTCGTCGTGCTCGACATCATGCTGCCCGGCCTCAACGGCTACCGGGTGTGCTCACGCCTCCGGGCCTCCGGCAGCGATGTCGGCATCCTCATGCTCACCGCGAAGGACGGCGAGTGGGACGAGGCCGAGGCACTGGACACCGGCGCCGACGACTACCTGTCCAAGCCGTTCTCGTTCGTCGTGCTGGTCGCCCGGCTCAGGGCGCTGGCCCGCCGGATCGGCAGCCGCGCGCCCCGGCGCACCGTCCTGGGCGACCTCGTCGTGGACTCCGCCGCCCGTACCTGCACGCGGGCCGGCACGGGCGTCGCCCTCACCCCCCGGGAGTTCGCCATCCTCGACCACCTCGCCCGACGGGCCGGCGAAGCCGTGTCCAAACGGGAGATCCTCGACGCCGTCTGGGACGGCGGCCCCGACAGCGACCCGAACACCGTCGAGGTCCACGTCAGCGCGCTCCGACGCAAGATCGACACCCCGTTCGGGCGGGCCGCGGTGCAGACCGTGCGCGGCACCGGCTACCGGCTGGCGGCCGACGGTGGCTGACCCGACCATGCCTGACCCGCCGGTGGCTGACCCGACCACGGCGCGCCGCCGGATCCGCGCGGCACTGCACCGGCGCCTCTCCCGCCACCCCCGGGCCGCCGCCCTCGCCGACCGGCTGACACCGCGCTCGGTCCGCGCCCGCACCACCCTCGCCGCCTGCCTCAGCGTCGCCGTCGTCCTCGCCGTCGCCTCCGCCGCCGTCGTCCTCCTGCTGCGCGCCAACCTGGAACGAACCGTCGAGGACGGCGCCCGTGAACAGGCCCAGGCCGTCGCCCGCCTCGCCGAGGACGGGCGGCTCCCCGGCCAGCTCCCCCTCGACCACGGCACCGACTTCATCCAGGTCGTCGACGCGCACGGCACGGTGGTCGCCGCCAGTCAGAACCTGACCGGCCACCCCTCGGTCGCCCCCACCGGCCACCGCGACGGCCACACCACCTTCAACCTCCGCACCCTCGGCGACCAGCACCACCAGCGCGTCACCACGATCACCACCGCCACTCCGAGCGGCAGCGTCACCGTCCACGTCGGCGCGTCCCTGCGCACCGTCGACGCCGCCGAGGACCTGACCACCGCCGCGCTCGCCGCGCTGAGCGCGGTCCTGCTGATCACGGTCGGCGTCCTCACCTGGCGGGCGACCGGCCGTGCCCTGCGGCCGGTCGAGGCCATCCGCGCCGAGGTCGCTGCCATCGGCGACCGCGACCTGAACCGCCGCGTCCCCGAACCCCGCAGCGAGGACGAGATCGCCCGCCTCGCCGGCACCATGAACGCCATGCTCGAACGCCTCGAAGCCGCGGGCGTCCGGCAGCGCCGCTTCATCGCCGACGCCTCCCACGAACTGCGCAGCCCCCTGACCGTGCTGCGCACCCAGCTCGAGGTCGCCCTCGCCCACCCCGACCCCGACGTGCGCACCGACCTGACGGCCGGCGCGCTGGAGGACACCGAACGCCTCCAGGCCCTCGCCGCCGACCTCCTGCTGCTCGCCCGCCTCGACGCCTCCGGCCGCGACCGGCCCGGGGAACCCGTCGACCTCGCCGCGCTGGTGCACACCACGATCGCGGCCCGCGGCGCCGAACCCCACCCCGTGACCGTGCACACGCCCGTCCCCGTCACGGTGTCCGGGCATCCCCTGTGGCTGGGCCGACTCCTGACCAATCTGCTCGACAACGCCCAACGCCACGCCCGGCATGCGGTCACCGTCCGCCTCGGCACGGACCGGGCCACCGGCCATGCGGTCCTGGACGTGGCCAACGACGGGCCCCCGATCGAACCCGCCGACCGCGAGAAGATCTTCGAACGCTTCACCCGCCTCGACGACGCCCGCAGCCGCGACGACGGCGGCGCCGGCCTCGGCCTGCCGATCGCCCGCGACATCGCCGCCCTCCACGGCGGCACCCTCACCGTCCTCGGCGTGACGGGCATGACCGGCGTGACCGGCGTGACCGGCGTGACCACCTTCCGCACCCGCCTACCGGCCGCCCCGACCGCCGCCCCGAACACCCGGCCGACGTCCGACGGCTGACCCAGGGTCGTCCGCCCGCCGCCCGGGGCGGGGGCGGCCGGGTGCGGGATCAGGCAGCGGCCTGGCGGACGGCCAGGTCGTCCAGGATGGTGGCGGTGGCGGTCGCACCGAAGCGTTCGGCGCCGGCGGCCACGAACTCCAGCATGCGGTCGAGGGTGCGGACCCCTCCGGCTGCCTTGACCCTCATGTGGGCGGGGACGTTCGCCCGCATCAACCGGACGTCCTCCAGGGTCGCGCCACCGGGCGCGAAGCCGGTCGAGGTCTTGACGAAGTCCGCGCCCGCCAGCGTGCTGAGCCGGCAGGCGCGCAGCTTGTCCTCGTCATCGAGGTAGGCGTTCTCGAAGATCACCTTGGTGAGGCCGGCACCCGCAGTGGCATCGACGACCGCCGCGATGTCCTCCCGCACCGCGTCGTCCTCCCCGCCGCGCAGCAGGCCGATGTTGAGCACCATGTCGAGTTCGGTCGCACCCGCCGCCAGGGCGTCGACGGCTTCGCCCGCCTTGGCCGCCGTGGTGGAACCGCCGTGGGGGAAGCCGATGACGGTGCCGACCTCGACGGCGGTGCCGGCGAGCGCCTTGACCGCCAGGGGGACGTCGGCGGGGCGCACGCAGACGGAGGCGACGTCGTAGGTCGCGGCGAGCTCACAGCCGCGCAGCACCTCGGCGGTGGTCAGTTCGGGCCGCAGGAGCGAGTGGTCGATCATCTTGGCGAGCTGCCGGACGTCGATGCCGGTGGAGTCCATGAGCCTGTCCTAGTGGTGAGGCGTTTCGCGTCGCACCGGTCAGGGCGCGACAGCGCGGACAGTCCGACGGTAACCTCAGGCTGTCTAGCTGTCTATACAGCCGGTCCGGAGATCGGGACAGGAACACATGTGACGGACATCACAGTGCACGCCTCTTGCCCTTGGCGTATTTCACCGTGGAATGTCCCGCTCTGTACTGGTCTACGCTGGTTGACTAGACAGCTAGACGGCGTATTCTCAATTTCGGAGGGCCCCTTTTGGAAACGGATTTCGCACCCAGGTACCACCGGATCGAACAGGCCCTCCGAAACCGGATCGCCGAGCATCGACCGCACGACCCGCTCCCGTCGGAGACGGATTTGTGCGAGGAATTCGGGGTGAGCCGCATGACTGCCCGAGCGGCCGTTCAAGGGCTCGTCACGGAAGGCCTGGTGTACCGGATCCCCGGGCGCGGGACATTTGTGGCGGAACCGCCGACCCACCGTCGCGCGGAAAACCTGGTCCGATTCAGCGAGGAAATGCGCAGACAGGGCCGCAAGCCCTCGTCACAACTGATTTCGGCGAGTCTCCGGACTGCCCTGCCGGAGGAGATCCACCGGCTCCGGCTGCGGAAATCCGCACAGGTCGTGGAGGTCAGCCGGGTGCGGTTGGCCGACGGGGTCCCGACCGCACTGGAGCGGGCGGTGTTCCCCGATGCCCTCGTCGCCCTGCTGGAGGTCGACTTCCGCACGGCGTCGATGCACGAGGCGCTCGCCGGGCTCGGCCGGACGCCGACCCGCGGACACGCGTCCATCAGGGCCGCCGCGGCCGGCGAGCGGGAGGCGGAGCTGCTGGCGGTGGCTCCGGGCACCGCCCTGCTCGTCGAACAGCGCCTCATCGTGGACCAGGACGAACAGCCCCTGGAACTCGCCGAATCCCGGTACGTGGGCGACAGATACGCCCTGGACGTCGCCTTCGAGGTCGATTCCTGAGGCGATTCCTGAGGCGATCTGCCGAGATCACCTGGTCATCCCGTCATCCGTGCGGCTCTCGGGCCGCACGGATGACGCGGATGTCGACCACGTGGGAGAAATTTCCGACGGGGAACTGCACGATCGGCGGGCAGTACGGCCCGAGCGGGCGATACGACCCGACCCGATTCCAGTAGTGGAAGACACTTTCATGCGTGGAGGGAAAGCCGTGTACGCGTACCTGATGACCTCTCCCGGGGAAATCAACCGCACCCTGGTACCTGATCCGGAATGCCGTGAGGACGAAATCCTGCTGCAGACCGAGGCGGTTTCCATCTGTTCGACCGACGTCTCCTACTTCCGCGGCCACCTCTTTCCGGAAGCCTGGCCGATCATTCCCGGACACGAATACGTGGGAAGGGTCGTCGAGGTCGGCAAGCGACTCCGGGACGACGTACTACCGGGCGACCGGGTGACCTACTGGGGACAGACCGACTTCGGCGGGATGGCCGAGTACCGGGCGCTGCGGCCGCTCTTCCCGGGACGGCTCGGCGTGGAGACGGCCTGGTACACCGGGCGCAACTTCTACGACGCCGACCAGGCCGCGGCCGTCGTCCTGCCGGCGCACGTGCCCTCGGACCTGGCCTCCGTGATCGAGCCGCTGACCTCGGTCCTGCGGTCGTTACTGCTCAACCCGCCGAAGCCGGGCGACACCTGCGTCGTCCTCGGCTGCGGCCCCAGCGCCCAGCTTGCCGTCCAGGTGCTGCACCGCCACCTCGGCGCCGGCTCGATCACCGTGCTGGACCGCAACAGCGACCGGATGGCCGTCGCGCTGCGGCACGGGGCCTCCCACGCCTTCAACACGGACACCCAGGCGCCGGAGCTCGAAGCGTACGTGCGCGAGCACCATGACCAGTACGCGGACTACGTGTTCGACGCGCTGCCCCACATCTCGGCGCCGGCCCGCTCGGCCGGGCAGGCCGACGCCCCGGACAAGGACATCCGGGAGATCGCGATGGGCCTGTTGCGCCCCGGCGGCTCGTACGTCATCTACGGCGCGACGGCCGTCCCGCAGCGGCTCAACACCTGGATGATCCTGGCCAAGGGCCTCAAGCTGCTCTCCACCCCCTTCGACGTCCGCTCGTTCCCGATGGCCCGCTCCGCGCACGTCACCGCCGTGGCCCTGCGGCTCGTCGAGTCGGGCCTGGTCGATCCCGCCCCACTGATCACCACCCGCGCCTGTATCGACGACGAGGACGCCGTCCGCGAGGCGTTCACCGGCTACGGGCGGGGCGCCTCGATGAAGACCTCGCTGCTCGCCCCGTCCGTCCTCCTCGACCACGTGCGCCGCACGGCCGCCGCGACCGACTCCGCCCCCGTCGGCTTAATCCCCGCCGACGCCGTCCGGGCCGACACCGTCCGGGCCGACGGTCCCTTCGCCGAGCAGACCGGGATACCGGGGTGACTGGCACCGACCCCGGCACCGACTTACCGGTCGCCCCGGTTCACCGGCCCCCCGCCTTCGTCCGGGACCGGCTGACCACCACGGCCTACGGCGGACTGGCCGTGTACGCCTATCTCCTGTACGCGCTCGGCCCACTGCTGCCGCTCCTGCGCCACGACCTGCGGCTGAGCTACGCGCTGATGAGCCTGCACTCCACGGCCTTCGCCGCCGGTGCGATCCTCACCAACCTGCTGTTCCGCCGGCTCCGGACGCGGGTGGGCCACCGGATGCTGTTCTGGTCCGCGCTCGCGGCCCTCGCCCTGGGGTCGCTCCTCCTGGCGACCGCGCTGTCGGCCGCCGTCACGCTCGGTGCGGCCGTCCTGGGCGGCATCGGCGGGGCGCTGCTGCAGACCACGGCCCTGGCGGTGCTGGCCGAGCACCACGGCGCGGACGAGTCACTCCGGGCGCGGGCCCTGGTCGAGGCCAACGCCGCCGCGAGCGTCAGCGCACTCGCCGCGCCCCTGGTCATCAGCGGCCTGGAGAGTGCCGGGGCGGCCTGGAACTGGTGCCTGGTGCTGCCCGTCCTCGCGCTGGCGGCCATGTACCCGGCGCTCCGCAACGAGCCGCTGCGCCCACGCACCCCCGCCGTCCCCGACGCACCCGACGCAAGGACTGCCCCGACCACCACCGCCGTCCACCCGGCGGAGGCCGACCGGCCGACGGGCGCGTTCCCGCTCCGCGCCGCCCTGTGCGGTCTCGTCGTGGGCTTCGAGTTCTGCCTCGCCTACTACGCCGCGCCCCTTCTCACCAACGCCATCCACCTGACGGACAGTCAGGCATCGGCGGCGCTCGCCCTGTTCTACGGCGGCGAGCTGGCCGGCCGCCTGGCGGGGAGCCGGCTGGCGGCCGGGGCCCGCTCCGCCCGCTCGGCCGCGCTGGTGGCCGGCTCCCTGACCGTCGCCGCCACCGGGTTCCTCCTGCTGTGGCTCGCCTCCACCACCTGGCTCGCCCTGCTGGGCCTGATCATCGGCGGACTGGGGGTCGCCAACCTCTTCCCGCTGACCCTCGCGCTCGCGGTGAGCGCTGCGCCCGGCCGCACCGACCAGGCCACGGCCCGCGTCCAACTCGCGGTCAGCACCTGCATCATGCTCGCGCCCCTGCTGCTCGGCACGCTGTCCGACCGCCTCGGCGTCCGCTCGGCCTTCGGCCTCGCCGGCTGCCTGCTGCCGCTCGCCGCACTGCTGCTCGCCGCCCGGCGACGGCACCCCGCCCCCACGACCGCCCCTGCCCATGTGTCCTCCACGGGAGTCACCCCGCATGTCCGTCACTGAGCGCACCGAGAGCACCGAGAGCGCGGACAGCCGCGCCGAGAGCTCCGAGAGCATCGCCGAGAGCTCCGCTTTGGCCCGCGACACCCTGGCCCGCAACCACCGCACCGGCTTCTCCCGGGCGGCCCAGCGCCCCTACGACTTCACCTGCCCCTCCCCCGACAGCTACCCCTTCCAGTGGGCCTGGGACAGCAGCTTCCACGCCATCGCCCTCACCCACGTCGACGCGGTCCGGGCCCGGGACGAACTGCGCTCCCTGCTCGGCGCGGTCACCCCGACCGGCTTCCTCCCGCACATGGTCCTGTGGCAGGACGACCTCCGGCCGCGCGCCACCGCGGACTTCAGGATCGACCTCTGGGAGGGGTGGCGGTCCGTCACCATCGCGCCGCCCGTGGTGGCCCGGGCCGTCGAGCGGGTGTACCGGGCCACCGGCGACGACCTCTGGCTGCGTCGCGTCCTGCCGCCGACGCTCGCCTTCTTCGGCTGGCTCAGGGACCATCGCACGAGCCCCGGCACCGGACTCCTCGAGATCTACCAGCCCGACGAGTCCGGACTGGACAGCAGTCCCAAGTACGACGCCGCCCTCGGTATCCAGTCGGCCGCCGAGGACGCCGTGCACACCGCCTGGCACCGCGCGATGCGGTCGCTCATCACGGCCTACGCCTCCCCCTCCCGCACGCCCGAGACCCCGCTCCGTGACCGGAGGCTGTTCGTCTGGAACGACGTGCTCGTCAACACCATCTACGCCGACGGGCTGGCCTGCCTGGCCCGCCTTTCCCGAACGGTAGAACCGAACGGGCGTACGGCGGAGCGGCTGGCCGAGGAGTCCCGCGCGATCGGCACCGCGCTGATGCGGCACTGCTGGGACGAGGCCACCAGCGCCTTCCAGGACCTCGACCTTGTCGCCGGCGAACGCAGTGACGTCCTCACCGCCAGTTCGCTCCTGCCCATCCTCCTCGACTCGGTACCGGAGACCGCCGCCCGCCGGGTCATCGAACAACACCTCCTGAACGAAAGGGAGTTCTGGCGTCCCCATCCGATACCCAGCGTCGCCGCCACCGAGCCGTCGTACGACGCCTCGTTCCGCACCGGCGCCATCTTCCGCGGCTCCAGCTGGGTCAACCTCAACTGGTACCTGTACTGGGGGCTGCGCAAGCGCGGCTACCGCACGGAAGCCGACACCCTCGCGGCCCGCACCTGCGCGCTCGTCGCGGCCTCGGGCACCCGGGAGTGCTACGGGCCGGAGGACGCCGCCGGGCACGGCGCGCGCTCCTTCGGCTGGAGCTCCCTCGTCCTGGACCTGGCCTCCGCCATGACGACAGCGACCACGAGGACGACGACGGCAACGGCAACGACGGAGGAGGACTGACCATGGCCAACTGGGGTTTCCTGGGCGCCGGTTCGATCGCCGCCTCCAGCCTCGCACCCGCCGTCCACGCGGCCGACGGGCCGCGCCTGCACGCCGTCGCCGCGACCGACTCCCGGCGGGCCCGGGCGCTCGACCCCGCGCGGGTGTACACCCGCTACGAGGAGCTGCTGGACGACCCCGCCGTCGACATCGTCTACGTCGCGCTCCACAACAGCGCCCACCGCCCGTGGGTGGACCGCGCCCTGCGCGCGGGCAAGCACGTCCTGTGCGAGAAGCCGCTCGGGCTGACCGCCGCGGAGGTCACCGCCATGACGGCCACCGCCCGCGCCGCCGGCCGGCTGCTCGTCGAGGCCGCCTGGAACCGCTGGCACCCGCGCACCCGCGACCTCGAGTCCATGATCACCCGCGGCGCGATCGGCACCGTCCACACCGTCACCGCCCGGTTCGACGGCCTCGCCCCCGCTCCCGGCAACTACCGCCTCGACGCCGCCCTCGGCGGCGGTGCCCTCTACGACGTCGGCTACTACGCCGTCTCGGCCGCCCTCGCCGCCTTCGGCTGGCGGACACCGAGGGTCGTCCGGGCCGAGCAGGACCACTGGCGGCCCGGCTCCGCCGACTCGGCCACCCGCTTCCTGCTCGAGTTCCCCGACCGGGGGACGGCCGAGGTCGGCTGCTCGCTCGTGGGCGGCATGGCCGAGACCTTCACCACCACCGGCACGAGCGGCTCGATCACCCTCACCCCACCGGCCTTCTGCGCCGGCGCCGCCCCCAGCACGCTCACGTCCACCGTCGGGGGCCGGCGCCACTACCCGGCCCAGGACCCGTACCGCCTCATGGTCGAGGCGATGGACGCCGCGGCGGATGGCGACACCTCCGCCCGCCTCGTCCCGCTCGAGGAGTCGCTCCTCATCGCCACCACGCTGGACTCCGTGCGGAGCCGTCTCCCCCGCCGGGACACCCGCCGGGACAGCTGACGCACCCGTCCACCGCCCCGCCCGAGGCATCGCACCGGTTCAGCGACACACCTGTTCGGCGACGCGCCGGTTCATCGACGCGCGGGTCCGGCCGCGTGCGACAGCGGCCGGACCCGGGCGACCAGGAGGGCGATGTCGTCGTTCCCGCCCTGGTGGTGCAGGGCGCCGAGGAGGAGGTCGCAGGTCTCCTCCGGGGAACTGCGGGGCCGGCCGAGGAGGTCGGTGAGGGCCGTGAGCCGCACGTCGATGTCGTGGTCGCGGGTCTCCACCAGCCCGTCGGTGTAGAAGACGAGTTCGTCGCCGGTCCTGAGGTCGATCGGGGTGTCGTGGAAGGCGATCCCGCCGACGCCCAGGGGTGCGCCGGTGGGCAGGTCGAGCAGGACCGGCCGGCGGCCCGGGTGGGTGTGGACCGGGGGCAGGTGGCCGGCGATGGCGATGCGACAGCGGTGGTGGCGGGGGTCGTAGAGGGCGTAGACGCAGGTGGCGATGGACTCTCCGAGACCGGCGGCGATGCTGTCGAGGTGGGTGAGGACGGCGGCCGGCTCCAGGTCAAGGCCGGCCAGCGTCCTTGCGGCGGTGCGGAGTTGGCCCATCGTGGCGGCGGCGGTGATGCCGCTTCCCATCACGTCGCCGACGACCAGCGCGGTCCGGTCGGCGGTCAGCGGGATGACGTCGAACCAGTCGCCGCCGACCTCGCCGACGCCGGAGGCCGGCTGGTAGCGGTAGGCGACCTCCAGCCCGGGCGGCTGCGGGGGCGGGCCGGGCAGCAGGTGCCGCTGGAGGGCGAGCGCGGCGTGGCGCTGGCGCTGGTACCAGCGGGCGTTGTCGATGGCGACGGCGGCGCGGGCGGCCAGTTCACCGGCCAGGACCACGTCGTCATGGTCGAACGGCTGCTTGTTGCGGGCCCGTTTGAGATCGAGCGCGCCCAGGACCTGGCCGCGGGCGCGCAGCGGCACGGCCAGGTAGGAGTGGATCCCGGCCTGCCGGAGCAGCTCGACGGCCTCCGCGTCGCGGGCGATGCGCGGCAGGTCACGGTCGGTGACGCGGGCCAGCAGGATCGGGCGGCCGGTACGGGCACAGCGGGTGACCAGGCGGGTCGCGTCGTAGCGGGCGATCTGCCCGACCGGATCGGCGGCCTCGACGGCGGGCGTGGGGTGGGCGGCCTTGACGGCGAGGGCGCGGAACAGGGCCGGACGGTTCCGGTCCTCCGTCGGCGCGCTGTCGGTGAGGATGTCCTCCAGGATGTCGACAGCCGCGATGTCGGCGAATTCCGGGACGAGGACGTCGGCGAGCTCGCGGGCGGTGACGTCGAGGTCGAGGGTGGTGCCGATGCGCTCGGAGGCGTCGGCGATCACGGTCAGGCGCCGCCGGGCCGCCGCCGCGGCGGTGGCCGCCCGGTGCTGCTCGGTGACGTCGACGACCGAGACGGCGACGCCGATCACCCGGTGCGCAGGGTCCTCCAGCCGGTGGAAGGACGCCGACCAGGCGTGCTCGACGCCGGGGTCGGCGCGGGTGTGTCCGGTGGTGAACTGGTTCAGCAGCGGGGACCCGGTGGCCAGCACCTCCCGCATGGCCGCCTCGATCGCCTCGGTGTCCAGGAACGGCAGGGCTTCCCGGACGGTGCGGCCCAGGTGCCGGGCGGCGGGCAGTCCGTTGATGCGTTCCAGCGCCGGGTTGACCAGGACGAAGCGCAGCTCGGTGTCCATCACGGACAGCCCGATCGGGGACTGCTCCACCAGGCGTAGCGACAGGGCGAGGTCCCGTTCGAGGCGCCGCAGCGTGGCCTGGTCCGAGGCCAGGCCGAGCGCGTAGGACCGGCCGCTCTCGTCCTCCAGGCGCATGTTGCGGAACTCGACCAGCAGCGTGGACCCGTCCTTGTGTCGGACCGGGAAGGCCCCGGCCCACGCCCCGCCGCCGGCCATCACCTTCGCGAACGGTTCCAGCACCCGGCCCAGGAGCCGCTCCTCGACCAGCACCCGGGCGGCCGGGTGCCCGAGGGCTTCCGCGGCCGGGTAGCCGAAGAGGTCCTCGGCCTGCGGGCTCCACAGCACGATCCGCCCCTCCGCGTCCAGCACCACCGCGGCGACGCCCAGGACGTCCAGCAGCCCACCGGTCTCCAGTGCGGGGTCCCGCTCCGGCGGGACGGCACCCGACGGCTCCGCGTGCCCGGCGTCCATCCGGCCACCTCCTCCCGCCGCACCTGATGGATGGGGTTCACTCCATCGTCCCGCCTCGCTTCCCGGCCGCCAGCCGGGCGGCCCCGGAGCCGGCATGTGAGGGGAATGTCGTGGCTCTCGGCTCTCCCGGACCGTCCGGGCATCGCCGGTGTTACTGGCCGGTAATTTGGCTGATCATCATCTCCCCTGGGGCTTCTTCAGCTGGCTACGCTCCGGCAGTCAAGCAGTACGAGCACAGATGGAGCACGTCATGGAACGACCCACCCCCAGCCGAGGACGCCGGACGGCGAGCACCGTCCTCGCGGCGACGCTCGCCCTCGGCGGGGCCGCCGTCGCACAGCCCGCCGTCGCACAGCCCGTCGTCGCGGAGGCGCCGTCCGGGGCCGCGGTGGGCGTCGGGTCGTTCCGGCTGGCCGACATCCCGGCGAAGGACGGCGTCGTCCTCAAGGCCGACGTGTTCACCCCGGCCCCCGGGACGCCGTGGGCCGATCCCCAGGGGCGCTACCCGCTGGTGGTGCAGCCGGCCAGCTGGGGGCAGAACGACCTGGAGTACGTCGCCCAGGGCCGTGCGCTCGCCGCCGAAGGGTACGTCGTCGTCACCTACACGGTGCGGGGCTTCTGGGGCTCCGGCGGGGAGGTCGACGTCGCCGGGCCCAAGGACGTCGCGGACATCTCCACGGTGATCGACTGGGCGCTCGCACACACCCCGGCCGACCCGGACCGGGTCGGCATGGTGGGGCTCTCGCTGGGCGGCGGCCTGACCCTGCTCGGCGCCGCCTTCGATCCGCGGATCAAGGCCGTCGCCTCGCTCAGCGGCTGGGGCGACCTCACCGACTCGCTCTACAGCGGGCAGACCCGGCACCTGCAAGCGGCGGCCGTGCTCGCCGGCATCCAGGCTCCGACCGGCCGCAAGAGCCCCGAGTTCGCGCGGGTGCTGGACGACCTCTTCGCCGACCGCGACCTGCCCCAGGTCATCGACTGGGCGGACATCCGCTCCCCCGCGCGCTACCTGGACCGGATCAACGCGAACGGCACCGCCGTCCTGATGGCCAACGCCTGGGGCGACAGCTTCTTCAACCCCAGCCAGGTCACCGACTTCTACCAGCGGCTGACCGTGCCCAAGCGCCTCGAACTGCGCCCCGGCGACCACGCGAGCCAGGAGTTCACCGGACTGCTCGGACTGTCCAACGCCACCTGGGACAGCGCGCGTTCGTGGCTCGACCAGTACGTCAAGGGAGCCCCCGGCACCCGCACGCAGCCGGTCCGGCTCGACGTCCGCCCCTCCGGCGTGGCCGAGAGCCACGCCGACTGGCGGTCCGTCAGCTCCCGCACCGAGCACCTCGCGGTCGGCGCCGACACCCTCGGCGCCGACGCCCACGGCGATCCGGCCTCCGTCACGTGGCAGAGCACCGTGCTCGGCGGCACCCCCTCCGGCGCGAGCGGCGGCGTCGCCCTGCTGTCCGGGCTGGTCGACCAGACGGTGCACCAGCCGCCGACCGTGGTCGTCCCGCTGCTGGCCCGCTCGGCCGCCGTCGTCCGGACCTCGCAGCCCTACCCGCAGGGCCTGTCGCTGCGCGGCGTCGCCCGGGTACACGGCACGGTCACCGCGTCGACGCCGCAGGGCACGGTCGTCGCCTACCTCTACGACGTGGACGCGCTCGGCATCGGCCGGCTGGTCTCACACGCGCCGCAGAGCTGGTCCGGACGGACGCCCGGGCAGCCGTTCCCGCTGGACGTCCCGCTCTTCGCCACGGCGTACGACGTGCCGGCCGGCCACCGCCTGGCCCTGGTGCTGGGCACCCGGGACGCCCTGTACGGCGGGGAGACCCCGCTCGGCTCCCAGGTGACCTTCGGCTCGACCGCGGCCGACCCGGCCGAGCTGACGCTGCCGGTGCGCTGATCGCCCGACACCGCCCACTCGACGAGCGCGTACGGCCGGACGGGTGACCAACGAGGCTCCCCGGCGGAACAGTTGAGACGTCAGACCGCTCACTCGACCGCCGGGGAGCCTCGTTCGTCCCGCACCCGGGCCGAATCGTCTTCCGAATCGGGTTCACCGGGTTTATCCCGCATTTCCAGGACCCGGTCGACGTTTCCGATGTCGCGTGTTTGAATTTTCCGGACGTGTCGGTGGACACCGACCGGAACGGGGAGGGAAAATGACCAGCCCGCAAAGGACGGAAAGGGCGGAAAGGGCGGATAACGACGCCCTCGCGGATCGCGTGGCGGCCGGCGATCCGAACCTTTCCACCGAACGGACAAACCTTTCGGCCCGCCGTGATTTCCGCGCGTACTGGCTCGGCCAGACCGTGAGCGTCATGGGCCACCAGGTGGCGATCTTTGTCTTTCCGACCACCGCCATCGTCCTGTTCCACGCGTCCGATCTCGGCGTCGGCCTGCTGAATGCCGTCGGCACTGCTCCCTATCCGGTGCTGGCGCTCTTCGCCGGTGTCGTGATGGACCGGCGGCGGCGCAGGCCGGCCATGATGTGGTCGACCGCGGGCACGATGCTGGCGCTCGCCGCGATCCCCCTGGCCGCCGCCGCCGGGGTGCTGGGCATGGCGGAACTGTGCGTGGCGGCGCTCGCCGCCGGTTCGTTCGGCGTCCTCTACGACGTCGCCAACCAGTCGCACCTGCCGACCCTGCTGCCGAGGGAGATGCTGCCGCGGGCGAACGCCAGGCTGGAGGTGTCCACCTCCCTCGCCATGCTCGGCGCGCCCGCCCTGGGTGGCCTGCTCGGCCAGTACCTCTCCGGTACGACGGCGCTGGCGGTGGTCGCCGCCACCTTCGTCCTCCCGATCCTGACGCTCATGAGCCTTCGCACCCCGGAGCCCCCGGCGCCGCCACGGCAGCCGGGGGCTTCGATGTTCGCCGAGATGAAGGAGGGCGTCGCGGCCCTGTGGCAGCACCCGCTGCTGCGCCCCGCGACGGTGGCCGCCGTGCTGCGGAACCTGGGCAACGCGGCCGCCTCGACGGTGTCGCTGCTCTTCGCCTACCGGACCCTCGGGCTCCCGCCCGGGACGGTCGGGGTGCTCTTCACCCTGGTGGGCCTCGGCGGGGTCGGCGGCGCGTGGATGGCGGACCGGCTGCTGGCCCGCTTCGGCCTCGGGACGACCCTCGCCGCCGCCTGCGCCTCCGGAGCCGTGTGGGCCGCCGCCCCGCTGGCCCTGTGGCTGCCGGCTGTGCCGACCCTGGTGGTGGTCGGCGCGGCGGCCTCGGTGTGGGTGCCGGTGTGGAACGCCACGATCACCACCTTGCGGCAGTCGGTGATCAGGCCGGATCTGCTCGGCCGGGTGCACGCGACGTCACGGACCATCAACTTCTGCGCGATGCCGCTCGGAGCCCTGCTGGGCGGGGTGGCCACCGATGTCCTGGGCGGCGCCCTGGGCCCGAAGGCCGGCACCGGATGGGCGCTCGTGCTGACCGGGCTGGCGTCGGCGGCCGCGACGGTCGTGCTGCTCCGCTCCGAACTGCGCTCGGTGCGGGAGATCCCCGGTGTCGCGAGCGAGTCGGCAGCGTGAGCAGGTCGGCAGCGTGAGCGAGTGAGCGAACGAAGGGACGTCCCGCACCCGCGCGGGACGTCCCTTCAGGATTCTTCTCGGCTCAGCTCTTCTTGACGGTGATCGCGTGGGTGACGGCCGTTCCCGCCACGAGCAGCACCGCGGCCGCGGCGACCAGCACACCCGTGGAGCCCAGGGCGTCCGCCGAGTTCGTCGTGTGCTGGAGGTCGGTCAGCATGATGTTGACCGGCGACACGCCCTTGCCGAGCATGACGGCCAGCAGCAGCACCAGGGCGACGACGAGCGCGTAGCCCTGCCGCCGGAACACCAGCCGTGAGCAGACCAGCCCGATGGCCATGCCGGTGAAGGCGCAGATCAGCTGGGCCTCCGTGCCGAGGACCAGATCGGCGAAGCGGACGGTGTGGGTGCCGAACAGCAGCGGCAGCGCCAGGCCGCCCACTGTCAGCAGCAGGCACCAGGCGGCGGCGGTCGCGACCGAGCCGAGCAGGACCCTGCGATGGCTGCCCGCGCTGACGACGACGATCGCGCGGTGCGGCGGGTCCTCCAGGCCGATCAGCGCCATGGTGAGCCAGGTGGAGCACAGCAGCATGGCCCCGGCCACCGCGGAGTAGGTGGCGGCGAGCGGGCCGGTGTCACTGCTGGTCAGCACGGCGGCCAGGCCGATGAACAGGAGCAGCGGCGCGAGGTAGCGCTGGGAGAGCAGCAGCACCGTGAACATGTAGCGGACCAGGGGGATCACAGGGCGACACTCCTGGCGTCGGTACGGGAGCCGTGGTCGTGCGCGGCCCTGGCCACCGCTTCCACCGACCAGCGGTGCTGCAGTGCCGTCAGCAGTACGGTGTCCGAGTGCTCGCGGGTCACCCGCAGGGTGATGCCCTGGCCCCGGCGGGCGGCGTCGACCACGCCCGGGAGCGCGTACCAGTCCGGCTGGGCCGGGACGGCGCCGGTGGCCGGCACGGTCAGGACCAGTTCGACCATCGGGGCGGGGCCCTCGGCGTGCACACCGCCGCGCCAGGTGACCCGGCCGTCGGTGATGGCGTAGGCGCCGGTGGCGTGCGTCCCGGTGATCGCCTCGCGGTGGTCGGTGAAGACCACCGCGCCGCCTTGGCCGGCCACCTCGTCGATGAACTCGCCCAGGACGCCGTGGGCCGAGGCGTCCAGGCCCGACCAGGGCTCGTCGAGGACGAGCAGGTCGGGCCGGACGAGCAGGGCCTGGGCCAGCGCGACCTTCTGCGCGTTGCCCTTGGAGAGCGTGCGCAGCGACGCGGTCGGGCCGCCGACGAGGGCGAGCCGCTCCAGCAGTTCGCCTCCGCGGGCGCGGGCGGCGGCGGTGGACATGCCTCGGATGCGGCCCATGTGGGTGAGGTAGGAGATCGCCGAGATGCGTTCGTGCGCCGTGAAGCGGTCCGGTACGTAGCCGACGGTCGGCGGTCGGCCCGAGACCGTGCCGGACGTGGGCTGGGAGAGTCCGACCAGGATCTTCAGCAGGGTCGACTTCCCGGAACCGTTGGTGCCCACCACTGCGACGGCGTCGCCGGCGGAGACCTTCATGTCCACATCGCTGAGGATCCACCGTCCTGCACCGTAGCGTTTGCAGACAGCTTTGCAGTGTAACAACTCAACTCCCGACTGTGATCTCCGCGCTCACGCTACTACAGTCAGGCATCGAGGCGGTGTCCCTGTCAACATGACGCACACCGAGGTCGGCAAAAAGGGTCGCAAGCCTGTTCAACCCTTCTTCCAATTGTTCGCCGGAGAGTGAACTACAGGACAGCCGGAGCTGGTTCTTGCCGTCCTTTCCGTCGTAGAAATGCGACATCGGAGTCCAGAGCACGCCGAACTCCTGACCGGACCTTTCGAGCAATTCGTCGTCGGCGGTGAACGGCACATTGACGACGACGAAGAAACCGCCGTGCGGGGTGTTCCAGGAAACGTCCGGGCACCGCTGGAACCGTGCTTCCAGGCCGCGCAGGACGTGCGCCAGATTGCGTCGGTAGATCTCCTGTTCGCCGGAGGTCGCCCGGGCCAGGCTGAAGTCGTTCTCCAGCAGGGCGCCGCCGATGACGGCCTGCGAGATCGGCGAGGTGTTGACGGTGACCATGCTCTTGATCCGCGAGAGCTGCTCGGCGAATCCGCCGACCTGCCCGCGCCCGTCGCGCACCCGCTGGTCGGCCACCAGGTAGCCGACCCTGGCGCCGGGGAGGACGGTCTTCGCGAACGATCCGAGGTAGATCACCGTCCGGTCGGTGTCGAGCGCCTTCAGCGTGGGCAGGCGCCCGGAGCCGTCGTGGAACATTCCGTACGGGTTGTCCTCCAGTAGGAGGACCCCTTCGCGGGCGGCCAGGTCGAGCAGTTCGCGGCGGGTCCCGAGGTCCAGGCGCAGCCCGGACGGGTTCGCGAAGTCCGGCACGATGTAGCAGGCGCGGGGGCGCAGTCCGCGCTCGCGGGCCTGGCGCAGCGTTACGGCCAGGTCCGCGAGGTCGATGCCGGTGGTACCGCTCGCCACCGGCACCACCGGCATGTCGACCAGTCGTGCCGCGCCGGTCAGGCCCACGTAGGTCGGTGCCACGGCCAGGACGACGTCGCGCTCGTCCCGGCGCAGACTGCGCAGGGCCAGGAACATCGCCTCCTGGCAGCCGACGGTGACGACGATCGACTCGGGATCGACGTGCATCCCCTCGTCCACCTCGAGGTGGCGTGCGATGAGGTGGTGCACGATGCCGCTGGTCCGTCCGTACTGGCACAGCGTGCGGCTCACCTCGGCCGGGCCGTAGCCGAGGTCCGTCGACAGGTGGTCGCAGAACCGCTCCAGGTGGCGGTGGACCGCCCGGACGTCGAAATGGGTCTCCGTCGGCCGGCCCGGCGCGAAGGACAGGGCGTTCGGGTAGCGCGCGGTGACCTCGTTGAGGAAGGTCATGGAGGCGAGCGCCGGGTCCTCCAGTGAGGCGTGCAGGTCGGCGAGGTCCAGGTCGGCGACGTCCAGGTCGGCGACGTCCAGGGCGGCGAGGTCCGGGGCGGAGGCTTGCGGGCCGGCGGCTTCCGGTGCGCGGCGGTCGTCAGTCACCGGGCACCCACCTGCGGGCGTGCAGAGCGGCCGCGGCGGCCAGGTCGGCGCAGCCGGCGAGCAGCATGCCCTCGCGCAGCTCGTCGTGCAGGACGGACAGCACCTCGGAGACTCCCTTCTCACCGTCGGCGGCCAGGCCCCACAGGACGGGCCTGCCCAGCAGCACCCCGGCCGCCCCGAGTGCCAACGCGCGCAGGACGTCCGTGCCGGTGCGCACCCCGCTGTCCAGCAGGACCTCGCACTGCCCGCCGACCGCCTCGACCACCGCGGGCAGCTGGGCGATGCTCGGTACGGCGCCGTCGAGTTGGCGCCCGCCGTGATTGGACACCACCACGGCGTCCGCGCCGCACTCCACCGCCCGTCGGGCGTCCTGCGGGTCCAGGATGCCCTTGACCACGAGGGGCAGTTCCGTCCGCCGGCGCAGCTGTTCCAGCTCCGCCAGGGTCGGGACGCCGAAGAGCGCGCGGGTGTGTGCGGCCACCGCGGACACCCCGGACGCCGGGCGGTGCGCCAGGTCGTCGAGTCCGGGCTCGAGCAGCGCGGCCCGGACGTGCGGGGGCAGCGTGAACCCGTTGGTCACGTCCCGCCATCGCCGGCCCATGACCGGCACGTCCACGGTCACCACGAGGGCCCGGCAACCGAGTTGCTCCGCCCGGTCGACCAGCGCCTCGCGTGCCTGGCGCTCGCGCAGCCAGTACAGCTGGAACCACACGTCGGCGCCGGTCTCGACGACCGCCTCGATCGGGTAGCTGCTGAGGGTGCTGAGGATGAACGGCACCCCGGCGGCGTGGGCCGCCCGGGCGGTGGCGAGTTCGCCGTCGGGGTGCAGCAGGCGCTGGTAGGCCATCGGCGCCACGAGCAGCGGCATGGCGGCGTCGGTGCCCAGCAGCCGGCCGCCGCAGTCGGCGGAGGCCGTGTCGGTCATCACCCGGTGCACCAGCGTCACCGCGTCGAAGGCGGCCCGGTTCGCGGACAGCGTCGTCTCCCAGCCGCTGCCGCCCTCGACGAAGTCCCACACCTCGGGCGCCGTGGCGGCGTGCGCCGCGCTCCGCAGGCCGGCCAGGCCGGGCGGCGCCGTGGCGGCCGGATCCTGCATGCCGCTCCTCATTCGTCCTCCGCTGCCACGGCCTCGTACAGCGCGCGGATGTTGCCGCTGCCGAACGTGGTGGCCCCGGCTCGTTCGATGACCTCGAAGAACAGCGTCTGGTGCCGGTGCGTGGAGCGGGTGAAGATCTGGAACAGCTGTCCGGCGTGGTCCTCGTCGGCCAGGATGCGCAGACTGCCGAGCTGCTCGGAGGAGTGGCGGGACAGCGCCAGCCGCTCGGGCAGCTTGCCGTAGTACGCGTCGGGGGTGTCGAGGAACTCGACGCCGGCCGAGCGCATCGTCGTGACGGTGCGCATGATGTCGTCGGTGGCGAAGGCGACGTGCTGGACGCCGGCGCCGCCGTGGTTCTTGAGGAACCCGTCGATCTGTCCCGGGTCGCGGGTGGTGTCCGGCTCGATGACGGTCAGCGTGACCAGGCCGGAACCGCTCTGCACCACCTTGGAGTTCATGGCCTGGGCGCCGATGACCATCCGCTCCTCGAAGATCATCCGGAAGTCCAGGACCCGCTCGTAGAACTCCACCGTGGCGTCGAGTTCGCCGGCCTCCACGCACACGGCGAAGTGGTCCACGTACCGCAGGCCGGTGTCGGTCACCGCCGCGTCGGTCCTCGCCGCCGCGTCGGTCCTCGCCGCCACGTCGGCGGCCGGCCGGGCCGCGGGCCGCTGGACGAAGGTGTGGGCCACGTCGCCGAATCCGGCCACGGACGCGGTGACGACCCCGCCCTTCTCCACCGGCTCGGCGAGCGGACGGGCGCCGCGGCGAACCGCCTCGGCGAAGGCGCCGGCGGCGTCCGCGGTGCCCAGCGCGATGTCCGCGACGCCGTCGCCGTGGCGCCGGGTGTAGACGGCGTCCGGATGCTCGTCGTGCGGCGGCCGGCTGAGCACCAGGCGGATGTCGCCCCGGGCGAGGACGGCGGTGTGCTCCGCACCGGTCGGATCCGGCTCGTCCGTGACGGTCAGCCCGTAGCCCCGGACGAACTCGGCGGTCCGGGCGTCCAGGTCGTCGACGCAGAACCGGATGTGATCGACAGTCAGGTTCTCGAAGTGGCTGCGGTCGGTGTTCACAGCGCGGCGCTCCCACTCGCGGCGGCGTCCATCGCCGCGATCAGGCTGTCGGGACGCATGTCGGTCCAGTGCTCGTTCACGTGGTCGATGCAGGACTGGCGGTCGGCCTCGCCGTGGACAGCCTCCCAGCCGGCCGGCACGTCGGCGAACGCGGGCCACAGCGAGTACTGGCCCTCGGCGTTGCGCAGCACGAGGTAGGTGGCGTCGTCGTCCTCGAAGGGATTGGTCATCGGTTGGTTCCCCCTGTGTGGTGTGCGGATGCGGTGAGTTCCCGGAGCCGGTCCGCGAGTGCCGGGCCGATCACGCGGAGGGCCTGCGGCCGGGTCATCTCCTCGTGCCCGCAGGCGACTTCGTGCCGTCGCAGCGGGCCGTCGAGGTGCGGCTCCCAGAGCTTCGCCTCGAGTCGGTCCTGATCCCCGTCCTGACCTCGGCCCTGATCCCGGTCCTGCGTCGCGGCGAAGTGCAACAGCTCCCCGTGGAAGACGCCCGGGGTGAACGCCTGGGCGGCCCGGGCGACGCCCAGGTACACGGCCGCCAGGTTGTCCCGGACCCGGTCGTCGAGCTGCAGGCCGGCGGTCTCCCGCTGTACCGCCTCGGCGACCTCCTCGGGCGACGGGGCGGCGACCGGGGCCCGGTCGGCCAGCGGGTAGCCGTCCAGCACCGCGAGCAGACCCACCTGTTCGCCGGCCGCCTGGAGCTGCACGGCCATCTCGTGGGCGATCAGACCGCCCGCCGACCAGCCGAGCAGGTGGTACGGACCCTGCGGAGCGACCCGGCGGATCTCGGCGACGTACGCCGCCGCCGTGTCGGCCACCGTCGCCGGGAGGTGGTCCGGGCCGCCGTCCAGCCCCGGCGACTGCAGCGCGTACAGCGGGTGCCCGGCGTCCAGGTACCGGGCGAGTCCGGCGAAGGACCAGCCGAGGCCGGCCGCCGGATGGACGCAGAACACCGGGGCGCCCGCGCCGTCCGGCCGCAGCGGCAGCAGGACGTCCCAGTCGTCGCCGCGCCGGGACCCGTCCGCGGCAGCGTCCAGGGCGGCCGCCAGCTCCGCGACCGACGGGGACTCGAACAGCAGCCGCAGGCCGAGGTCGAGGCCCAGCGCGGTGTGGACCCGGTCGATCAGCCGGGCGGCCAGCATGGAGTGGCCGCCGGCGTCGAAGAAGCTGTCGTGGACCCCGAGGTCGGGGGCGCCGAGGACCTCCGCGAAGAGCTCGCGCAGGACGGCTTCGCGGGGGCTGCGTGCGGCGCGGTCCGGCTGTCCGGAGAAGTCCGGCTCCGGCAGCGCGGCCCGGTCCAGCTTGCCGTTCGGCGTGACCGGAAGGGCCGGCAGGACGATCACCGCGGCCGGGACCATGTGGGCGGGCAACAGTTCGGCCGCGTGCGTGCGCAGTGCGGCCGGGTCCGGCGCGTCACCGTGCGGTACGGCGTAGCCGATCAGCCGCGGCTCGCCCCGGCCGTCCTCGCGGACGGTCAGCACGGCCTGGGCGACGGCCGGATGGTCGAGCAGCGCAGCCTCGATCTCGCCCGGCTCCACCCGGAACCCGCGCACCGAGAGCTGGTGGTCGGCGCGGCCGAGGAAGTGCAGGCGGCCCTCGCGGTCCCATCGGACCAGGTCACCGGTGCGGTACATCCGCGAGCCCGGCGGGCCGAACGGATCGGGCAGGAACCGCTGCGCGGTCAGCCCGGGCCGGCCGAGGTAGCCGCGGGCCAGGCCGGGACCGCTCACGTACAGCTCCCCGGCGACTCCCGGCGGCACGGGCCGCAGCCGATCGTCGAGGACCCGCACGCCGGCGCCGCCGATGGGACGGCCGATCGACGGGCGGTCCTGGCCGGTCAGCGGCTCGCTCATGGTGGCGCACACGGTCGTCTCGGTCGGCCCGTACGCGTTGATCAGGCGCCGTCCGGAGCCCCAGCGGCGCACCGCGTCGGCGGGCATCGCGTCGCCGGCCACGGCCAGGGTGCGGACCGTCGCCAGCCCGTCCGGCGGCAGGACCGACAGCGCCACCGGCGGCAGGGTCACGTGGGTGATGCGGTGCCGGGCGATCAGCTCGGCCAGCGGGCGGCCCGGCATCAGTTCCTCCCTGGTGGCCAGCACCAGTTCGGCACCGGACAGCAGCGCCATGCACAGTTCGGAGAAGGCCGCATCGAAGCTCGGCGAGGCGAACTGCAGCACCCGGTCCGCCGCGGTGACCCGGAACCGGTCGATCTGCCGAGCCGCCAGGTTGGCGATGCCCTCATGGGTCACCACCACCCCGTTCGGGCGGCCGGTGGAGCCCGAGGTGTGGATGACGTACGCCGGATGGGTGGTCAGCAGCGCGGTGGTGCGGTCCGGGTCGGCCGGGTCGGTGTCCGGTGCCGCGTCGAGCGTCCGCGCGGTGAGCGGGTCGTCGAGCACCAGCGCGGCGGCCGGCTCCGGCAGCCGGTCGGCCGTCGAGCGCAGGGCGAGCACCCGGGACGGCCGGGCGTCGGCCAGCATGTGCCGGATCCGCTCGGCCGGGTAGTCCGGGTCCACCGGCAGGAAGGCACCGCCCGCCTTGAGCACGGCCAGCACGGCGGTCACCTGCTCGGGCGAGCGCGGCAGCAGCAGCGCCACGGTGCTCTCCGGGCCCACCCCGAGCGAACGGAGGTGGTGCGCCAGCCGGTTGGCCCGGTGGTTCAACTCCGCGTACGACAGGGTGTCGTCGCCGGAGCGCAGCGCCGTACGGTCCGGCGTGCGCGCCACCTGCCCCTGGAACAGCTCCGGCATCGTCCGCGCGGGGACCGGGGGCTCCGGAGCGGCGGACCACCGCTCGAGGTCGAGCCGCTCGGGCGGCAGCAGCACGTCCAGGGAGCCGATCGGCGCCCGCGGGTCGTCCGCAACGGCGGCCAGCAGGGCCACCAGGCGGCCGGCCAGCGCGGTCACGGTGGCCTCGTCGAACAGGTCCGCGTTGTACCGGATGCTGCCCCGCACGCCGGCCGCCAGGCCCTCCGGCGTGTGGCTCTCGCCGAGGGAGACGTCCAGGTCGAACCTGGCAGTGCCGGGGTCCACCTCCGGCTGGGTGATCGTCAGGCCGTCCAGGTCGAACCGCGGCGGCTCGGTGTTCTGCAGCACCAGCAGGACCTGGAAGAGCGGGTGCCGGGACACCGAGCGGGTCGGGCTCAGCACCTCGACCAGCCGCTCGAACGGCACGTCCTGGTGGGCGTAGGCGGCCAGCGCGGTGGTGCGGACCCGGTGCAGCAGCGTGACGAAGTCCGGATCGCCGGAGGTGTCGGTGCGCAGCACCACGGTGTTGGCGAAGAAGCCCACCAGCTGGTCGAGCGCCTGGTCGCCGCGGCCCGCCAGCGGGCTGCCGATCGGGATGTCCGTCCCGGCGCCGAGCCGGGTGAGCAGCGCCGCGAGCGCGGCCTGGAAGACCATGAAGGTGGTGACGCCCTCGCGCCGGGACAGCTCGGTCAGCTTCCGGTGCAGCCGCGCGTCCAGGTCGAGCGGCACGTGGCCGCCCCGGTGGCCGGGCACCGTGGGGCGCGGACGGTCGGCGGGCAGCGTCAGCTCCTCCGGCAGGTCCGCCAGGGCGTTCCGCCAGTGGGCGAGCTGCCGGGCGATGGCGCTGTCCGGGTCGTCCTCGGTGCCGAGCAGGTCCCGCTGCCAGAGCGTGTAGTCCGCGTACTGGACCGCCAGCGGCTCCCACTGCGGGGCCCGGCCCACCGAGCGGTCCCGGTAGGCGGTGGTGAGGTCGCGGGCGAGCGGGGCGTACGAGGAGCCGTCGCCGGCGATGTGGTGCAGCACCAGGAGCAGGACGTGCTCGGTCGGCGAGAGCCGGAACAGCGTCGTGCGCAGCGGCGGTTCGACGGCGAGGTCGAAGCCGGCGCGGGTCGCGGCGGTCAGCCCGGCAGGCAGCTCCGCGTCGGTGACCGGCACCGTGACGAGGGCGACCGGGCCGTCCTCGGCGGCGAGGATCCGCTGGTGCGGGTCGCCGTCGTGGTCCGGGAAGACGGTGCGCAGGGCCTCGTGCCGTTCCACCACGTCCCGCAGTGCGGCGTCCAGCGCCGCCGGGTCGAGCTCCCCGGACAGCCGCAGGGCCAGCGGGATGTTGTACGCCCCCGAGCCGCCGTCGAGCCGGTTGAGGAACCACAGCCGCTGCTGGGCGTAGGACAGCGGGATCACCGCGGGGCGGTCGGCGGGGACGAGCGCCGGGCGGGCGCTGTCCGCGGTGTCCAGCCGAGCCACCAGGCCGGCCGGGGTCGGCGTCTCGAAGACGGCGCGCAGCGGGAGTTCGACCCCGAACGCGGAGCGGACGGCGTTGCCGAGCCGGGTGGCCAGCAGGCTGTGCCCGCCGAGCGCGAAGAAGCCGTCGTCCGGGCCGACCGAGGGCACCGCGAGCACCTGGGCGAACAGCTCGCCCATCAGCTCCTCGCGCGGGTCGCGCGCCCGGCCGCCGGCGGCGCGGGCGGTGAGGTCCGGGGCCGGGAGGGCGTTGCGGTCGAGCTTGCCGTTGGCGTTCGTCGGCAGCGCGTCCAGCACGACGAACGCCGTCGGCACCATGTACTCCGGCAGCGCGGCGGCGGCGTGCGCGGCGAGTTCCGCGCCGGTCGCCCCGCTGCCCGGGCGCACGGCCACGTGGGCCACCAGGCGCCGTTCGCCGGCCGGGTCGGCCACGGCGCTGACCGCGGCGGCGGTCACCGCCGGGTGGCGGGTCAGGACGTTCTCGATCTCGCCGAGTTCGATCCGGAAGCCGCGCACCTTGACCTGGTCGTCGGTGCGGCCGAGGTAGTCCAGGGCGCCGTCCGGGCGGCGGCGCACCAGGTCACCGGTGCGGTACATCCGGGCGCCCGGCCCGCCGAAGGGGTCGGCGACGAAGCGCTCGGAGGTCAGCGCGGGACGGCGGAGGTAGCCGCGGGCCAGACCCGGGCCCGCCAGGTACAGCTCGCCGCGGACCCCGGTGGGGACCGGTCGCAGCCGCTCGTCCAGGACGTGGGCGCGCACGTGCGGCAGGGGCCGGCCGATCGGCGGCGCGGCGGTCTCCTCGCCGGTGGCCTCCTCGTCCTCCGAGTACCAGGCGGTCGCGTAGACGGTGGCCTCGGTCGGGCCGTAGATGTTGGCCAGCCGCGTGCCGGGCAGCAGGCGGCGCACCTCCCGGACCAGGTGCTCCGGCAGTGCCTCGCCGGCCATCACCAGGGTCCGGGCGGAGAAGGCGACCTCGCCACCGGCGAGCAGCGCGGCGAACACCGACGGCACGCCGCTGACCAGGCTGCCCGACCAGGGCCGTTCGGCCAGTTCCAGCAGGTCGCGCACGATCTCGACGTGACCACCGGTCAGCAGTGGCGCGAACAGCTCGAACACCGAGACGTCGAAGGAGAGCGAGGTGGCGGCCAGGACGTCCGCCAGTCCCTCGGCCCCGAAGCGGTCCGCCGCCCAGTCCAGCAGCCGGGCCATGCTGCCGTGCGGAACCACGACGCCCTTGGGCCGCCCGGTGGAGCCGGAAGTGTAGATGACGTACGCGGGCGAGTCCGCCGCGATCGCCGCGCACCGCTCCTCGGCGGAGCGGGCGTCGGCGTCGGCGGAGAGCGCGTCGGCGGGGGTGTCGGCGAGGGCGGCCAGGACCGCGGGGTCGTCCAGCCGGACCCGGGGCAGCACGGACGGCTCGGGCATCCCCGGCACCGGCTCGCCCTCGGTGATCATCAGGATCGGCCGGGCGTCGGCGCAGGCGAAGGCGATCCGCTCGGCCGGCTGGGCACGGTCCACCGGAAGGTACGCCGCGCCGGACTTCAGCACCGCGAGCACCGCGACCAGCATCCGCTCCGAGCGCGGCAGCGCCACGGCGATCACGCGCTCCGGACCGGCGCCGCCGGCGACCAGGAGCCGGGCCAGGCGGTCGGCTTCGGCGTCGAGTTCGGCGTAGGACAGGGTGCGGCCCGCAGAGCTGACCGCGGGCGCCGCGGGCGTGCGCCGGGCCTGCGCCGCGAAGCGCAGCGGCACCGGGTCGAAGTGCGCCGGGCCGGACGGCTGCGCGTCGGCGGCCCGGGGCCGCTCCTGGGGCGTCAGGATGTCGACGTCCCCGATCGGCAGGGCCGGGTCGCCGGCCACCGCGCTCAGGAACCGGATCAGCCGGTCGGCCAGCGCGGCAGCGCTCGCCGCGTCGAACAGGTCCGCGCAGTAGCCCAGGGTGCCCTCGACACCGGCCGGTTCGCCCGCCGGTGAGCGGGTCTCGCGCAACTGGACGTCGAGGTCGAACTTGGCCGTCCGCTGGGGGATCCGCTGCCCGGTGACGTCGAGCCCCGGCAGGGTCACCGCGTCGTCGCCGCCGGGCTGCAGCGCCAGCATCACCTGGAACAGCGGGTGCCGCGCCAAGGACCGCGGCGGCGCCAGCACCTCGACCAACCGCTCGAACGGGACGTCCTGGTGGGCGTAGGCCTCCAGGTCGTCCGCGGCCACCTGCCGGAGCAGGTCGCCGAAGGCCGGGTTGCCGCCGGTGTCGGTGCGCAGGACCAGGGTGTTGACGAAGAAACCGACGAGCCGCTCCAGCGAGGCGTCGGCGCGCCCGGCGACCGGGGTGCCGATCGGCAGGTCGGTGCCGGCTCCCAGCCTGGTCAGCAGCGCCGCGAGGGCGGCGTGCAGGACCATGAAGAGGGTGGCGCCGTGCTCGCGGGCCAGGCCGAGCAGGTCCGCGTGCAGTTCGGCCGGCAGCCGGAAGGCGACCTCCGCGCCCCGGTAGCTGAACTCGGGCGGCCGCGGCCGGTCGGTCGGCAGCTCCAGGCCCTCCGGCAGCCCGGCCAGCCTGTCGCGCCAGTAGGCGATCTGGCCGCTGATCCGGCTGTCCGGGTCCTGCTCGCTGCCGAGCACGGCACGCTGCCACAGCGCGTAGTCGGCGTACTGGACGGGCAGCGGCGGGAACTCCGGTGCCCGGTCGGCCAGGCGCGCCGCGTAGGCGGTGCCGAGGTCGTGGGCCAGCGGGTCCATCGACCAGCCGTCGCCGGCGATGTGGTGCAGCACCACGAGCAGCACGTGATCGGTGGGCGTCAGTCGGAAGAGCGTCGCGCGCAACGGGAGTTCGGCGCCGAGGTCGTGGCCGCGGGCGGCCTCGGCCGGCAGCGACCGTTCGAGCGCGTCGGCGTCGGTGTCCACCACGGCGAGGTCGGGCCGCGCCTGCGCCGGGTCCAGGATCCGCTGCACCGGTTCGCCGTCCACCTCGGCGAAGACCGTGCGCAGCGACTCGTGTCGCACCACCAGATCGTGCAGGGCCAGGCGCAGTTCGCGCTCCCGCACGGGGCCGGACAGCCGCAGCGCGATCGGAATGTTGTAGGCGCCGCCGTGTTCCTCCAGCCGGTGCAGGAACCACAGCCGGCGCTGGGCGAACGACACCGGCAGCGGGTCCGGCCGGTCCATCGGGACCAGCGGGGCCTGCGCCGGGGCGGCCCGGTCGAGCCGCTCGGCGAGCGCCGCGACGGTGGGGGCCTCGAACACGGTCCGCACGTCCAGTTCGGCGCCGAACGCGGAACGGATCGCGTTGACCAGCCGGATGGCCAGCAGCGAGTGCCCGCCGAGCTGGAAGAAGTCGTCCTCGATGCCCGCCTCGGGCAGCCCGAGCACGTCGGCGAACAGCGCGCAGAGCGTCTCCTCGCGCGGCGAGCGCGGCGCGCCCGAACCGGCCTGCACCTCCCGGTCGGGTTCCGGGAGGGCCGCACGGTCGAGCTTGCCGTTCGCGGTGACCGGAAGGCGTTCCAGCACCATGAACGCCGCCGGAACCATGTACGCCGGCAGCCGGGTGCCGACGTGCGCCCGGAGGGCCTTGGCGAGCCGCCCGGCCTGCTGGAACAGCAGCGGCGCGTTGGTGTCGCGGGCCGTCTCGTCCTCGGTGGCGGGCTCGGCCCATCCGGTCGGCAGGACCGGGCCGGTGGGCCCGGAGGCGTCGGCGAAGAGCACGTCGAGCAGGCCGCCGCGGCCGGACGGCGACCAGGTGACGGCCGTCCGGTAGCCGAGCCGGTCGCCCAGCTCGTACAGCAGCGCGGGGTCGACTCCGACGGCCTGCGCGAGCCGGGCCCGCACCCGGGCGAGCGGCTCGCCCGCGTCCAGGGCGGCGGCGGCCGCCGTCTCCGGCCCGGTACGGCCGTCCGGCACGCCGGTCACCCGCAGGCTCGCCGGCCGGTGCTGCGCGAGGTGGGCCTGGAGGTCCGCCAGGTCGGTGACGTCCTGCGTCCAGCGCAGGGTGGTCGCCTCGACCGGCGGCACCGGCGCGTCCACGGCGGCGTGCAGCACGACGTCGTAGCGGTAGCGGGTCAGTTCGTTGTGGGCGTGGCCGCGCTTGACGCGGACATCGGCGCCGGCGAGGCCGTCGGTGGCCCGGGCGAACCTGTGGAAGTAGCCGGGCGCCACCAGGAGTTCCTTCTCGCGCTCCGCCCGGCGCCGGGCCCGGCGCCGGAGTTCGGAGGCGTCCTCGGCGTCGTCGGCGCGCACCAGTTCGACGCCGGTGTGGAAGGTGTGCAGCAGGTCCAGGTTCCGCACGTCGCCCACGAACAGCGAACCGCCGGGGGCGAGCAGGGTGGTGAGTGCGGTCAGCACGCGCCGCAGGTAGTCGGCGTCGGGGAAGTACTGAACCACCGAGTTGATGATGATCGTGTCGAAGTGCCCGGCGGGCAGGCCGGTGAGGTCGTCGGCGGTCTGGGTGCTCAACCGTACGGTGGGGTGGGCTCCCAGGTGGGCGCGGAGCGTGCGGATCGCCTGCTCGGAGAAGTCGGTGGCCCAGTACGACTCGCACTCGTCGTACAGCTGGGACAGGATCAGGCCGCTGCCCACCCCGACCTCCAGCACGTGTCGCGGGCGCAGTTCGCGGATCCGCTCGACGGTGGAGCGGCGCCACTCGTCCATCTCGTCCAGCGGGATCGGCCGGCCGTCGTAGCTGCTCTCCCAGCCGGAGAAGTCCGAGCCGAAGGCGGCGGAGCGGGCGCCGTCGTACATGCCGTCGTAGATCTGCCGCCACTCGGCGACGTGCTGGACCGCCCCGGCCTCCTGTTCGGCGGGCCGCAGGCCGCCGGCGACGACGTAGGCGACCAGTTGCCGTTCGCCGCGGTGGTCGGTGCGTGCCAGCACCTCGGCCTCGGAGACCTCGGGGTGGTCCGCCAGCACCGCGGCGACCTCTCCGGGCTCCACCCGGAAGCCGCGGATCTTGACCTGGTCGTCGCCGCGGCCCATGAACTCCAGCTGCCGGCTGCCGTTCCAGCGCGCGAGGTCGCCGGTCCGGTACATCCGGCTTCCGGGCGCCCCGAAGGGATCGGCGACGAACCGCTCGGCGGTCAGGCCGGCCCGGTTGAGGTAGCCGCGGGCGAGACCGGTCCCGGCCAGCCAGACCTCGCCGGTCACTCCCGGCGGGACCGGCCGCAGCCACTCGTCCAGCACGTAGACCCGGGTGCCGGCCAGCGGCCGCCCGAGCGGCACCCGGACGTCGGCGGTGTACGGCGACCGCAACTCGTGGTGGGTGGCGCACAGCGTCATCTCGGTGGGCCCGTACAGCTGGCGCACGACCGCTCCGGGCGCGTGCTCCAGGACGCGCTGGACCGCGATCGGCGAGACGACGTCGCCACCGGTGAGCACCTCGCGGACGGTGGCCAGGCACTCGGGCGCGTCCTCGGCCACGACCCGCAGGAGCCCGGCGGTGAAGTGCACGGCGGTGATCTTCTCGTCCGCGATCAGCCGGGCGATGGCGGCGGTGTCCAGCGGTCCGGGCGGGGCGAGCACCACCTCGTTCCCGGCCAGCAGCGGCACCCACAGCTCGTAGTCGCTGATGTCGAAGGCGTACGGGGCGTGCATGAGCACGCGCTCGTGGTTGCCGGAGTCCCAGCACGGGTCGTCGGCGAGGGCCACCACGTCCCGGTGCGCGACGGCCACGCCCTTGGGCAGACCGGTGGAGCCGGAGGTGTACATGATGGTGGCGAGCTGGTCCGGGTGGACGACCGGCAGGTCGGGGCCGGTCGCGGCGACATCCGCCGGCACCCGGCCGGCCTCCACCACGACGACCCGCGCCTCGTGCCGGAACTCCCGGGCGAGCATGGCCCGGTCGGTCAGCAGCACGGACGCCGCGGTGTCCGCCATGACGTATTCGAGCCGCTCCGCCGGGTACGCCTCGTGCAGCGGGACGCAGACCCCGCCGGCCTTCCAGACGGCGAGCATCGACACGACCAGTTCCGGGGAGCGCTCCAGGAAGACGGCGACCCGGCTCTCCGGTCCGACGCCCTGAGCCCTCAGTGAGCGGGCCAACGCGTCGGCCCGCCGGTCCACGTCCCGGTACGTCAGCTCCCGGTCCCCGGCGCGCAGGGCGATCCCGTCGGGGTGCTCCGCGGCCGTGCGGGAGAACCGGACGTGCAGTACCTCCTCGGCGCCGGTGACCTGCGCGGGGGTACCGGCGAGCAGCCGACGGCGTTCGTCCTCGCCGAGGATCTCCACGGCTCCGATCCGCCGGCGCGGGTCGGCCGCGACGGCCCGGAGGAAGCGGGTCAGCCGCTCGACGACGGTTTCGACGGTGGCACGGTCGAAGATGTCGGTGCGGTACTCGACGGTGCCCTGGACGCCGTCCGCCAGCCGGCCCTCGCGGAAGCGCTCGGAGAGGTTGAACGCCAGGTCGAACTTGGCCGACGGCAGCGGCTCCTCGGCCAGGGTCACGTCCAGGTCGGCGAAGCGGAGGTCGGCGTCGGGGGTGTTCTGAAGCGCGAGGAAGACCTGGAAGAGCGGGTGCTGGGACAGCGAGCGCTCCGGCTTGAGGATCTCGACCAGGCGCTCGAAGGGAAGATCCTGGTGGGCGTAGGCGGCCAGGGCGTTGTCCCGGACCGCCGTCAGCAGTTCGGTGAAGCGGGGGTCGCCCGAGGTACGGGTGCGCAGCACCAGGGTGTTGACGAAGAAGCCGATCAGGTCCTCGAGGGCGGCGTCCGTCCGCCCCGAGATGGGCGAGCCGATCGGGATGTCGGTGCCCGCGCCGAGCCGGGTGCACAGGGCGGCCAGCGCGGCCTGCAGCACCATGAAGAGGCTGGCGTTGTGCCGGTGGGCGAGGTCGAGCAGCTGCCGGTGGAGTTCGGCGTCCAGGCTGAGGGCGACCGTCTCGCCGTGGAAGCCGGCCTCGCGCGGGCGCGGCCGGTCCGTGGGCAGCACGGTCTGCTCGGGCAGTGCGCGCAGCGCGTCCTGCCAGTAGCCGGTCTGCGCCGTGAGGACGCTCGCCGGGTCGTCGGGTCGGCCGAGGACCTCGCGCTGCCACAGGGTGTAGTCCGCGTACTGGACCGGGAGCGGACGCCAGCCGGGCTCCTGGCCACGGCTCCTGCCCCGGTAGGCCGCGGCGAGGTCACGGGCGAGCACGGTCAGGGACCAGCCGTCGGCGGCGATGTGGTGCTGGACGAGCAGCAGCACGTGCTCGGTCGGCGAGAGCGCGAACAGGTGGGCGCGCAGGGGGGCTTCGCGGGTGAGGTCGAAGGCCTCGGCCGCGGCGGCGCGCAGCCGGCCGGGCAGGTCCGCCTCGCCGCTCTCCGTCACGGTCAGGACGGGGCGACCCTCCTGCGGGTCGAGGACGAGCTGGTGGGGCTCGCCGTCGACCTCGGGGAAGACGGTGCGCAGGGCCTCGTGGCGCGCGGCGACATCGGCGAGGGCCGCCGCGAGCGCCGTGCGGTCGAGTTCGCCGCGCAGCCGCAGCACGCTCTGCATGTGGTACGCGGAGCCGTCGTCCGCCAGCCGGTTGATGAACCAGAGCCGGCGCTGCCCGAAGGACAGCGGGATCCGCGCGGGTCGTGCCGCGGGGGCGAGGGGCGTGCGCGCGCCGGCCGAGCCGTCGATCCGCGCGGCGAGGGCGGCGACGGTGGGCGCCTCGAAGAGGGTGCGCACCGGGATCTCCACGCGCAGTCGCGAGCGCAGGGCGTTCACCAGGCGGGTGGCGAGCAGGGAGTGGCCGCCGAGCTGGAAGAAGTCGTCGTCCAGTCCCACCCGGGAAACTTCGAGGACCTCGGCGAACAGCTCGCAGAGGATCTCCTCCTGCGGGGTGCGCGGCCGGCGTCCGGGCCCGGCCGGGCCGAGGTCGGGGGCCGGCAGAGCCTTGCGGTCCAGCTTGCCGTTGGGGGTCAGCGGCAGCGCGTCGAGGACGGTCAGGACGGTGGGGACCATGTGGCCGGGCAGCCGGCGGGCGAGGTGGTCGCGCAGCACGGCCGGGTCCGGGGCGGTGCCGGGGACGGGCACGGCGTAGCCGGTCAGGACCGGCCCGCCGGAGCCGAGGTCCCGGACCACGACGGCGGCCTGGGCCACCTCGGGGTGGTCGGTGAGCGCGTGTTCGACCTCGCCGAGCTCGATCCGGAAGCCCCGGACCTTGACCTGGCCGTCGGTCCGGCCGAGGTACTCCAGGCTGCCGTCGTCGCGCCGGCGGACCAGGTCCCCGGTGCGGTACATCCGGGATCCGGGCGGGCCGAAGGGGTCGGCCACGAAGCGTTCGGCGGTCAGCCCGGGCCGGTTCAGGTACCCGCGGGCCACGCCGGCGCCCGCGATGAACAGCTCGCCGGTGGCGTCGGTGGGCGCGGGGCGCAGCGCGCGGTCGAGCACGTAGGTGCGGGTGTTCGCGAGCGGGCGTCCGATCGGCGGACGGCCGGGAGTTCCGGGGTCGACGGTGGCCGCCGTCGACCAGATGGTGGTCTCGGTCGGGCCGTAGACGTTGGTGACCTCGGCGGCCGCCTCGCCCAGCTCCCGGGCCAGGCCCTCGGGCAGCGCCTCGCCGCCGACCAGCACCTTCAGCCCCGCCAGGCCGTCCGGGCCGTGGTCCAGCATGCTGCGCCACAGTGTGGGCGTGGCCTGGACGGCCGTCACTCCGGCGTCGGTGATCAGCTGCTTGAGCGTCTGCGGGTCGTGCGCGCCGTCCTGCCCCGCGAGGACCAGTTCGCCGCCGGACAGCAGCGGCAGCAGCAGTTCCAAGTTGGCGATGTCGAAGCCGAAGGTGGTGACCGCGAGCATGCGGTCGTCGGGGCCGAAGTCCAGCCGCTGCTGGAAGTCCGTCAGCAGGTTGACGAGGTTCTCGCCCGGGATCACCGTGCCCTTGGGCAGTCCGGTCGAGCCGGATGTGTAGATCACATACGCGGGGCTGAGCGGGTGCGGGCGGGCGGGACGGTCATTCGCCATGGGGATCCCTCGTTGAGGACGGCAGGGTGGAGCACAGAGCGGTGCGGAGGTCGCCGGGCCCGGGGCCGGACACGGCCCGGGCCCGGCGAGGTCAGCCGGCCTGGGTGGCGCGGCGCACGGCGACGGGCAGCCGGACCGGGCCGAGGACGCCGATCGAGGGGTGGAACTGGATGCCGGACTCCGGCAGCACCTCGATCTGCTCGAAGCGCTGCAGCAGGGCGGTGAGCGCGATACGCGCCTCCATGCGGGCCAGCGGCGCGCCCAGGCAGTAGTGGATGCCCTTGCCGAAGGCGACGTGCCGGCCTTGGTTCGGCCGGTGGATGTCGAACTCCTCGGCCCGGCCGAAGTGGGCGGCGTCGCGCTGGGCGGAGAGCAGCCACACGCACACCACCGCGCCGGCCGGGATGCGCTCCCCGCCGAGCTCCGTCTCACACGCCGTCACCCGCTGGTCCCGCACCAGCGGCGGGCGCCAGCGCAGCACCTCCTCGACGACCTTGGGCAGGAGGTCCACGTCGGAGCGGACCTCGGCGAGGACGTCGGGGTGGCTGTCCAGACTCATCACGGTGCTGCCGACGAGCACGGAGGACGGCAGGTGTCCGGCGATCACGAACATGCCGATGACGCCGACGATTTCGTGGTCGTCCAGGGAGCGTCCGTCGACCTCCGCCTGCGCCAGGGCGCTGATCAGGTCGTCCTGGGGCTCGGCGCGGCGCTGGTGGATGATCTCGAGGAGGTAGGCGGAGGCGAAGCGGACGAGCTCGCCCAGTTCGCGCACCGCGGACTCGTCGGCCCGGCCGAGCTCACCGGCCGGCCTGGCGCCGAGCAGGGCGTCCGCCCAGACCGTGAACATCCCGTGGTCCTTCTCGGGGATGCCGAAGAGCTTGGCGATCACCCGGGCGGTCAGCGGGGCGGCGTACTCGGCCACCACGTCGAAGGTGCCGGTGCCGTCGGCCGACAGCTCGACCTGGTCCAGCAGTTCGTTCGCGGTCTCGATGATGATCGGTTCGAGACTCGCGATGACGTTGGGCGTGAACGCGCGCCGCACCAGTTCACGCATCCGGGTGTGGTGGGGCGGGTCGACGCCGAGGAAGTTGCCCTGGGCGGCGCTGGCCAGCTCCCGCTCGTCCTCGGGGATCATGTCGTTCATGTCACTGGAGAAGGTCCGGTGGTCGCCGAGCACCTGGAGTGCCTCGTCGTAGCCGAACACCTCCCACACACCCGGCTGGTAGCTCTTGGCCACCGGGCCGGCGGCGCGACCGCGGTCCAGGTACTCCAGGAACGCCTTGGTGCGCTGGTCGTAGGAAAGGCTCGTCAAAGCTGCGAGATCGGTCATGAGATAGCCCCCGCGAGCAGGAAATGGTTAACGAGGGCCGGCGACGAAAGGAGCTGAAAGTGGCCGGCTGCCGTGCTTGCCTGGCCACTCAGACGGACCCCCGTACCGCCCTGAATCGTCGAATTCGAGTACCGGAAGGGGCAGCCCGAATTGACGCCAACGGAACTGGAGCCTAGGTAGCCTGTCTCGGCAGTGTCAAGAGTGATCTTCGACGGTACGTCAGGACCGCGCGTCGGTACGGGTCGTCTGACCTGGGAGAACGGCGCCGACGGTGCCGTCTTCGCCGATTTCCGGACCGGAGGGCACGGTTCCGGTCAGGCGGGCGGCGTTCCGGCCAGGCCTTTGCGAACTCTATTGGCCGGGGTACGCTGCGGAACGGTGCCTGCGGGACTGTTGTTCGAGAACGTCGAGGAACGGGACGCACGGCACGAGACACGGGGGACGGGGGATGTGCACGTGATCGTGCAGTTTTGTCGATGCTGGGACCGCGCCGGGCCTTCGCGCTGAAGCTTCGCTGGAACTCGCGGAGATCCCGAAGGAAACAGCCGGACGCGCGCGCCCGCCGCAACGCGGTACCGCCATCCAATCCTCGGGACCTCGCCTGTTCGTGAGTTGACTGCAACCGCCAACAGCTTTGCGAAGGACTCTGCATGCCCGCAACAGCGCGTCAAGAATTCGCTCTTACTTCCGCGCAGACCGGAATATGGCTGGCCCAGCGTTTCGCGCGGGACGGCCTCGACTACAGCGTCGCGCTGTACGCCGACATCGTCGGCCCGCTCGACGTCGACCTGCTGGTGCGGGCGGCCCGCGGGACCTTCGCCGACACCCCGACCCTGCGGGCCCGCATCGTGGCGTCCGGCCCGGAGCCGGTGCAGGTGGTCGACGACTCGGCCGAACTCGTCATGCCCTGCCTGGACCTGCGCGACCAGGAGCAGCCGCACCGGGCGGCGATGGCCTGGATGGAGGACGAGCTCGCCGTGCCGCTCGCCCCGGACAGCGGCCGGATGTACTCCTTCGCGCTGCTGCGGATCGGCGAGGACCGGCACCTGTGGTACCTGCGGGCCCACCACGTGGCCATCGACGGCTTCTCCGGCGCATTGTTCGTACGGGAAGCCGCGTCCCGGTACACCGCGCTGGCGACCGGCCGGGCCGATGTGAACGGCCTTGGCCATTTCGGGGAGATGTTGCGCTCGGATCGTGCCTATCGCGAGTCCGCGGCATTCCACACGGACCGTGCGTACTGGATGGAGAAACTGGCGGACAGCCCGGCGCCGGCGACCTTCGGACAGGCCGAGCCGAACCGTCAGGGCGGCCGGACCCGCGAGACGGTGAAAATCGAGAGCGAGCTGAGCGAGGCACTCGGCAAACTGGCGCAGCGTTGCGGCGTGACACCCGCGGCCGTTTACGCCGCGGCCGCCGCCCGTTACACCGCACGACTCACCGGTGAAACGGACGTCGTGCTCGGGCTGCCCGTTACCGCCCGGTTCGGCAAGGCCATACGCGGTATTCCCGGAATGATGTCCAACGTGGTGCCGCTGCGCGTTATGGCGGGACCGGAGCTGCCGCTGTCCGGATTGCTGCAGAACGTCTCCGCGGAAATGCTGCTCGGCCTTCGGCACCAGCGCTACCGATATGAGGACCTGCGCAACGACCTCGGCGCGGGAGAGGAAAGCAGCCCGCTGGTCGGGCCGCACGTCAACCTGCAGTTCTTCGACCAGGACGTGGATCTCGCCGGATGCGCGACGACGATCCACAACCTGACCAACGGACCGGTCGACGACCTGGCCTTCGTGATCTACGGAGACGTCCGGCGGGGAAGCGGACGGATCGACGTCGACGGCAACACCGAGCTCTACCGCCGCGCCGATCTGCGGGTGCACGGCCAGGGCCTGCTGCGACTGCTGGAACAGATGGCCGAGGCGGACCCGGACACCCCGTGCCACGAGCTCGACGTCTTCCGGACCGACGACCTGGAACGGCTGCTCGTCGGCCGCAACGACACCGGGCGGCCGACCGGCCCCGAGACGGTCGTCGACCTGTTCCAGGCCCGAGTGGCGGCCACCCCGGACGCCCCGGCCGTGGTGCACGGGCTGCACGGCCTCTCGTACCGGGAGCTGAACGAGCGGGCGAACCGGCTCGCGGCGCTGCTGCTCTCCCGCGGCCTCGGCCCGGAGGACGTCGTCGCGCTCGCGGTGCCGCGGTCCGTGGACCTGGTCACCGCCCTGCTGGCCGTGGTCAAGTCCGGTGCCGCGTTCCTGCCGGTCGACCCGGACTACCCGACCGACCGCATCGCGTACATGCTCGACGACGCCCGGCCGGCGCTGCTGATCACCACGCAGGACACCGTGCCCCGGCTGCCCCATGCCACGGCCACCCCGCGGCTGCTGCTCGACGACGCCGAGCCGGCGACGGCCCTGGAAGCGGCGCCCGGCCGGGACGTCACCCAGGCCGACCGCCCGCGCCCGCTCACGCCGGACTCGCCCTCCTACGTCATCTACACCTCCGGCTCGACCGGCCGGCCCAAGGGAGCGGTCAACACCCACGCCGGCCTGGCGAACCGGCTGCAGTGGATGCAGGACCGCTACCGGCTGACCGCGCAGGACCGGGTGCTGCAGAAGACGTCCTGCGGATTCGACGTCTCCGTCTGGGAGTTCTTCTGGCCCCTGGTGAGCGGCGCGACCCTGGTGATGGCCGACCCCGGGCTGCACCGCGACCCGGGCTACCTCGCCGCGGTGATCCGCGAACAGCAGGTCACCACCGTCCACTTCGTCCCCGCCATGCTCCAGGCCTTCCTGGCCGAGCCCGAGACCGCCCGGTGCACCGGCCTGCGCCGGGTGATCTGCAGCGGTGAAGCGCTGCCCGCCGAACTCGCCGACCGGTTCTTCGCCGTCCTCGACTGCGAGCTGCACAACCTGTACGGACCGACCGAGGCGTCCATCGACGTGACGTCCTGGCAGTGCGACCCGGCACGCACCGGCGCCCCGCCGATCGGACTCCCGATCGCCAACACCCGGGTGTACGTGCTGAACCAGGCCCTGGAGCCGCTGCCCGACGGCGTGCCCGGCGAGCTCTACCTGGCCGGCACCGGCCTCGCGCGCGGCTACCTCGGCCGGCCCACCGTCACCGCGGAGCGCTTCGTGGCCTGCCCGTTCGGCCGGCCCGGTGAGCGGATGTACCGCACCGGCGACCTCGCCCGGTGGGACGCCGACGGGCAGCTGGCCTACCTGGGCCGGACCGACGACCAGGTGAAGATCCGGGGCGTGCGGATCGAACCCGGCGAGATCGCCTCGGTCCTCGGCGAGCACCCCGAGGTCGGCGAGGCGGTGGTGGTGGCCCGCGACGACCGCTCGTCCGGAAAGTACCTCGTCGGCTACGTGGTGCCCGAGCGCAACCGCCTCGCCTCTGTGCAGGAGCGGACCCACGGCGAGCACGTCGACCAGTGGCAGCAGCTGTACCAGTCGATGTACGGCGCGCAGTCCGAGGCCGCCTTCGGCGAGGAGTTCGCCGGCTGGGACAGCAGCTACACCGACCGCCCGCTGCCGCTGGAGGACATGCGGCAGTGGCGCGACCGGACGGTGGAGGCGATCCGCGCCCTCCGGCCCCGCCGGGTACTGGAGATCGGCGTCGGCAGCGGCCTGCTGCTCGCCCGGCTCGCGCCGGACACCGAGCGGTACTGGGCGACCGACTTCTCCCCCGCGGCGATCGCCGCGCTGCGCCGGCACCTCGACACCCGGCCGGACCTGGCCGGGCGGGTGGAGCTGCGCACCCAGCCGGCCGACGACCCGGCCGGGCTGCCCGAGGACTTCTTCGACACCGTGGTCATCAACTCCGTGGCGCAGTACTTCCCCACCGCGGAGTACCTCGGGACCGTCCTGCGCGGAGCGCTCGGCCTGCTGCGCCCCGGCGGCGCCGTGTTCCTCGGAGACGTCCGTGATCTGAGGCTCCGTCAGTACCTTGCCACCGGTGTGCAACTCGCGCACAGCCCGGCGGACGCGGACCCGCAGGCCGTGCGCCGGGCCGTGGAACAGCGGACCCGACAGGAGAACGAACTCCTGGTCGACCCGCGGTTCTTCACCGCGCTCCAGCAGGAGACCGACGACCTCGCCGGCGTCGACATCCGGGTCAAGCGCGGCGACTACGACACCGAACTGAGCCGCTACCGCTACGACGTGGTCCTGCACAAGCGCTCGGAGCACCGGCCCGTCTCGCTGCTCGACGTGCCGGACGCGGACTGGGGCACCGAGGTCGCCGACCTGACCGCGCTGCGGCACCGGCTCGCCACCGACGCGCCGGCCCGGCTGCGGATCACCGGCGTGCCCAACGCCCGCCTGGCGCCCGAGGTCTCCGCCACCCGGCAGCTGTTCGCCGGGGCGCCGATGGCGGACGTCCGGCAGGCGGTGGACGGCGACGTCCCGGCCGGCCCGCTGCCCGAGACCTTCCACGCGCTCGGCGAAGACCTCGGCTACCGCACGGTGGTCACCTGGTCCGGCGAGGGCTCCGACGGCGAACTCGACGTGCTCTTCCTGAGCTCCCGGACGGACGCCGCCACCGCGGCCCTGACCGACGTCTTCCTCCCGGCCGCGGCGGCGCCGCCGGCCCTGACCAACAACCCCGCGGTCGGCCGCGAGGCCGGCCGGCTCGCCGCCGCCCTGCGCGAGCACCTGCGGGAGAACCTGCCCGACTACATGGTCCCGGCCGCCGTCATGGTGCTCGACGCGCTGCCCACCACGGCCAACGGGAAGCTGGACCGACGCGCCCTGCCCGCACCGGAGTTCCGCGCCACCGGCGGCAGCCGACCGGCCCGGGGTCCGCGCGAGGAACTGCTGAGCCGGCTGTTCGCCGAGGTCCTGGGCCTGCCCGGCATCGGTGCCGACGACAGCTTCTTCGACCACGGCGGCGACAGCATCGGCGCGATCCAGCTGGTCAGCCGCGCGCGCGGCGCCGGAGTGCTGTTCACCCCGCGCGAAGTCTTCGAACACCGGACGGTCGCCCGGCTCGCCGAGGTGGCCCGTACCCAGGACACCCAGGCCCCGGTGCCCGGCACCGGAGTCGGTCCCGTTCGGCTGCTGCCGATCGTCCACCAGCTGCGTGAACTCGGCGGCCCGGTCGGCAGGTTCAGCCAGTCGATGCGTCTCGACGTGCCCGCCGGACTGCGCCTGGAGACCCTCGGCGACGCCCTGCAGACCGTGCTCGACCACCACGACGCGCTGCGCCTGCGGCTGGACCGGGACGTCGACGACGCGTGGTCGCTGACGGTACGGCCGGCCGGCGCCGTCGACGCCGCCGGGTGCCTGCAACGGGTGGCCGTCACCCAGACCGGCGAACCCACCGAGGCGGAGCTGCGGACCTGGGAGGAAGCCGCCCTCGACCGGCTCGACCCCGAGCGCGGCGTCCTGGTGCAGGCCGTCTGGTTCGACGCCGGCCCGACCCGCCGCGGCAGGCTGTTCCTGGCCGTCCACCACCTGGCCGTGGACGGGGTGTCCTGGCGCGTCCTGGTGCCCGACCTGGCCGACGCCTACGCCGCCCTCGCCGAGGGCGGGCGCCCCGCACCCGCCCCGGTGGGCACCTCGCTGCGGCAGTGGTCGCAGCAGCTGGCCGAGCGGGCCGGCACCGCCGACGTGGTCGGCGAGCTCGACCACTGGCGGGAGACGCTCTCCGGCGCCACCGCCCCGCTCGGCGCACGCGCGCTCGATCCCACCCGGGATGTCCTCGCCACCCGGCGCACCCTGGTGTCCTCCGTCGACGCCGACACCACCGCGGCGCTCCTCACCGAGGTGACCACCGCCTTCCACACCGGCGCGAACGACGTCCTGCTCGCCGCCCTGGCCCTGGCCCTGCAGGACTGGCGCCGGCGGCGCGGGCACGAGACCGCGCCGGTGCTGGTCGACCTGGAGGGGCACGGCCGCGAGGAGGAGACCGTCCCGGGAGCCGACCTGTCCCGCACCGTCGGATGGTTCACCAGCCTCTTCCCGGTGCGCCTCGACCCCGGCGTGACCGAACCGGCCGGGACCTGGGCTACTGGCCAGGCCGTCGGAACGGCGCTGCGCTCGGTCAAGGAGCAGCTGGCGGCGGTGCCCGGCAAGGGACTGGGCTTCGGGCTGCTGCGCCACCTCAACCCGCAGGCCGCCACGGCCCTGGCCGACCTCGGCAGCCCGGACGTCCTCTTCAACTACCTCGGCCGCTCCCTCACCACCCGCGGCCGGGGCACCTGGACTCCGGTGCGCGACGGCAGCGCACTGGCCGGACACACCGACCCCGGCACGCCCTTCGCCCACACGCTGGAGATCAACGCGCTCGTCCACGAGGACGGCGAGGACGGCGAGGGCCGGAAGGACGGGCACGACGGGGAGAACGGGAAGAACGGCCCCCGGCTGTCCGCCGAGTGGTCCTGGCCCGCGGACCTGCTCACCGAGGACGAGGTCCGCGACCTTGCCGACACCTGGTCCACCGCCCTGCGCGCGCTGGCCACCCACGCCCGCCGACCGGGCGCCGGCGGCCACACGCCGTCCGACTTCCCGCTCACCCGGCTCGACCAGCAGGACATCGACGAGATCGAGGCCGTCTGCCCCGACGTCGAGGACGTCCTGCCGCTGACGCCGCTCCAGGAGGGCCTGGCCTTCCACGCCGCGTACGACGACCACGCGCCGGACGTCTACCACGTCCAGATCGCCCTCGACCTGGACGGCGAGATCGATCCCGGGACGCTGCGCGAGGCCGCCGAGGCCCTGCTGCGCCGCCACCCGGTGCTGCGCACCTGCGTACGGCACCGGGCGAGCGGCGGCCTGGTCCAGGTGGTCCGGGCCGAGGTCCCGGTGCCGTGGCGGTACCTGGACCTGAGCGGGCTCGACCCCGAGCAGCGGGCCGCCCAGGCCGAGGCGGCGCTCCGGGACGACCTGAGCCGCCGCTTCGACCTGGCCGAGGCACCCCTGCTGCGCCTGACGCTGCTGCGCCTCGGCGAAGGCCGCCACACCCTCGCGGTGACCAACCACCACATCGTCCTGGACGGCTGGTCGATGCCCCTGCTGCTGCAGGAGCTGTTCGCCCACTACGGCACCCGGGGCGCCGACGCACCGGCGCGGCCGGCCGGCTCCTGGCGCACCTACCTGGACTGGCGGGCCGGCCAGGACCGTACCGCGGCCGAGCAGGCGTGGCAGGCGGCGCTCGGCGGACTCGACGCGCCGACCCGGCTGGCTCCGCACGGTGACGTGCACGCCTCCGTCCAGCCCGACTCCCGCTCCGTCCGGCTGCCCGAATCCGTCACCGCCGCGCTGACCGGGCGGGCCCGGGAGTACGGCGTCACGCTCAACACGGTCGTGCAGGCCGCCTGGGGGTTCCTGCTGAGCCGACTCACCGGCAGCGAGGACATCGTCTTCGGCACCACCGTCTCCGGACGGCCGCCCGAGCTGCCGGGTACCGAGACGATGATCGGCTGCTTCATCAACACCGTCCCGGTGCGGCTGCGGCTGCGCCCCGACGAGCCGATCGGCGGGCTGCTGGCCAGGCTGCAGGACGAGCAGTCCCGCCTCGCCGCCCACCAGCACCTCGGGATCGCCGAGATCCAGCGCCTGACCGGCGTCGACGGCGAACTCTTCGACACGCTCACCGTGTTCGAGAACTACCCGCTGGACCCGGACGCCCTGAACCGCGGCGCGCGGACCGGCCTGCGGGTGGGCGCCGTCCGCACGCACAACGACGTGCACTACCCGCTGGCCCTGATCGCCACCCCTGGCCCCTCGCTCGACCTGCAGTTCACGTACCGGCCGGACCTGTTCGCGGCCGCCGACGCCGAGCAGATCGTGCGGCGCTACACCCGGCTGCTCCGGGAGATCGCCGAGGCGGGCCCGGACACCCGGGCGGACCGGATCGAGGCCCTGGAGCCGGCCGAGACACGGCAACTCACCGAGGAGTGGAACGACACCGGCCGCCCGGCGGCCCCGGTCGCCGTGGCCGAGGCCGTACGGGACTGGGCGGCGCGGGAACCCGGCCGCATCGCGGTGGTCGGCGCGGCCGAAACGCTGACCTACCGCGAGCTCGACGAGCGGGCCGACCGGCTGGCCCGGCACCTGCGGGCCCGCGGCGTCGGACCGGAGGACCTGGTCGCGGTGGCGGTGCCGCGCTCGGCCGAACTGATGGTCGCGCTGCTGGCCGTCCTCAGGACCGGCGCCGGCTACCTGCCGCTGGACCACCGGCACCCGGCCGAGCGGACCGCGTTCATGGTCCAAGACGCCGCGCCGGTGCTGGTGCTCACCAGCGGCGAGGAGGTGCCGGGGCTGCCGCCGGCGGACCGACTGGCGCGGCTCGCGCTGGACGACCCCGGCACGCCCGGCGACGCGGCCGTCCCGTCCGGCACCCTCCCGTCCGGCGCCCTCCCGTCCGCGCCAGACGGTTCGCTCGCCTACGTCATCTACACCTCCGGGTCCACCGGCCGCCCCAAGGCCGTCACCGTGTCGCGCGCGGCCATGAACGCGCTGGTGGGCTGGGCGGTGGAGCGCTTCGGCGGCGAGGGACTGCAGCGGGTCCTGGCCGCCACCTCGCTCTCCTTCGACGTCTCGGTGTTCGAGCTGTTCGCCCCGCTGGCCGCCGGCGGGCAGCTGGAGATCGTCCGCGATCTGCTGGAACTGGCCGAACGGCCCTGGCAGGGCTCGCTCATCAGCGGCGTCCCGTCGGCGCTGGCCGCGCTGCTCGCCGACCCGTCGCCGACCTTCGCGGCCCGGCGGCTCGTCCTGGCGGGTGAGGCCCTGCCCGAGCCCCTGGTGCGGCGGATCCGGCAGTCGCTGCCCGGTACGGAGATCGTCAACCTCTACGGGCCGACCGAGGCGACGGTGTACGCCACCGACTGGACGTGCGCCGACGACCAAGTGCTCGCCCCGCCCATCGGCCGCCCACTGTCGCACACCCGGGCCTACGTGCTGGACCGCTGGCTGCGCCCGGTCCCGGCCGGGGTGCCCGGCGAGCTGTACCTGGCGGGCACCGGTGTCGCGCGCGGCTACCTCAACCGGCCCGCGCTGACCGCCGACCGCTTCGTCGCCGACCCGTACGGCGCGCCGGGAAGCCGGATGTACCGCACCGGCGACCTCGCCCGTCGGCTGCCCGACGGCGCGCTGGACTACCTGGGCCGCACCGACACCCAGGTGAAGGTCCGCGGCCACCGGATCGAACTCGGCGAGATCGAGGCGGTGGTGGCCCGCCATCCGGACGTCGCCCAGGCCGTCGTGCTGGCCCGCGACACCTCGGCGGGCACCACCCGGCTGATCGCCTACGTGGTCCCGCGTCCCGGCGCCGAACCGGACGTCACCGACCTCGCGGAGCGGACCGCGAGCGAGCTGCCCGGCTACATGGTCCCGGCCGGCTACGTCCTCCTGGAGCGGCTGCCGGTCACCGCCAACGGAAAGCTGGACCGGGCCGCCCTTCCGGCGGCCGACCCGGGCGAGCACGCCCCGGACACCGGCCGGGCCCCGCGGACCTCGCGCGAGGAACTGCTGTGCGGACTCTTCGCACAGACCCTGGGCGTGCCGCTGGTCGGGCCCGACGAGAGCTTCTTCGCGCTCGGCGGGGACAGCATCACCTCGATCCAGCTGGTGAGCCAGGCCCGGCGCCAGGGCCTGGAGTTCACCCCCCGGGACGTCTTCGACCACCGCACCCCGGCGAACCTGGCCAGGGTGGCGCGCGAGCAGGCCGACCCGGTGGCCGAGGAGGACACCGAGGCCGGTCCGGGGCCGCTGGCACCGACTCCGGTGATGGAGTGGCTGCGCGAACTGGGCGGCCCGGTCGACCGGTTCAACCAGTCGATGTTCGTCCGGCTGCCCGCCGGCATCGACGAGCCGACGCTCACGGCGGCGCTGCGGTCGGTGGTGGACCGTCACGAGGCCCTGCGGCTGCGGCTGCACCGCAAGGACGACGACACCCGCTGGGACCTGGAGATCACCGAGCCGGGCGAAGACCTCGCGGACCGGTTCGCCCGCCACGACGTCGCCGGGCTGACCGGGGACGCGCTGCGCGAGGCCGCCCGGCGCCAGGCCGAGCGCGCCTGGGACCGGCTGGCCCCCGAGCACGGCACCGTGTGGCAGGCCGTGTGGCTCGACGCAGGGCCGGCCGCGCCCGGACACCTGCTGCTGGCCGTGCACCACCTCGCGGTGGACGGCGTCTCCTGGCGCATCCTGCTCGGCGACCTGGCGGAGGCCGCCGACGCGCTGCGGCGCGGCGCCGACACCGCGGTGGCCCCGGTCGGCACCTCGCTGCGCCGCTGGTCGAGGCTGCTCGCCGAGGAGGCCGGCAGCGACCGGCGGACGGCGGAACTCGGCCTGTGGACGGCGATGCTGGACGGCGCCGACGCGCCGCTCGGCCGCCGGGCGCCGGACCCGGCCCGGGACGTGGTGGCCTCCCGGCGCACCGTGGAGCTGACGCTGCCGGCGGACGCCACCAAGGCGCTGCTGACCGACGTGACCACCGTCTTCCACGCCACGGTCAACGACGTCCTGCTCACCGCGGTGGCCCTGGCCGTGCAGGACTGGTCACGTCGGCGGGGCCGTCCCGCCGCGCCGGTGCTGGTGGACGTCGAGGGCCACGGCCGGGAGGAGGACGCGGTCGGCGGCGTGGACCTGTCCCGCACCGTGGGCTGGTTCACCACCGTCCACCCGGTCCGGCTGGACCCGGGCGCCGTCGAGTGGCCGGACCTGTGGGCGGCCGGGCCCGAGACCGGACGGGTGCTGAAGCGGGTCAAGGAGCAGCTGGCCGCCATCCCCGACCACGGTCTGGGCTACGGCCTGCTGCGCCACCTCAACCCGCGCACCCGGCAAGCGCTCGGGGGGCTGCCGGTGCCGCAGATCGGCTTCAACCACCTCGGCCGGTTCGGCACGCCCGCCGGGTCCGGCGCGTGGGCGCCGGCGCACGAGGTCGGCGGGTTCACCGGCGGCGCCGACCCGGGCCTGCCGCTGGCGCACGCGGTGGAGGTCAACACGCTCGTCCGGGAGGACGACGGCGCGGAGCCGGTGCTCGTGGCCGAGTGGTCCTGGGCGGCTGAGCTGTTCACGGCCGCGGAGGTCGAGGACCTGGGAGCCACCTGGTTCCGCGTCCTGCGGGCCCTGGTCGACCATGCCCAGCGGCCCGACTCGGGGGGCCAGAGCCCCTCCGACCTGCCACTGGTCTCGCTCTCCCAGGACGAGATCGACCAGCTTCAGGAAGAACTGGCCCTGGAGGGGGACCTGTGACAACGGCAACGAAGCGCACGCCCAGGATCGAGACCGTCCTCCCGCTGACGCCCGTCCAGGAAGGACTGGTGTTCCACGCGGCGTACGACGAGGACGGATCGGCCCTGTACAACGTCCAGGTGGTGCTGGACCTGGAAGGACCGCTCGACGCCGCCGTGCTGCGGCGGTCGGTGGAGGCCGTGGTACGGCGCCACCCGACCCTGCGGGCGAGCTTCCGGCGCCGGGCCACCGGCGACACCGTGCAGGTGGTCCAGTCGCAGGTGCCGCTGCCGTGGGAGGAGGCGGACCTCACCGCGGTCGCCGACGGCGACCGGGAGGCCGAGGTCGAACGGATCACCCGGGAGGCCCGCACCCGCCGGTTCGACCTGGCCGCGGCCCCGCTGCTGCGGTTCACGCTGGTCCGGCGCCGGTCCGACCGGTTCCGGCTGGTGCTGACGAACCACCACGCCGTGCTGGACGGCTGGTCCACCGGGCTGCTGCTGCGCGAGCTCTTCGAGGTCTACGGCGCCGGCGGCGGCGCGTCGGCGCTGCCGGCCGCCGTGCCGCTGCAGGAGTTCTTCGCCTGGCGGGCCCACCAGGACGCTCCGCAGGCCCGGGCGGCGTGGCGCGCGGCGCTGACCAGCCTGGAGGAGGCCACCCGGGTGGCGCCGAACGCGGACAGCCGTACGGCAGTGCCGACCGAGCAGGTGCTGGTCACCGTGCCCCGGGACCTGACCGCGGCCGTCGCCGAACGCGCCCGGCTGCTGGGCCTGACCGTCAACACGGTGGTCCAGGGCACCTGGGGCCTGCTGCTGTCCCGTTTGACGGGCCGTGACGACGTCGTCTTCGGTACCACGGTGGCCGGCCGGGCACCCGAGCTGCGCGACGTCGAGGCCATGGTCGGGATGCTGGTCAACACCGTGCCGGTGCGGGTCCGGATCGACCCGCGGGAGACCCTCGGCGGACTGTTCGCGCGGCTCCAGGAGGAGCAGTCCCGGCTCGGCGCCCACCAGTACCTCGGACTGACCGAGATCCAGGGCCTGTCGGACATCGACGGTGACCTCTTCGACTCGCTCGTGGTGTTCGAGAACTACCCGCTGGACCGGACCGTCGACTCCGTCGCCGGCGTGCGCGTGACGGGCACGGAGGCGCACAACAGCATCCACTACCCGCTGAGCCTGATCGCCCACCCGGGCGAGACCCTCGTGCTCTGCTTCGGCTACCGCCCGGACCTCCTCACCGGCGCCGCGGCCCGGCGCGTCGCAGACCGCTTCGTCCACCTGCTCGGCGGCTTCGCCACCGGTGCGTCGGACGCCGCCGTCGGCGACATCGACGTGCTGACGGCGGAGGAACGGCACCGGCTGATCGTCGGGCTGAACGACACGGCCCGTCCGGTGCCGGACCGCTCGGTGGCCGAGCTGTTCGCCGCACAGGCCGCCGCCACACCGGACAGAGTCGCCGTCCGCTACGGTCAGCAGGCCACCTCCTACCGGGAGTTGGACGACCGGGCGAACCGACTGGCGGCCGACCTCGGCGGCCGGGGCATCGGGCCCGAGGCCATCGTCGCCCTGGCGGTGCCGCGGTCGACCGAGATGGTGGTGGCCATGCTCGCCGTCCTGAAGACCGGCGCGGCCTACCTGCCGATCGACCCCGGCTATCCGGCCGAACGCATCGCATTCATGCTCGCCGATGCGCGTCCCGCCCTGCTCATCACCACGACCGGCCTCGTCGAACGCCTCGACGGCAGCAGCCCGGGAACGCCCCGGCTGCTCGTCGACGACGCGCACGCTTCGGAAGGGAACCTGCAATGAGAGTACTGTCCATGGCCGCCCCGGGCTCCGGCCTCTTCCTGCCCACCGTGCCGCTCGCCTGGGCGCTGCGGACCGCCGGGCACGAGGTCCTGGTCGCCAACAACGGCCAGGCCGCCGAAACGCTGGTCGCGGCCGGACTCCCGGCGGTCGACGTGTGCCCCGGCCGCGACGTGTTCGGCGAGTTCATGGCGGCCAGCCACGCGATCAACATGACGCCGCCCGGCGAACCGCGGCCCCGACGCGGCGGGCTCGGACTGTTCGGCGAGGAGATGGCCGAGGGCCTGCTGAAGGTCGCCGAGGAGTTCCGGCCCGACCTCGTGCTGTCCACCCTGGAGCAGGGCGCCGGGCCGCTGGTGGCCACCGCGCTCGGCGTCCCATACGTGGAGCAGAGCGTCCGGCTGGCCTGGGCTGGCAGCGACGAGCAGGCGACGACGTACCGCCGGTCCATCGCCCAGTACCTGGAACCCACGCGGGCCAAGCTGGGCCTGGACGAGCCGGCCTCCGCGGCCGCGGCGATCGACGTCCGACCGCCGAGCATGGGAGGCCACGACGACGCGGCCGAGTGGTCGATGCGGTACGTGCCCTACAACGAGAGCCGGCTGCTGCCCGAGTGGGCGCTGGCGGCGCCGTCCCGGCCGCGGGTCTGCCTGACCCTGGGCAGTGTGCTGCCGCTCTCCGGCGAGCTCGACGAGCTCAGCGCGTTCCTGCAGGAGTGCGGCGGCCTGGACGTCGAACTCATCCTCGCCATGGGAGAGGACCAGGCGGCGGCCCTGGGCCCGGTGCCGGACAACGTGCGGGTGGCCGGCTGGGTGCCGCTCAGCACGCTGCTGCCGACCTGCGCCGCCATCGTCCACCACGGCGGAGCCGGCACCGCGCTGACCGCGCTGGTCCACGGCGTCCCGCAACTGGTCGTGCCGCGGCTCGCCGACCAGCCGGCGAACGCCGCCGTGATCGCGGCCCGGGGCGTCGGCCTGGCCCTCGCCCCGCACGAGGCGACCGCGACCGCCGTGAAGGACGGCCTGCTGCGGCTGCTCGACGCGCCGGACCACCGACAGGCCGCCCGCGAGGTGCAGGCCGAGATCGCCTCCCGGCCCAGCCCGGCGGCACTGGTCACGCGACTGGAGGAGCTGGTCGCCGGGCACTGACCGGCTCGACCGGCGCGCTTCACCGGACCGCCCGAGCGCGTCGCGCGGAAGGACCCGACTGACGGGCCCTTCCGCGCGACGTCGGCGAGCGGTCGGAGTCAGGCACCTCAGGCCAGGCGCTCGACGGCGGCGTCCAGGCGGGCCAATGTCCGCTCACGGCCCAGGACTTCCAGCGACTCGAACAGCGGCAGGCCCACCGTCCGGCCGGTCACCGCCACCCGTACCGGCGCCTGCGCCTTTCCGAGCTTCAGCCCGTGTTCGGCCGCCACCGCAGCCAGCTCCTCCTTCAGCGCCGCCGCCTCCCAGGCCGCCACCGCGGCGAGCCGCTCCCGGGCGGTGCGCAGCAGGGCGAGGGAACTCCCCCGGCCCTTCATGGCCTTCGCCCAGGAGGGCTCGGCGCGGACGGGCTCGGACAGGAACAGGAAGTCGACCTGCTCGACGATCTCGCCCAGGACCGCGATCCGGGACTGCGCGAGCGGGGCGAGCGCGGCGAAGGCCCGCGCGTCGAACGCGTCGGCCGGCCATGGCGCCCGCGGCGCGGCCAGCCACGGCCCGCACGCCGCGGTGAACTCCGCCACCCCCATGGCCCGGAGGTACTCGCCGTTGAAGGCCCGCAGTTTGGCCACGTCGAAGTACGCCGAGGCGGCGTTCACGTCCTCCACCCGGAACAGCTGCTCCAGCTCGGCGTACGGGCGGATCTCGACGTCGTCCTTCGGCCCCCAGCCGAGCAGAATCAGGTAGTTCACCATCGCCTCGGGCAGGTAGCCCTCCGTCAGGTAGTCCTCCAGGGCCACCTTGTCGCGGCGCTTGGACAGCTTCTGCCGCTTCTCGTTCACGATCACGGGCAGGTGCGCCCACCGGCAGAACCCGTCGTACCCGAGCTGGGCGGAGCCGGTCCGCTCGGCGAGCCGCTCGCGGGTGCAGTCGCAGTAGTAGGCCCGCCCGGCGGCGTACAGCTTCTCCGCGGCCGAGCGGTGCCGCTCGACGGCGGCGGACTGGAAGGAGGGGCCTTCGAAGGCCGGATCGCCCTCGTGGATGCCGATCGAGGCGAGCGCGCTGACGATGCCCGCGGTCCACTCGGGCTTGTTGCGGGCGGCGTCGGTGTCCTCGATCCGCAGGACGAACGTGCCGCCCCGCTGTCGTGCCGTCGCCCAGTTGTACAGAGCCGAGCGCGCACCGCCGACGTGGAACATGCAGGTGGGGCTCGGAGCGAATCGGACACGGACGGGACTCGTCCATGGAGGCAGGGTAGAGGCAGCGAGGCCGTCACCGAGAGCGAATTTCCCCCGAACGGCCTCCGGGAAGAGCCGCCGCGAGAACCTGATGTGACGTCAACTCACCATATTGACGGTTGCCTACTGAAGATCTCGTGGGTACTGTCGGATCCGCGTCAGGGAGACCGTCACGGGGGTGAAAATGGTCCTGAAAGCATTTCGCACCAGCTGACTGGACATCGGTTGTCGTCGGCTCCGGTCCTTGGGTGAGCAGCGTCGGGCGCTATCGGTCGATTTGCCGCCCTGCATGTGCTCTGACCTCGGCCGCCGCACTACCGACCCCCGCGAACAAGGAACGCTCTCCGAGCGTTCTGTCCCACCCGGACGTGTTTCGCATCATGAGGGAGGAGACTGTCATGGACAACAATTCCGTGGAGACCCCTGAGCTCCAGGCCTACGAGACCCCCGAGGTCTTCGAGGTGGGCTCTTTCGCCGAGGACACCGGCTACATGGGTTTCGTCGGCGGCGAACCGTGGGTGACCACCATCCCGCGTAGCTTCTGGTAAATCCGCGCCATGAGTGACGTGGCGCGCCAATCCGTCAAGGGGGAGCCGGTTCGGTGGATTTTGGTGAGCAGTACTTCGTGGTCCTCCCGGACCAGCAGAGGGCAGTCGCCGCCGCCGACCGGCTTCCACCGGATGCCACGCCGCTCATGTCGCACCGATCCGGCCGGCCCTGTCTGGCCGGCCGGATCAGCGCGGGACAGTTCCTGAAGGCCGAGGCGGGTGACACCGTTCTCGCCGTCGTGGGTGTCTGCTCCGCCACCCAGGCCGACCTGGACGCCCAGGTGGAGCGCATCACCGACCCGGCCCAGCTGGACGAGCTGTCACTGCGCTGGTCGGGCAGCTACCACCTGATCGCCTCGGTGGGCGGGCGACTGCGGGTACAGGGCACCGCCTCGGGGCTGCGCCGGATCAGCCACGGCAGCCTGGACGGGCTGACCGTCGCCGCCGACCGGACCGACCTGCTGGCCGAACTGATCGGCTCCACACCGGATGTGGGCGCACTCGCGCTGCGCCTGCTGGAGAACCTGCCCCACCCGCTGCCCGAACGCTCGCTCTGGCAGGGCGTCGAAACCGTCCCGCCCGGCAGCTGGCTGTCGGTACCGACGGACGGCCGGGGTGCCACGGTGCACCCCTGGTGGCGGTCACCGCAGGCCGAACTCTCCCTGGCCGAGGCCGCGGTGGCGCTGCGCACGGAACTGGCCGCCGCCGTCGACGCACGGCTCGCCCTCACCACCCGGCTGACCGGTGACTTCTCCGGCGGCCTGGACTCCACCTCGCTGCTCGCGCTGGCCGCGCAGGACACGCCTGTCGTCGGGTTCACGATGGCCAACGACGACCAGGCCGACGACGACCTCCACTGGGCCGAGCTCGCCGCCGCCGAACTGCCCCACCTCAAGCACGTCGTGTTCGGGAGCCACGAGGTGCCGGGCTTCTTCGCGGGCCTGACCGACCTCGAGGCAGTCACCGACGAGCCCAGCGTCGCCCTGCTGAGCACGCCCCGACTGCGGGCCATGCGGGAGCTCGCCGTCGAGCACGGATCCACCCTGCACCTGGACGGACTGGGCGGCGACCAGGCGCTGACCGGCCACTTCGCCTACTACCACGACCTGCTGCGCCGGCATCCGCTGATGGCCCTGCGGCGGCTCCGGACCATCCGCCAGCTGAGCCGACTGGACCTCGGGGCCTCACTGCGCACCCTGCTGGACGGCAGCTCCTACCCTTCCTGGTTCACGGCCGAGCTGAACGCGCTCACCTCGGGCCGGGTCCGGCGCCGCAACCGCGTCTTCGACTGGGGCGGCGGACCGGCCTTCCCCGACTGGCTGACGCCCGAAGCGGCGGAGCTGGTGACCGCCGAACTGCGCGCCGCCGCCGAGCGCGCCCGCCCGCTCGACCCGAGCCGCGGCCGGCACAGCGACCTGGCCGCGATCCAGGACGCCGGGCTGCTGGTCCGGTCGCTGCACCAGGTGGTCGCCCAGCCGGGGTACAGCGGCTCCTCGCCGTTCCTGGACGACCGGGTGATCGCGGCCTGCCTCGCGGCGCGGCCCGAAGAGCGGGTCACGCCCTGGGAGTTCAAGCCGCTGATCAAGAGTGCCATGGCCGGCGTGCTGCCCCGGCGGGTGCTGGAGCGGCGCACCAAGGCGGACGGCGCGATGATCGCCGCCGAGGGCTTCGCCCGGCACCGGCTCGAACTCGACCGGCTCTGGCAGACCTCCCGGCTGGCGGAGTTGGGGCTGGTCGACCCGGCCCCGCTGCGCGAACTGTGCCGCCGCCCGTACGCGAGCGCCACGCACGCGGGGCGGATGCCCGTGGCTCTGAGCACCGAACTCTGGGCCAGGGACCGGCTCGCCTGAGCCCGCTCCGCCCAGCCGGCCCTGCCGGAACCGCCGCCCTCCGCCCCGCCGGAACGCGCCCGAAGGCCGGAATGCGCCCGACCACGACGAGAGAGACCAGCATGACCTTCACGCTTCACCCGGACGTATCCACCGCCGACACCGAGTACGGCATCGTGCTGCTGGACGGCCGGGACGGCCGCTACTTCCAGCTCAACGGGACCGCCGCCGCGGCCTTCCAGGCGCTGGTGGACGGCGGCACCGTCGAGCAGGCCGCCGAGCGGCTGACGGCCACCTTCGACGTCGCATCGGACCGGGCCCGGCAGGACGTCGAGCGGCTGGTCACCAAGCTGGTGGCGCTCAAGGTCGTCGTCGCGTGAGCGACACGGTGGTGCCCGCCAGGACGGGACCAAAGCTGACGGTCAGCCAGAAACTCGTCGCCAAGGTGGCCGTGGGCCTGGCCCGGCTGCTCGCCCGCAAGCCGCCGGCCAGGATCCGGGCACTGCTGACCCGGCTGGGCAAGGGCGCCCGCCCGGCGAGCTACGCCGAGGCGGAGGCGGCCCGCAACGCCGTCGTCGCGGTCAGCCTGCGCTGCGCGGCCTTCGAGGGCTGCCTGCCACGCTCACTGGCGACGGTCCTGATCTGCCGGGCTCACGGCACCTGGCCCACCTGGGTGGTGGGGGTCCGGGCCCGGCCGCCGTTCGGCGCGCACGCCTGGGTGGAGGCCGAGGGGCGGATGGTGGACGAGGGGGTGGACCCCTCGTACTTCCGCAGCCTCTTCACCGTCGGCACGCCCGACGGCCAGGCGTAGCCCCCGCCGGTGCTGTTCCACCGCACCCGCCGGAGCCGCGTGCCGGGCCGAGCCTGTGAGCTGGAGTCACAGGATCACCGCCTGTCTGGCTGGGCCTCGGGACGGTCCGCAGGATGGCCGTATCGGACGTCCTGTCAGCCGTCGCGCGGCCGCTTCCGCCCGCCGTCCGAGGGCCCGGCCGCGCCACCGTACGTGAAGGTGGTACTTCGCCGTGAGCAGCATCTCCGACCCGCCCCTGCCCGACCGGGCCGAGGACGTCCCGCCCCTGGACACGGCCGCGCGGGGCTTCGACCGGTGGCGCTACGCCGGGGTGTTCCTCCTGCTGTTCCTGTTCGGCACGGAGACCTTCCTGGTCTCGCCGCTGCTGCCGACCATCGCGGACTCGGTCCACACCAGTGAGGCCGCCGCCGCCTCCAGCGTCACCGCCTACGTACTGGTGTACGCCGTCGCGGCGCCCTTCCTCGGGCTGCTGAGCGACCGGTTCGGCCGCCGCCGCACCCTCGTCGTGGGCACCCTGCTGTTCGTCCTGTCCAACGCGGCGGCGGCCCTGTCCACCGGGCTGACCCTGCTGGTCGTGTCCCGTGCGGTGGCCGGGCTGGCGGCGGCCGCGGCCGGGCCGGCGATCTGGGCGCACATCGCCGAGACCGCGCCGGAGGCGGTGCGCGGGCGGGCGCTGGGCCTCGGGATGGCGCTGTTCTCCTGCGGGCAGGTGATCGGTGTGCCGCTCGGCGGCTTCCTGGCCGGGCTGGCGGGCTGGCGCTCGGCGTTCTGGGCGTTGGCCGTCGGCACCGCCGCGGCGGTGCCGCTGCTGCTGCGCCAGGTCAGGGGCCGTACGGCGCAGGCGCCCGCGCCGCGGGTGGGGGCCGTACGGGCGATCCTGGCGGGCTGGGCCGATCCGACGCTGCGCCGCGCCCTGCTGGTCAACACGGTGTTCAACGCGGCCAACCTGGGCGCCTACACCTTCCTCGGCGCGGTGCTGGTGCAGCGCTTCGACCTGTCGGTCCAGGCGCTCGGCCTGGTGGGTGTGCTGGTCGGTGCGGGCAGCGTGGCCGGCTCGCTGGTCGGCGGGCGGCTCGGCGACCGGGCCAGGACCGCCGGGCGGTCCGACCTGCCGCTGCTGCCGCTGTGGGGCGTCCTGCTGGCGCTGGGCATCGCGGTGGCGGCCAAGGGGCCGGGCCTGGTGCTCGCCCTGGCCGGGGTGACGGTGTGGTTCCTGGCCTCGGGCGGCTTCGTGACGGACCAGCAGACGCTGGCGGGCACCATCGCCCCGGAGCTGCGTGCGACCTCCAGTGCATGGCTGACGTCGACCATGTACGCGGGCACCGGGCTCGGCGCCTGGGCGGTGGGTACGTTCGGCGACGTTGCGGACGGCACGCTGCTCATCGGCGCCGGTCTCGCGCTGCTGGCCGCGCTCGGCGGTCTGGCGGTCAGCCTGGGGATGCGCCACGCCGCCGCCACCGCCGGCACCTCCCCCGCCCCCACCGCACCGAAGGCCTGAGGCACCGGCCGGTCCGGCTCAGCCGACCCGGCGCTCCCCCTCCACGCCGCCGACCGCGCGCAACGGATGCTCGACCAGTTCGGTCATCCGCGCCCGGTCGGTGGCGTCGGTCGGGGTGAACAGCAGCACCGTCGCGGAGGGGTCGTCCACCGGGTGGAAGGAGGACAGGGTCAGCCGGACCGGCCCGAGGCCGACCGGTTCGACGGTGACGGTGCGGACGGTCAGCTCCGCCACCGAGTGGCATCCCCACCAGTGGCGGAGCTCCGGCGCGTCCTCGTCCAGGTGCCGGTAGACCTCACGGGTGCGGGGGGCGGCGAGGGCGGGGCCCGCCTGGGCGCGGAAGTGCTGGAAGACGTTCATCGCGAGCGGTTCCCAGTCGCGCAGCACCGCGCGCACCCGCGGGTGGGCGGCCATCACCCACATCAGGTTGCGCCGGTCGGCGGGGACGAACTCGGGCGAGCCCCAGAGCGCCGCCCACGCGGCATTCCAGCCGCGCAGGTCGAAGTGGCGGTCCAGCAGGACGGCGGGGCTGGCGGGCCAGGAGTCGAGGACGGGCTGGATGGCCCCGGCGATCCGGTCGGCGCCGTCCGGGCCGGCGGCCGGGGCGGGCTCGTGGTAGCCGGCCAGGCGCAGGGCGTGCCGCAGGCCCGCGTCGTCCAGCCGCAGCACGCGGGCGATCGCCTCCAGCACCTGCCGGGACGCGGCGACCCTCCCCTGCTCGACCCAGGTGTACCAGGCCAGGCCGACCCCGGACAGGGAGGCGACCTCCTCGCGGCGCAGGCCGGGGGTGCGGCGGCGGGTGGTGGCGGTGAGGCCGACGTCGGCCGGCTTGAGGAGTTCGCGGTGGGCGCGCAGGAAGGCGCCGAGTTCCCGTCCGGTGGGGGGAGTTGACACGGGTGGGCTCCTCGGCTTCTTCTTCTCGGGGTGATGGCCCCAGCGTAGGCGCAGCCCGCCGCTCGTCCCAGGGGTGAGCGGCGGGCTACACATGCTGTTAACGGAAGCGGGCTAACGGGGGGTCAGCGTCCAGAGCCGGACGGCCATGTGGCTGACGTGTCCGCGCTCCCGCTGCCGGCGCCAGGCGCTCTCGCCGACGGCGCGGAAGAACGCGGCCCGCCGGTCGGCCGGTACCAGGCGGCTGTAGTAGTCGCCGAAGGTGGCGGCGTGGAAGTGCTCGTACTGCTCGGCGCTGTCGACGGTGACGACGGCGTCGCGCTCCAGGTGGCCGGCCACCGCGAGGTGCGGGCCGATCACCGCCGCGAGGTCCTCGACGGTCCGGGTGCGGGTGGCGATCGGCAGCACGCCGCCGCGCGCGAAGGCGCCGGGCACCTCGTCGTCCGGGGTGCCGAGGGCCACCAGGGCGTCGCGGACCAGTTCGTCCTCGCCGCCGAGGCCGTGTTCGTCGCGGGCGGGGTGGTAGCTGGTGAACAGGAACCTGCCGCCGGGGGCGAGGTGGGCGGCGGCCCAGGCGAAGATCCGTTCCTCGTCCGGGTACAGCCAGTGCAGCACCGAGGTCTGGGTGATCACCTCGGCCCGGAAGGGCAGCGGCTCGGGCGCGGTGAGGTCGGCCCGGTGCAGGGCGATCCGCTCGCCGTACGGCCGGAGCCGGTCGGCGGCCTCGGCGATGCGGTGTTCGGAGCGTTCCAGGCCGACGGCGCGGCGCAGGGTGGGGAACCGTTCCAGAGCGGCCTGCAGCAGCTGGCCGATCCCGCTGCCGAGGTCGATCAGGGTCTCGGGGGCTCCGGTGACCTGGTCGAGCACCCAGTCGCGGTCCTGGACCTGGCGCAGCCGGCTGGCGTCGGCGTACCCGGCGAGGGTTCGGGCCTGGATCTCGACGGCGGACGTGCTCACGACTGGTTCTCCTCGGCGCTCGCGGGCCGGTCGACCAGGTGCAGCAGGCGCTCGCGGGCCTCGCTCTGGTCGTACCGCTTGAAGATGTTGATCCGGTTGCGGGTCAGGTCGCCCCGGTGCACGTACTCGTAGAGGTCCTGGCGCTGGCCGAAGCCGTCGCCGGTGAGCTCCCAGGCGATCCGGAACAGCCGGGACTTGCGTTCGGCGTCGATGCCGCGCCCGCGCATGTAGCGGTCCAGGTGCGGGCGCAGCCGGGGGTGGGCGAGGTCGGCGGCGGTGGGCTGGATGAGCAGGCCCGAGGCGCCGATCCGGCGGACGATCTCGACGGCGCTGCCGGCCACCTCGGCCGACCAGACCCGGGAGGCGGCGGTGTCGCCGGGGGCGAACAGGCCGCCGTCGGTGGGGCCGCCGCGGGCTTCGGCGGCGTCCAGGAAGTACTCGGTCAGTTCGGCGTACCCGGCGAGGCGTCCGAGGTCCTCCTGGATGTTGCGGAAGCCGTCCACCCCGATCGACTCGGCGACGAGGGTGGCGGTGGCGAGCAGGGTGCGCAGCCGTTCGCGGTAGCGGATGTGGCCGATGTAGGCGCTCCAGGCGTTGATCCGGCCGAGGCCGAGCCGGGCGAGGCCGGCGTCGCGCAGCAGGAAGACGCGGTCCCAGGGCACCAGGACGTCGTCGAAGAAGAGCATCGCGTCCTGCTCGTCGTACCGCGCGCCGAGGGGGTGGGCGTGGCCCCAGGGGGCGCTGCCGAGCGGCTCGCGGGCGAGGGTGACCAGTCCGGGGGTGTTGAGCGGCAGGGCGAACCAGGTGACGAACTGTTCGCCGCGGCCCTCGGTGAAGGAGGCGGAGAGGTAGACCAGCACCTCGTGGGCGAGCGGGGCGAGGGTGGTGAGCTGCTTGGCGCCGCGGACCACGATGCCCCGGTCGTTCTCCTCGATGACGCGCAGGGCGAGGTCGGGGTCGTCGAGCGGGTCGGCGGAGCGGTCGATCTGCGGGTCGCCCAGGGCGTGCGACAGGACGAGGTCGTTGGTGGCGCAGTGGCGGTACCAGGCTTCGGCGTTGGCGCCGAAGCGCGGGTCTGCCTCGGCCAGCCGGTGCCGGAAGTCGTAGACGCCGACGGCGATGGAGGCCATGAACGCGGGCGAGCGGCCCTGCTGGCCGAGTGCTTCGGCGTGCCAGAACTCGGCGCTGCGGCGCTGGATTCGGAGGTCGTCGAGGGTGCGCGGGGGCTGGTAGGCGCGGGCCAGCCGCAGGCCGCTGTCCGGGTCCTGCCAGGTGAGCAGGTCGCGGTGGTCGGGGTCGTGCTGGAGGTCGAGCAGCCGGGACAGCTCGTCCACGGCCGGGCGGAACGCGGGGTGCTCGGCAGGGTTCGCGATCCGTCGGCCGTCGAGGTAGAGCTCACGTCCGTCGTCGAGTTCGGCCCGGTAGCGGTCTCCGGTGAGCAGGCCTCGGGCGGTGGCGGGCGCGCCGCGACCGGCGGCGGTGTCCAGCAGTGTCATGCGCCAACTCCGTTGGTGTTCAAGGGTTTCGGGGCCAGTAGGCGGTACTGGCCGTCGTGGTAGAGAAGGGGTTCGCCGTCGTCGCGGGCCGCGGCGGCGACCCGGCCGACCAGGATGGTGTGGTCGCCGCCGGGCAGGGCCGCGTGCAGCCGGCAGTCGAACCAGGCCAGGGCGGACTCGACGACCGGGGCGCCGGTGGCGGCGGTCCGCGTCGGTACGGCGGCGAAGGCGCCGAGCGAGCGTCCGGCCCCGGGGGTGGCGAACCGCCGGGCCACGGCGGCCTGACGGTCCGTCAGGATCGAGAGGCCGAACCGCCCGGAGGCCCGGGCGGCGGCCACGAGCGGGCTGTGCCGGCCGATCGCGACGGTGACCAGCGGCGGGTCGAGGGAGAGGGTGCTGAAGGAGGAGACCGTCTTGGCGAAGACCTCCTCGCCCGCGCGGGTGGTGACGACCGCGACCCCGCTGGTCCAGCCGCGGGAGGCGGCCCGGAACTCCTCCTCGGTGGCCTGGTCGGTGGCGTGCCCGGCGGCTTTCCCGGCTGCTCGGGTCAGGGCGCCGCTCATCGCAACCCCACCTGGTAGGCGCGCAGCCACTCGTCGACCTGGACCAGGTGGTCGAGGCCGCCGACCGGGTTCGGCGCGGTGCGTGGGCTGGGCAGCGGTCGGCCCTCGGCGAGCAGCCGACGCACCAGGTCGCGGTCGACCAGCTCGAAGACCGGCGCGTTCGGGTCGGCCAGCAGCTCGTGGGCCCGGGCCGTGAGCACCTCGGTGTAGCGCACGGCGGGGGTGGACGGGTAGCCGCTCTTGGGCCGGTCGGCGACCTGCGGCGGGAGGAGGTCCCGGACGGCGTCGCGGAACAGCCCCTTGGCCCGCCCGTCCGGTGCCTTGAGCGCCCACGGGACGTTCCACAGGTATTCCACCAGGCGGTGGTCGCAGAACGGCACCCGGACCTCCAGGCCGACCGACATCGACACCCGGTCCACCCGGTCCAGCAGCGGGGGCAGCCAGCGGGTGAGCGCGAGGTGGAAGACCTCGCGGATCCGGGCGTCGCGGGCCGACTCGCCGGGCAGCCGCGGCACTTCGCCGAGCGAGCGCCGGTACGCGGCGGCGGTGTACTCCTCGGGGCGCACCTCGGCCCGGACGTCCGGGCGCAGCAGGTCCGCCGGGGTGGCCCTGCCGTGCAGCCACGGGAAGGTCGGGGCGGCGAGGGCGTCGGCGTCGTGGAAGTAGGGGTAGCCGCCGAAGATCTCGTCCGCGGCCTCGCCGGAGAGCGCGACGGTGGAGCGCCGCCGCACCTCGCGGAAGAGCAGGTGCAGGGAGGCGTCCATCTCGCCCCAGCCGGGGCGGTCGCGGGCGCGCAGGACGGCGTCGCGGGCGTCCAGCAGGTCGTCGTCGGGGACCAGGACGGTGGTGTGCAGGGTGCCGATGTGCTCGGCGGCGGCCTCCACGTAGGGGGCGTCGCGGGTGGTCCGCCAGGCGTCGGGGGTGCGTTCGGCGCTGCCGGGGAAGTCGACGGAGAAGCTGGTGATCTTGCCCTGGCCGGCCCGTTCGCGGGCGGCGGCGGCCAGCGCGGTGACGGCGCTGGAGTCGACGCCGCCGGAGAGCAGGGTGCACAGCGGCACGTCGCTGATCAGCTGCCGTTCGACGGCGTCGGCGAGCAGTTCCCGGACGGTCGCCCGGGTGGTCGCGGCGTCGTCCCGGTGCTCGGCGGACTCCAGCCGCCAGTACCGCACTTCCCGGGTGGCGGCACGGCCGACGACCACCAGTTGGCCGGGCCGGACCTCGTGGAGGCCGCGGAAGACGCCGTGGCCGGCGCTCGGCGCGGCGGGCAGCGCGAACAGTTCGGCGATGCCCTCGGCGTCCAGTTCGGCGCGGAACAGCGGGTTGGCGAGCACCGCCTTCGGCTCGGAGCCGAACAGGACGCCGCTGCGGTGGGCGTGCCAGTACAGCGGTTTGATGCCGAGGTGGTCGCGGACCAGCAGCAGTTCCTCGCGCCGGGCGTCCCAGAGGGCGTAGGCGAAGATGCCGTTGAACCTGGCCGGTGCGTCCTTGCCCCACTGGAGGTGGGCCCGCAGCACCACCTCGGTGTCCGAGCGGGAGCGGAAGACGTGCCCGAGGGCCTCCAGTTCGGTGCGCAGCTCGCGGTGGTTGTAGAGCTCGCCGTTGTAACTCAGGACGGCCGCGGTGTCCGGTCCGGGGCGGTCGGCGAGCGGCTGGGCGCCGCCGTCCGGGTCGATCACGGACAGCCGGCGGTGGCCGAGGGCGGCGTGCCGGGAGAGCCAGACGCCGTCCGCGTCCGGGCCGCGGCAGGCCAGGGTGGCGGTCATCTCCCGGACGGTCCGCGCCTGGTGGAGCAGGTCGGTGTCCCAGTCGATCCAGCCGGTGATGCCGCACATGTCAGGACTCCCCGGGTTCGTCGGTGGCGGTGGGCGCGGCGGGCCCGGTGGGCTCGGCGGTCGCGTCCGTCGAGGCGGGCCCGGTGGCTTCGGTGACTTCGGTGGCTTCGGCGGGCCCGGCGATCTCAGCGGGCCCGGTCGCGGTCGCGGTCGTGGACTCCCAGCGGCAGCCGTGGCCGGTCGGGCCGTGGGTCAGGCGGTGCGCGGGCCGGTAGCCCTTGGCACGGATGTTGGCGGACAGCGCCTCGGTGCAGTAGGTGCAGGGCGAGGCGAGGGTCAGCCGGACGCCCGAGCGCCGAGCCTTCTCGCGGTAGTCCCAGATCGCGCAGTGCGTGATGGTGAGCGCCGCGCGTTCCGGTCCGGGCGGCGCATCGTCGTCGAACTCGTAGTCGGAGCCGTACAGTTCGGCCTGCCGGGCGATCCGGTGGATCGGGTCGGCGGCGCCCCGGCCGTGGTCGGGCTCGACGTCGCGGTGCACCTCGGCGTTGGACCGGGCCCAGTCCCCGAGTACCTGCTCGCCGTAGCGGACGACGAGGAAACGTTCCATCAGGGCCTGGTCGCGGAAGAACACCCGCTGCCACTCGACGGCCGGCGCGTCCGGCTCGGGCAGGTCGGCGAACAGCTCGGACTGCAGGACGAACCAGTCGGTGAGGTGCAGTTCGTCCCCGCGTGACACCAGGTACCGCGTCAGCCCGGCCTCGGCCTCGTGCAGCCGCTGCCGCCAGAGCGCGGACCGCTCGGCGTCCGGCATCGCGCGGTACGGGGACCTCGGCTGCTCCGGGCCGGGGCTTCGGCTCCCGGCGGGCAGGACCACCGTACGCGGGCCGGCCTCGCCGACCGCCCGGCCACCGGCCCGGCCACCCCCCAGGCCACCGGCGCCGGTCGGACCGCCGGTCCCGTCGGACACACCCCCCATCGGGCCATCTCCCTTCGGCTGAACGATCCGTCGGACCGTCGTGTCGTCGTCGTTCCCGCCACGCTACGAAGCGGTCCGCGCGCCCCGGTAGCCCCGAACGGCGCCGGCCAGGGCGCCGATCGTCGCCGTTCGGATGCTCCGAAGGTCGCCTCGCACCGCACCCGCCAGGAGCCCGGGCACGACGAAGGGCGGGCCCCGCGTCCTGGCGGGGCCCGCCCTCGGGCGGTGCGTGTGCGGCGACGGACGTGTACGGCGACGGAACTACCCGGCGAGCCCGTGCCGGTGGGCGTAGAGCGCGGCGCGCAGCCGGTCGGGCTGCCCGATCTTGCGCATGGCCTGGGTGAGGTGCTTCTTCACGGTGGCCTCGGCGAGGGCCAGTTCGCGCCCGATCTCGGCGTTGCTCAGCCCGTGCCCGAGCTTGACCAGCACCTCCCGTTCGCGTTCGGTCAGCCCGGCCTGCTGCGGCGGCAGCTCGCCGAGGTGCCGCCCGGGAGACGCCGCGTGGATCCGGGCGGGCGGCGGTGCCGGCAGGAACACCGACCCGCCGGCTGCCACGAGTTGGACCGCGCCGATGATCCGCTCCCCGGCCAGGTCGAGCGGGAAGCAGCCGCCGGCTCCGGCCAGCAGCATCCGGCTCGCCTCGGCGGTCGACTCGGCCCGGCGCAGCAGCAGGACCCGGGCGTCAGGGGCCCCGTCCGGTCCGCGCAGCGCCACCACGGCCGCCAGGTCCTCCTCCAGGCTCGCGCCGCGGCCGAGCAGCACGATGTCGGGGGCGATGCGGTGCACGGCCACGACGGCGCGCAGCGGGTCGCCGGTGGAGCCGACCACCGTCAGTCCGGGCGCGGTGGCCAGCACGCTGCGCAGCCCGGCGCTGGCCACCGAGTGCCGTTCGACCAGGAACACCCGGGCGAGCCCGGTGCGGTCGCGTTCCTCGTCCACGCAACTCGGGTGGCCGCAGCCGCACCCGGCGTCCGCCCGGCCCGGGGCCGGCGGTGCCGGTTCGGCCAGCAGCTGGTGACCGGCGATCAGGTCGAGCGGGTTGTCGATCTCGGCGTGCGGACGGGCCGGTCCCGTGGCGGGCGCGTCCCCCGGGCCGGTGCCGCCACAGGCGGCGCGGCGGGCGGGAAGCCGGCGGCCGCGCGGGCCGGCCGGGGCGGCGAAGGTGCTCACTGCTGCCATCGGGCACCTCCGGGAGCGGAGGCTGGACGTCTGTGGTAGGGCATGGCGATGCGGTCCCCCTAGCTGGTGGCTGGTCGGCCCCGTGGACGCGATCTGCTGCGACAGGGATCCGCCGGCGACGCGGACAGGCGTCGGGCAGGGATCCGGGGTGAGGAGGGAGCGCCGACCGCGGCGGGTGTGGACCGGGGCGGTCAGCGCGGTGCGCGCGATCGACAGAACTCGTCGAAGCACCTGCGGTGCCACGAGCCGCCGATCCCGACCAAGGTGAAGTCGGTCCGCCGAATAGCCATGCGGGAAACCCTAGGTCCGGTTCCTTGTGCAGGTCAAGGACGGGACCGGGCCTCGGCGGCCGGGGCAGCGGTACTCCGGCCACCACGGATCCTGTGACCGGAGGTAACAGCATCAGGAACTGACTGGCTGTCGGGGCCGTGCGTCCGCAACGCTCCTCCAAGCGACCTCGGCCGTCGCGGCGACGGTGTCCCGACGCCGCAGGGGCAGCCCCGCCCACACTCCGAACACCGCTGCCAAGCAGCCGAAATGACGGCCCGGCATTCCCGAACCCCCGCCCGAGAACTCACGCAGAAGTCCCGCAGAACTCCCGCACGACTCCCGAAGGAGCAGCAGCGCCATGCCCGCCCCGCCCCACCGGCCCGCCGCCGGCCCGTCCGGCGCCCCGCCCCGGAGGGTCGACCGGTGACCCGGTTCCTGGTGCGCCGACTCCTGCTGGCCGTCCCGACGCTGCTCGGCGTCACCGCCGTCGTCTTCGCGACCGTGGCGCTCGTCCCCGGCGACCCGGTCGCCGCCTTCCTCGGCCCGGGCGCACCGCCCGAGGCCCGTCGGGTGCTCACCGAACGGCTCGGCCTGGACCAGCCGTTGCCCGTGCGCTACGCGGACTGGCTCGGCCACGCGCTCACCGGCGACCTCGGCACGTCCATCTCCGGCCAGCGCCCTGTCGCCGGCCTGCTGCTCCCCGCGCTCGGCCAGACGCTCACCCTGACGGCGGCCGCGTTCCTCCTGGTGCTGGTCGGCGGGGTGGCGCTCGGCGCCCTCGGTGCGGTGCGTCCGCGCGGCCCCGGCGGGCGGATCTCCGGCGCGCTGTCCACCCTCGCGGTGTCCGCCCCGCAGTACTCGGTGGCGCTGCTGCTGATCGCCGTCTTCGCGGTCGGGCTGCGCTGGCTGCCGGCCGGCGGCACGCACGACGCGTTCGGCTCCGGCGGTCCGGCCGACCTGGCCCGCCACCTGGTCCTGCCGGCGGTCGCCGCCGCGCTCGTGCCGCTCGGGCTCACCGCGCGGGTGTTCCGGGCGTCGCTGGGCACCGTCCTGGCCGGTGAGCTGGCCGACTCGCTGCGGGCCCGCGGCCTGCGCCCGGCCGCCGTACTGCGGCACTGCGTGCACAACGCCTCGCCCGCGCTGCTGACCATCGGCGGCCTGCAACTCGCCTACCTGCTGGAGGGGGTGGTCTTCGTGGAGACCCTGTTCGCCTGGCCCGGCGTCGGCCGGCTGCTGTACGACGCGCTCACCGCCCGTGACCTGCCCCTGGTGCAGGGTGGGGTGCTGGTGGTGGCGGTGGCGTTCGTCGGCGTCAACATCCTGGTGGACGCGGGGCACGCGGCGATCGACCCGCGAGTGAGGACCTGACATGACGTCGACCCCGTGGACCGGACGGACCAGCCGGAACCTCGGCCTGGTCGTCCCCGGCGCCCTCGCCGTGCTGCTCGTCCTGCTCGCCCTCGCCGCGCCGCTGGTCGCCCCGTACGACCCGGCCGCCGGGCGGCTCGCGGACCGGCTGCTCGACCCCGGCAGCCCCGGCCACCCGCTGGGCACCGACGGGCAGGGCCGCGACCTGCTGAGCCGGCTGATCTGGGCCGGGCGTGCCTCGCTCACCGGAGGGCTCGTGCCGGTCACCGTCGCCGCCGTCGCCGGGACCCTGCTCGGCATCACGGCCGGCCTCGGCGGCCGGTTCACCGAACAGGCCCTGCTGCGCACCCTGGACGTGCTCTACGCCTTCCCCGGGGTGCTGCTGGCGATCGCCGTCGCCTCGCTGCTCACCCCCGGCCTGGGCGCGACCGTGCTCGCGCTGTCCGTGGTGCTCACCCCGGCGGTCGCCCGGGTCGCGTTCACCGAGACCCGGCGGATCCGCACCTCCGAGTACCTGGAGGCGGCCCGGGTCAGCGGCGCCGGCTGGGGCGCGCTGGTGATCCGGCAGGTCGCCCCCGTGGTGGCTCCGGTGGTGCTGGTGTACTCCTCCTCGCTGGTCGGGCTCGCCGTCGTGTACGCCGCCGGACTGTCCTTCCTCGGGCTCGGGGTCGCCCCGCCCACCGCCGAGTGGGGCGCGATGCTGGACGAGCTGCGGCCCTCGCTGCTCACCCACCCCTGGGTGGCGGTGCTGCCGGCCCTCGTCATCCTCGCCGTCTCGGTCGTGTTCAACACCCTCGGCGAGGCGCTGCGCACCCGGGTCGGCGACGCCGCGGCCCATCTGCCGCGCGCCACCCAGGCCGTGACGCGACGAACCGCCAAGCAGGTGATCCGATGAGCCCACTGCTGGAGATCGACGATCTGGGCGTCGAGTACCCCGGAGTCGTCCGGGCCGTCGACGGGGTCTCCCTCGCCCTGCGGGCCGGCGGCGCCCTGGTGCTGCTCGGCGAGTCCGGCAGCGGCAAGACCACCGTCGCCCGTACGGTGCTCGGCCTGCCCGGGCGGGGCGCCACCGTCACCGGGAGCGTCCGGCTCGCCGGGACGGACCTGCGGGCACTCGACGAACGCGCGTTCTCGGACGTCCGCGGCCGGCGCATCGGCTACGTGCCGCAGGACCCGAGCGCCTCGCTCGACCCCCTGCGCCGGATCGGCCCGCAACTCGCCGAGGTGCTGCGCCGACACCGGATCGCCGACGGCCGCCGGGCCGCCCGCGCCGCCGTCCCCGGGCTGCTCGCCACCGCCGGCGTCCCGGATCCGGGGCGAGTCGCCCGGGCGTACCCGCACGAGCTCTCCGGCGGCCTGCGCCAGCGCGCCGCAATCGCCCTCGCGATCTGCTGCGGCCCGGAACTGCTGATCGCCGACGAGCCGACCACCGCGCTGGACGCCCTGGTCCGCGGCCGGATCCTGGACCTCTTCGCCACCCTGCGCACCGACTGCGGCATCGCGCTGCTGCTGGTCACCCACGACCTCGCGGTGGCCCGCCGCATCGGCGGCACGGTGGCGGTCATGCGGGCCGGCCGGATCGTCGAACTCGGCCCGGCCGAACGGGTGCTGGGCGAGCCCGGCCACGCCTTCACCGCCGCCCTGGTGGCCGCCGAACCGGGAGCCCGCCGATGAGCCTGCACCACCGCGACACGCCCGACCTCCACGGCACGACCGACCACCGCGACACGCCCGACCACCACGGCACGCCCGACCACCGCACCGCGTCCGACCGCCACACCGCCCCCGGCGCCGAGACGCCCCCGCGCCCCCTGCTCACCCTCGACGCCGTCGGCAAGCGCTACGGCGGCCGGACGGCGCTGGAGGGCGTCAGCCTCACCATCGCCCCCGGCGAGACCGTCGCCCTGGTCGGCGAGTCCGGCTCCGGGAAGTCCACCGTGGCCCGCCTCGCCCTCGGCCTGCTCGCCCCCGACTCCGGCAGCGTCCGCTTCGACGGCCGCGACCCGTACCGGCTGCGCGGCCGCGCCGACCGTGCGCTGCGGGGCCGGCTGCAGTTCGTCCCGCAGCACCCGCGCGGCTCGCTCAACCCGAGCCTGCGGGCCGGGGAGGCGGTCGCCTTCGCGCTGCGGCTGCACGGCACCCCGCGCGCCGGGCGTGCCGCAACCGTCGCCCGACTGTTCGCCCAGGTCGGTCTGGAGCCCGCGCTCGCCACCCGCTACCCGCGCGAGCTGTCCGGCGGGCAGCTGCAGCGGGTGGCCGTCGCCCGGGCCCTGGCCACCGGGCCCGAGCTGCTGGTCTGCGACGAGCCGACATCCGCCCTGGACCGCAGTGTCCAGGCCCGGCTGCTCGACCTGCTCACCGAGCTGCGCGAACGCACCGGCCTGGCCTACCTGTTCATCTCCCACGACCTCGCCGTCGTCCGCCACCTCGCCCACCGGGTGCTGGTGCTGCGGCACGGCCGGGTGGTCGAGGAGGGGCCCGTCGACCGCCTCTGGGACTCCCCCGCGCACCCGTACACCCGGGCCCTGCTGGAAGCCGCCACCGGCACCGCCCCCTCCGCCACCGGCACAGCCCCTTCCGCGCCCTGACCGACACCGCTCTGCGCCCTGACCGACTCCGCTCTGCGCTCCGCACCACCGAACCGACGAGGAAACACCATGACGCGCACCGCCCGTACCCGTTCCAGAGCCGTCGCCCTGTCGGCCGCCGCCGTCCTGCTCACCGCGGCCGCCGGCTGCGCCGGGTCCGGCGGCGGCTCCACCGGGGCGGGCGGCGGCGACGGCCGCGGCGGGACCCTGGTCATCGGCGCCACCGGCAAGCTGCCGAACACCGACACCGTGATCGGCGGCGCGGGTTTCGAGGGCAAGCGGCTTGTCTCCTTCCAGCTCTACGAGGGCCTCACTCGCTACGAGTTGCTCAAGGGCACCGACAAGCCGCCGACCGTCACCGGCGCCCTCGCCACCGACTGGCAGGTCGCGGCCGACCGCAGGACCTGGACTTTCACCCTCCGCCAGGGCGTGAAGTTCCAGGACGGCACCCCCTTCGACGCCGACGCCGTGGTCTTCAACCTGGCGCGCTACCTCGACAAGGGCAGCCCCGAGTACACCGACGCCCTCGGCGCCGCCGCCGCGGAGTACGCGGGCGACATCGCCTCCTACCGCAAGACCGACGCCGACCACGTCGAACTGGTCACCAAGGAACCCAACGGCCATTTCCCCGAGGACCTCGCGCACGTCCTGATCGCCAGCCCCACCGCCGTCCGCAAGGCCGGCTCGGCGAACTTCGCCCAACACCCGGTCGGTACCGGCCCGTTCTCCTTCGTCTCGCAGACCGAGGGCCAGCAGATCGAGCTCACCGCCAACAAGGACTACTGGCGCGGCGCCCCCAAGCTCGACCGCCTCGTGATCAAGGCGCTGCCGGACGCCGCCGCCCGCACCGCGGCCCTGCGCTCGGGCGGCGCGAACTGGATCGAGTACCCGAACCCGGACGACATCGAGAGCCTCAAGGCCGACGGCGTCACGATCGCCACCAACAGCTACGACCACCTCTGGTACTGGATCCTGGACACCTCCAAGGCCCCCTGGAACAACCCGCTGGTCCGCAAGGCCGCCAACTACGCGATCGACCGCAAGGCCATCGCCGACAATCTGCTGCACGGCACCGCCGACCCGGCCTACCAGGCCGCGCCGCGCGCCACCGCCGCCTACGACCCCGCCGGCGACGCCTACTCCTACGACCCGGCCAAGGCCCGGCAGTTGCTCACCGAGGCCGGCGTACCGAACGGCTTCGGCACCTCCGTCACGGTGCCCACAGGCGGCAGCGGCAACCTGCTGCCGGTGCCGATCGCCGAGGCCATCCAGCGGGACCTCGCCGCCGTCGGCATCAAGGTCGAACTGCGCACCACCGACTGGACCACCCTGATCGGCGCCGAGGCCAAGGGCCAGGTCGCGCTCGGTTCCGACGCCGTCGCCCAGTCCACCACGCTGTTCCAGTCCGAGGCACTGCTGCCGCTGTTCATCGGCTCCACGAGCCCGTTCTGGACCGGCCACTACGCGAACCCGCAGGTCGACGGGTTGCTCGCGTCCTCGGCCGCCGACGCCGACCAGGCCGCCCGGCAGGCCGGCTACCGCAGGGCCCTCACCCTCGTCACCCAGGACGCGCCCTGGCTGTTCGTGGTCAACGACCGCAACCCGCGGGCCCTTTCACCGAAGGTCCACGGGCTCGTGCAGCCGCAGTCCTGGTTCCTCGACCTGACCACGGTCTGGGTCGGCTGAGGCTGACCGGCGCCCCCTCTCCGACACCACCCCCAGCACCACCCCGAGCACCACTGGAAGGACAACCGTCCGATGACCACCCCGCACCCGCCGCACCACCACACCGACACCGAGCCGCCCAAGTGGGGCATCACCCTGCCCCTGCCGGGCCTGACCATCGACCGGCACCGCTTCCTGGTCGAACGGCTGCCCGACCTCGGCTACACCGACGTGTGGAGCGCCGAGGGCGGCGGCACCGACGCCTTCACCCCGCTGGCCGCCACGGCGGCGTGGTCCCCGTCCCTGCGGATCGCCACCGGTATCGTCCCGGTGCACACCCGCGGCCCGGCGGTGCTCGCCCAGACCGCCGCGACACTCGCCCAACTCGCCCCCGGACGACTCCTGCTGGGCATCGGCGCCTCCGTCCCCGCGCACGTCACCGACATCAACGGCATCCCCTTCGACGAGCCGTTCAAGCGCACCCGGGACGTGCTGCGCTTCGTCACCCGGGCACTGCGCGGCGAGTACGTCACCGGCGGGTTCGACACCTTCGACATCACCGGCTACCGGCTGCCGCACCCGCCCGCCGACCCGGTCAAGGTGATCCTGGGCGCGCTGCGGCCCAACATGCTCCGGCTCGGCTTCACCGAGGGGGACGGCGCCATCACCAACCTGCTGTTCCCGCACGACGTGCCGAAGATCCTGGAGACCGTCGGCCCGCAGCCGCCCGGCAAGGAGCTGGTGGTGAAGGTCTTCGTCTGCCCCACCGAGGACACCGACTACGCCCACCGCGCCAGCCGGCCCTTCCTCGCCTGGATCCTCAACCGCGAGCCGTACCGGAAGTTCCACGAATGGCTGGGCCACGGCGAGTTGCTCGCCGAAACCCACCGCCGGTGGGCCGAGGGGGATCCGGAGGGCGCCCAGAAGGCCCTGCCGGACGAGGTCGTCGACGGACTCTTCGTCAGCGGCTCCCCCGAGGAGTGCCGCGAGCGCATCCTCGCCTACCACCGCCCGGGCGTCACCACCATCCAGCTGTACGTGTCGCTGCCGCCCGAGATGTTCGTCAGCCGGGCCAAGCTGCTCGACACCCTGGCCCGGCTCGGCCCGGCCGCCCGCTGACCCGCCGCCGTTCCGTCCGATTCCCATCCGAGGAGAGCCCGTGCCCCTGGAGATCCGCGGCGGGGTCCGCGCCGCACCCGTCCCCGGCGACACCCCGCAGGAGCGCCAGGCCCTGCGCTGGGCCCCCGACGGCCGCGACCGCACCGCCGACCCCGCGTACGTCGCCCGCACCGCGCGCGAGAACGAGGAGGACGGGCTGGACAGCGCCCTGGTGGTGCAGTCCAGCTCGTGGCCCGACCCCTGGCTGGTGGCCTCCTGGGCGCTGGCCGCCACCACCCGGCTGCGCATCGCCGTCGCCCACCGGGTCGGCACCACCGCGCCGACCGTCGCCGCCCGTTCCCTGGCGACCCTGGACCGCCTCTCCGGCGGACGGGCGGCGGCGCACGTCGTCATCGGCTCCAACGACCGCGACACGGCCCGCGACGGCGACCTCCTCGACAAGGCGGAGCGCTACCGCCGGGCCGAGGAGTACCTAGACCTGTTCACCCGCTACCTGACCGCCGACCGGGACATCGACCACAAGGGCGAGTTCTACACCGTGGCCGCCGCCCGCCCCGGCCTGCACCCGAGACCGGGCGGCGAACTGCTCTCCTTCGGCGGCTCCTCACCGCAGGGCCTCGACCTCGCGGCCCGCTACGCGCAGGTGTACGCCGTCAGCCCGCTGCCGCTGCCCGACACCCGGCGGCGGATCGCCCAGGCCCGCGCTGCGGCCGCCGTCCACGGCCGGTCCCTGCGGATCTGGCGGCACATCACCGTCGTCCTCGCCGACACCGACGAGGAGGCCCGCGACCGGGTCCGCCGGCTGCGCCGGGACGCCCTGCGCCTCACCTCCGGCGGCGCCGGCGGCCGCTGGCGGGAGGCCGTCCAACTCGACCGCGACCGCGAGCGCGGCCACTCCGACCCCGCCCACGGCGACGAGCAGGTGGCCGCCTACGTCCGCCGCTCCCTCAGCGCCGCCTACGCCGGCTCCCCGGCCGCCGTCGCGGCCCGGATCGGGCTCCTCCGCTCGGCGGGCGTGGACATCGTCCAGCTCGACCTCGCCGTCGAGACCGACCACGACCGGGAGCTGCGCCGCGCCCTCGTCCGCCACCTCCGCGCCGGCCTCGGCACCCCGGCCGACCGCCGCGACTGGTGAACACGCCACCGCCCCGACCCGGGACCGCCTCAGCCGTACAGCGCCACCCTCGGCTGGACCGTGCCCGGGGAGGCCTTCAGCACGGTGAGCCGGTAGTACTGGGTCAGCGTGTGGTGGCTGTGGAGGACCAGTTTCGCCGAGGTGAGGCCGGTGTACAGCGTGCCGGTTTGGCTGGCCAGCGGCACGGTCTTCCAGACGCCGCCGGCCAGGATCTCGAGCTTGATGTTCCCCGGGGTGAGGAAGGGCCCGTTGTCGGGTGACTCGACGAGGATCTGCGGGGCGATGGTCTGGTCCGCCCCCGTGGGGTTGCGGTAGGTGACGGTGATCCGGTGCGCCGCGTGGTCGGACGGCAGCGGGCTGCCGGGCAGGTCGACGAAGGAGGTCGGCACGGCGCCGGCGACCGCCTGCGGGGCGGAGGCCACGGCGGCGGCCGCCGGCGAGGGCAGTGTGAAAGCGGCGGCCGGCAGAGCCGCGAGGGCGGTCAGGGCCAGGGCCCGGCCGAAAATCTTCCTGGTCGGCATGGCGGCCTCCTTCGATCGTTCTCGGGTCCCCCGGGATTCCGCCGGTGGCCGGACCGTACCCGTCCACCCTGCACTCCGATGGCGCAACGCGCATCCGCGCCGGACCGGCGGCCCCCGGGGTCCACGGCCGACGGGGCCGGTGGACCGGTAGATTTCGGTCCCCCACCACCACCCGAGGGAGCGCCCGTGCCCGCCCGGCCCAGCCTGCTGTACGTGACCGACCTGGCCTACCCGGCCCGCGGCCGCCGCTACGGCGACGAGGACGTCTTCCTCACCTCCCGGCTGCGGGAGTGGTTCGACCTGGCCCTGTGCCACCCGCTCGACGCCCGGGCCCTGATGGCGCGCTTCGACGCGGTCGTGGTGCGCAACAGCGGGCCGGTGCTGCACTACCGGGAGGAGTACGCCCGTTTCCGGGACCGAGCCCTGGCCGACGGCGTGCGGGTCTACAACCCGCTGACCGGGCGGGGGGACATGGCCGGGAAGCAGTACCTGCTGGACCTGACCGAGACCGGCCACCCGGTCATCCCCACCGTCGACCGGCCGCAGGACCTCGCCCGGCTGCCCGGCGCCGACCGCTACGCGGTCAAGCCCAAGGAGGGTGCCGACAGCATAGGCCTGCGCTTCCTCACCCCCGACGAGCTGGAGGGTCCGGACGGTCCCGCGTGGGGCGAGGTGCTGGTCCAGCCGCGGATCGACTTCCGGTACGAGGTCTCGTTCTATTTCGTGGACGACGCCTTCCAGTACGCCCTGCACGCCCCCGACCCGGCCCGCCGCTGGGTGCTCGAGCCGTACGAGCCGAGCCCGGCCGACCTCGCGTTCGCCCGGCGCTTCGTCGACTGGAACACGCTCGAGCACGGGATCCAGCGGGTGGACGCCTGCCGGGCGCCCGACGGGCGCCTGCTCCTGGTCGAGCTGGAGGACCTCAACCCCTACCTGTCCCTCGACCTGGTCCCCGAGGAGACCCGGGAGCGCTTCGTCCGGGCCATGGCGGATTCGCTGCGCCGATTCCTGGCTCTGCCAGGCTGACCGGCGGACGGGCTTACCGACGGACGGGCTGCCCCGGGCCTCACTGCCGGGGGACGCCCCCGACGAAGTCCTTCAGGGCGTCCATCCGGGTCCGCCGCCCGGGCGGGTAGCGGCGCAGCGAGCGCTCGGCCCGGCGCGAGCCCGGCCGGTAGCGCCAGCGGGCCCACGGCGAGTCGGGTTTGGCCAGCCGCAGGCAGGCGACCAGCGCGATCAGGGGCACCAGCAGCCCGATCACGCCGACCGCCGTCTTGCCCTTGAGGATCGCCCCGACCGAGAACAGCAGGTTGACCAGCAGCAGCACGGCGAAGGTCAGATGGGCGGCGGCGCCCTGGCCGGTGTCGGAGAACGGGCTGAACCCGGCGACCAGCAGCAGTCCGACCGCCACCGCCAGGAAGGTCGCGTCGACGGACTTGCGGCCTTCGCGCGTCCAGTAGACGTCCTCCAGGTGCAGCCACAGCGCGTACTCGTCGAGGGTGAGCGCGGCGCCGGCGCCGAACAGCGCGGCCAGGACCTGCACCCCGGGGGTGTCCGGGCGGTAGGCGAACTCCATCGCGCCGGCCACCAGCATCGCGAGGATGCCGTACACCTGGTGGTGCACATGGGTGCCGCCGACCTCGACGTTGCGGAACGGCCCGCGCCCGGCCCGGATCAGCCGGGTGACCACCCGGGTGCCCACGAAGGTGAGCACGAACGCACCGACCATCCACAGGCCGATGCCGTGGTTGGGCACGGTCACCACCACCTCGACCTCGGTGTCCGCGGAGCCCACAGCCGCGGCGTCCCGTCAGTGGCCGTGCGGGGCGTGCGCTCCGCAACACTCGCGCCGTCGCGGCCCGTTACCCTCCGGCACCACGCACCTCCGCACCATGCCGCACTGTTCTGCCCGGGGCGGTCGGACGGGCCCGGGGCCTCTACTGCCCAGCGTATCCGGATCAAGCGGAGGGGGCCCGCACGGGCGGGCCCCTTCGCGATCACTCGGTGTGCGGGAACAGGACTACAGGTTGGAGCACTGCCCGAGCCTCGGCCCGGTCACCGTGTTCGGGTGTCCGTCGTTGGTGGGCGGCGGGGTGTTGCCGGCGCAGGAGAGCATCCCTCCGATGGTGTTGCTCTCGATCTCCGCGCGGGTGTCCTCGGGGAACGGACCGGTGCCGGTCGTGCCCTGGACCTGGACCGATCCGGTCACCTGGTTGGCGATGACCTCCAGGCCGCCGTGGTTGCTGCCGAGCAGCAGGGAGCCGTTGAGCCGGTTGCCGGCGCAGCCGTCGTCACCGGGGTCGCCGACGAGCACGAAGCCGGTCGAGCTGTAGACGCTGGTCGTGATGCCGACCGTGCTCCCGCACAGGGCGAAGAGCGTGCCGTTGGAGGACAGGACGGCCCCGTGGACGGTGGAGCCGCTGATGAACAGCGCGCCGCCGCCCGGGTTGTGGACGGTGCCGTTGACGGTGGCGCCGACGACGCAGGTGCTGTCACCGGTCGCGACCACGTCGCCGACGGTCCCGGTGATGGTCCTGGTGCAGCTCACCGTCTGGGTGATCGACTCCAGGCTGCCCGCCAGGTAGTTCCCGTCGCCGCTGTACTGGGCGGTGATGGTGTGGGTGCCCGGCAGCAGGTTCGCGAAACTCACCTGGGTCCGGCCGCAGTTGGTGCCGCCGCCGGGGGTCAGCGTGCCGGTGCCGAGCAGGGTCGTGCCGTCCCGGAAGGTGACGGTCCCGGTGGGCGGCAGGCTCGGGTTGGTGCTGGGGAACGCCGGACACACGGTGTCGGTGAAGGTCACCGCGTGGCCGAAGGGGGACGGGTTCGCCGACGGCGTGAGGGTCGTGTCGACCGGTGCCTTCTCGACGTTCTGGACGAGGGTCATGGCCGTGTCGCCCACGAAGTTCGGGTCACCGCTGTAGGTGGCGTCCACGTTGTGCGGGCCGGGGCTGAGGGAGGCGATGTCGTCGGAGGTCGCCGTGCCGGTCGTGGTGTCGACGGGAACCGGGCTGCCGAGCTGGGTGCCGTCCACCGCGAAGGTGACCGTGCCGCCGTCCGGTACGGGCACGACGGTCGCGGTGAAGTGCACCGGCTGGCCGTACAGCGAAGGGTTGGACGAGGAGGACAGCGTCGACTTGGTGAGCTGCGGGACGCTGAAGAAGATCGTGTCGGTCGGCTGCGCGGTGGTCTGGCCGAGGCCGTTGAGGTTGCCGATGAACGCCCCGTAGAAGGTGTTCCCGACGGCTTTGAGCTGCTGGTAGTCGCCGAAGAGCCGCTCGTTGGGGTTGCTCGCGGTGCCGACCTTGGTGGTGTACGACTGCAGGACGGTGTCGGTGAAGGTCGCGCCGTGGTCGGTGCTGCGGGCGAGGTGGGCGGTGAACTCGGGGAAGCCGCTGGCGTTGGTGCCGTCGTTGGTCAGGTAGAGGACCCCGACCGTCCCGTCGTTGAGGACCGCCACGGAGGGCAGCGCCGCGTTGGTCGAGGCGGAGACGTTGACGGCGCCGCCGACGTTCATGCCGCCCGTGCCGTTGTCCGTGAGCCGGCGGATCCGGATCTGGTTGTTGCCGGAGACGTCCGCGCCGTAGGCCACGTAGACGTCGCCGTTGGTCGGGTCGACGGCGACGTGGTCGACGCCGCCCTGGAGGGAGTTGACCCCGCCGAACTTGTAACCGGCGTTCCCCTGGCGGGTGTTGTCCGTGGAGACGGCGATGCCGTCGGTGCTCCCGCCCAGCGTCCAGTTCTGTCCGGCGTCGGTGGACCGGTTGAGCATCAGGGTGACGTTCTCCGGCTGGGTGGTCCCGCCGCCCTGCTGATAGAGGGCGTACATGGTGCCGTTGCGCCGGTCGGCGGCCAGCCGGAGCCCGCCGTTGATGACGCCGCCGCTGAGCGCGCCGGTGCCGGCCACGTTGTCCCGGTCGAAGTTGACCGGCGGCGTGTTGTTGGCGTTGTGGGAGACGTTCACGCGGTCGTGCGGGACGCCGCCGCGGAAGTCCTGGTAGGCGACGTAGACGTTGTCCTGGCTCGCCGTGCCGGTGTCGCGGTTGACGATCAGCCAGGGCTGGTCGGCGTTGGTGCCGGTGGCGCTGGTGATCTGGGTGGTGGTGGGCGTCGGGTTGTTCCAGCTCCACGACGCCAGTTGGGTCGGGTCGGTGGTCGAGCCGGTGACGATCTGGTTCCCGCCGGTCAGGAAGGTGGCGTAGAGGGTGCCGTTGCGGCCGAAGTCGATCGTCTGGTCGTTCGGGCCGCCCGAGGTGTTCGCCACGCCCGGGGGCGGCGGGATGGTGGCCTCGTCCTTCCAGGTGATCCCGCCGTCCGCCGAGTACAGCAGGTCGGCGTTGCCGTTCCAGGGGAAGGTGAAGCGGGTGATGGCGACCTGCTGGGGGTTGGCGGGGTTCATCGCGACGGAGGCCTCGCCGAACGTGGTGGCGCCGACGGCCGCGTCCGCGTCGACGACGTACACGCCCGGCGTCCTGACCGCCGGCCGCACCCTCCTGGGGCTCGTCGGGACGGTGCGTGGCGAACGGTCCGGCGGCTGGTCGCTGCCGTCCTGGACCGAGGGTGCCGACGGGCTCTCGGCCGCCCACGCGTGCGCCGACACCAGGGCCGGACCGGCGGCCAGGGACAGCGCCAGGGCCGCGCCGAGCGACCGTCTGAACAGGTGCGGTCGTGGTCGGGGTCTTACGGGTTCCACCGGCGGTTCCTTTCGAACGAGCACACAGAGTGGTCACAGTGTGTGGAGGCCGGAACCCGGACGATCGTCGGGCGCGAGCGCCGTACACTCGTTCGCCCACCGAATCACCCCCCTTCGGACGAGCGACGCACCCCGGAACGCACCGCCGCCCCGGGAGCGGTCTCTCGGGGCGGCAGGGCTCACACGGCGCCAGGACTGACGTGGCGTCAGCAGATCCGCGGCAGCTGTTCGCCCATCGGCAGGTCCACCACCCTGGTGCCGCCGAAACCGGTCCGGGCGACGACCATGCCGGGGTGCTCCCCGACGCACTCGCCGATCACCACCGCCTCCGCGCCGAGCGGGTGGGCGCGCATGGCGGCGAGGACCGCGTCCGCCTCCCGGCGCGGCACGAAGGCGACGAGCTTGCCCTCGTTGGCGACGTACATCGGGTCCAGGCCCAGCAGTGCGCAGGCGTTGGCGACCGCGTCGGGGACGGGGACGGCCCGCTCGCTGATGGTCACGCCCACTCCGGCGGCGGCCGCGATCTCGTTGAGCGCCGCCGCCAGCCCGCCGCGGGTGGGGTCGCGCAGCACGTGCAGGTCGGGGGTGACGGCGAGCATCGCCTCGACCAGGCCGCCGAGCGCCGCGCAGTCGCTGCGCACCTCGACCCCGAACTCCAGGCCCTCCCGGACGCTCATGATCGCGACCCCGTGCAACCCGATCGACCCGCTGACGATCACCACGTCGCCGGGGACGGCCCGTTGCGGCCGGATGTCGACCCCGGCGGGCACCAGGCCGATGCCGGCGGTGTTCAGGTAGATGCCGTCGCCGTGCCCGGCCTCGACCACCTTGGTGTCCCCGGTGGCCACCTCGACCCCGGCGGTCCGGGCGGCGGTGCCGAGCGCCCGGGCCACCCGGTCGACCACGGCCATCTCCACCCCTTCCTCCAGGATGAATCCGCAGGACAGGTACGCCGCCCGGGCCCCGCTCATCGCGAGGTCGTTGACCGTGCCGTTGACGGCGAGGTCGCCGATGCTGCCGCCCGGGAAGAACAGCGGCCGGACGACGTAGGAGTCGGTGGAGAAGGCCAGCCGGGCCCCGCCGAGCTCAAGGACGGCCGAGTCGCCGAGCCCGGCGAGGGCCGGGCCGCCGAAGGCCGGCGCGAAGAGGTTCTCCACCAGTTCGGCGGACATCGCCCCGCCACCGCCGTGCCCCATCACCACCCGGGGGTGGTCGCGCAGCGGCAGCGGGCAGCTCCAGCCGGCGAAGTCGGGCGCGGGCGGGGCGTCGGGGGCCGCGGCCCCGGTGAGGATTTCGGTGTCAGCCAACGGGGCTCGCCTCCTGAGCGGCGACCGGCGCGCTGAGCCGCCGGTAGAGGTAGTACGCGGCGCAGGCGCCCTCGCTGGAGACCATGGTGGCGCCGAGCGGGGTGCGCGGGGTGCAGACCGTGCCGAAGGCCTCGCACTGATGGGGCTTCAGCAGTCCCTGCAGCACCTCGCCGCTGCGGCAGGCGGCGGGTTCACACGTGGTGATCCCCGCGACGTCGAAGCGGTGTTCGGCGTCGTGGTCCCGGTAGTGCGGCGCGAGCCGCCAGCCGCTCTGCGGGATCACGCCGATGCCGCGCCAGGGGCGGTCGGCCACCTCGAAGACGTCCTCCAGCATGGCGCGCGCCGCCGGGTTGCCCTCCGGCCGGACGGCCCGCGGGTAGGCGTTGTCGACGGTGTGCTCCCCGCACTCCAACTGCCGTACGGTGCGCCGGATTCCCTCCAGGATGTCGAGCGGTTCGAAGCCGGTGACCACGATCGGCACCCGGTGGCGGTCGGCGAGCGCCGGGTACTCGTCGGTGCCCATCACGCTGCACACGTGACCGGCGGCGAGGAAGCCCTGGACCCGGCAGTCCGGCGACGCCATGATCGCGTCGATCGCCGGGGGCACCCGGACGTGCGAGACCAGCATGCTGAAGTTCCGCAGGCCCTGCTTCCTGGCCAGGTGGACGGCCATCGCGTTCGGCGGCGCGGTGGTCTCGAAGCCGATGCCGAAGAAGACGACCTCCCGGCCCGGGTTCTCCCGCGCGATCCGCAGCGCGTCGAGCGGCGAGTAGACCACCCGGACGTCGCCGCCCTCGCCGCGGACCCGGAACAGGTCGCGGTCGGTGCCGGGCACCCGCAGCATGTCCCCGAAGGAGCAGAAGATCACCTCGGGCCGGGCGGCGATCGCCAGCGCGCGGTCGATCATCTCCAGCGGGGTGACGCACACCGGGCACCCCGGCCCGTGGATCAACTCGACTTCCTCCGGCAGGAGTTGGTCGATGGCGTGCCGGATGATGCTGTGCGTCTGACCGCCGCACACCTCCATCAGCGCCCACGGCCGGGTGACCGTCGCCCTGATGTCCGCGAGCAGGCCCTCGGCCAGCTCCGGGTTGCGGAACTCCTCCAGGTACTTCACCGTCCGGCCTCCTCAGCCGCTCGCGCCGCGTCCTGCCCCGCCACCGCGTCCTGCTCCGGCACAGCGTCCTGCTCCGCCGCCGCGTCCTGCTCCGGCACCGCTGCGAACGCCCCCGCGGCGAACTCGCCCGCCGCCTCCCACGGGTCGCCGAACTCCTCCTGCAGCAGCCCGAGTTCCTCGAACAGGGCGAGGGTGCGCCGGGCCGACTCCTCGTCCAGTCGCTGCAGCGCGAAGCCCACGTGGACGATCGCGTAGTCGCCCACCGCGAGGTCGGGCAGGTACTCCAGACACACGTCCTTGATCACCCCCCCGAAGTCCATGACCGCCATCCGGGTCCCGTCCCGCTCCCCGATCTCCGTCACCCTGCCGGGTACCGCCAGGCACATCCGCTCTCACTCCTCCCGGGTGGCCGCCGAGCGGGCGGCCACCATCAGCTGGCCGAGCGCCAGCCCTCCGTCGTTGGGCGGCACCCGGCGGTGCCGCAGCACGGTGAAGCCGTCCTCCCCGAGGCCGCGCGCGCAGGCCGAGGAGAGCAGGGCGTTGGCGAAGACCCCGCCGCTGAGCGCCACCGTGGTCGTGCCGTACCGCTCCCGGACGGCCGCGCACACCCGGCGGACCAGGTCGGCCACCGCGGCGTGGAAGCGTGCGGCGACCAACCCGACGGGCGCGCCCGCGGCCACGTCCGCCACCACCGCGGCCAGCACCGGCCCGGGGTCGGCGAGCCAGCCGTCCGCCCGGGCGGGCAGCCCGAATCCGTAGCCCGCCACCGCGCCGAACTCGGCAGCGGCCGCCTCCAGTTCGATCGCCGCCTGAGCCTCGTACCCGGCCCGCTGGCAGATCCCGGCGAGCGAGGAGACCGCGTCGAAGAGCCGGCCCATACTGGAGGTCGGCACGCAGTTCAGGCCGCGCTCCAACTGCCGCTCCAGCAGCCGAAGTTCGTCCGCCGGGCAGGCCGCGACCGGCGGCAGACCGGCGGTCCAGGGCAGCCCGGCGGCGCGCAGGTGCGCCAGCGCGGTCCGGTACGGGCGTTCGACCGCCGTGTCCCCGCCGGGCAGCGGCACATAGCCGAGGTGGGCGAGGCGGCGGAACCCGTCGTAGTCGGCCAGCAGTACTTCGCCGCCCCAGATCGCGCCGTCCTCGCCGTAGCCGGTGCCGTCGAAGGCCAGGCCGAGCACCGGCCGGCTGCCGTCCAGGCCGTGCTCGGCCATCACGGCGGCGATGTGCGCGTGGTGGTGCTGCACCTGGCGCACCGGGCGGCCGACGGCGGTCCGCTCGGCGTGCCGGACCGAGCGGTAGCCGGGGTGCCGGTCGGTGACCAGCAGTTCGGGGCGCACCCCGGTGACCGTGCCGAGCTGGTCGACCGCGCGGTCGAAGGCGCGCAGCGTGGCCAGGTCGTCCATGTCCCCGATGTGGCCGGACAGCCAGGCGTAGCCCTCGCGGGCCAGCGCGAAGGTGTTCTTCAGGTCGCCGCCGACCGCGAGCGCCGGGCGGACGGGCACCGGCAGGGGCAGCGGCAGCGGCGCGTATCCGCGTGAGCGGCGCAGCGGCAGCTGTTCGCCGTCCACCACCCGCACCACCGAGTCCTCGCACGGGACGTGGATCGGCCGGTCGTGGGTGAGCCAGCCGTCGACCAGCGGGGCAAGCTTCTCCAGGGCCTCCCGGTCGTCGGTGACGATCGGCTCGCCGGAGAGGTTGGCGCTGGTCATCACCAGCAGGTCCGGCCCCGGTGCGGCGAGCAGCAGATGGTGCAGCGGCGTGTAGGGCAGCATCACCCCGAGGTCGGGGCTGCGTGGGGCCACCGCCTCGAACTCGGGCGACGGAGCTCCGGTGCGGCGCAGCAGGACGATCGGCCGTACCGGTCCGGTGAGCAGTTCCCGCTCGACCGGGCCGAGCGGCAGCAGGCCCTCGACGGTGGCGAGGTCACGGGCCATCAGCGCGAAGGGCTTGTCGCCGCGCCGCTTGCGGCGGCGCAGCAGGGCGACGGCGCCGGCGTCGCGCGCGTCGCAGGCCAGGTGGTAGCCGCCGATGCCCTTGACGGCGAGGACCGTCCCGGTGGCCAGCAGCCGGCGGGCCTCGGTGAGCGCGTCCTCCCCGGCGAGGTCGGCGTGCCCGGGCACGGTCAGCGCGAGCCGCGGCCCGCAGGCGTGGCAGGCGACCGGCTGTGCGTGGAAGCGGCGGTCGGCCGGGTCGGTGTACTCCCGGGCGCAGTCCGCGCACATCGGGAAGCCGGCCATGGTGGTGTTGGCGCGGTCGTAGGGCAGGCCGGTGACGATGGTATGCCGGGGGCCGCAGTTGGTGCAGCTGATGAAGGGGTGCCGGTGGCGGCGGTCGACCGGGTCGGCGAGTTCGGCGAGGCAGTCGGCGCAGACGGCGACGTCGGGCGGGATCAGGGTGGCCCGGGGTCCGTCGGTCCGGGACGGGGTGATGGCGAAGCCCGTCGCGCCGGTGGCGGTGAGCGGCGCGTGTTCGACGGAGGCGACGTGCGCGAGCGGCGGCGCGTCGCCGGCCACCCGCCGGCAGAACGCCTCCACCGCCTCGGGGCTGCCCTCGACCTCGGCCAGGACGCCTTCGCCGGTGTTGGTGACGCTGCCGGCCAGGCCGAGTTCACCGGCCAGGGTGAAGACGAAGGGCCGGAAGCCGACCCCCTGGACGAGGCCGCGGACGGTGACCTGCCGCCGCTCGCGGTCGAGTGCGCGGGGACCGACCGTCACGGGGCCTCCCCGACCACCGCGTTCTCGTGCCCGTGCCAGTGCCTGTGCTCGTGCCCGTGCCAGTGCTCGTGCCCGTGGTCGTGCTCGTGCCCGTGCTCATGGGGGGTGGCAGCCATCACCGGCCGGTGCGGCTCGGCGCCGTCCAGGACGGCCAGTGCCCGCTCCAGAAGCTCCCCGACGCCCTGCCCGGTGCGGGCCGAGGTGTGCACCACCTCCACCCCGGGGTTGACCCGGCGGATGTTCGCCGTGAACGTGGCCTCGTCGAACTCGGCCGCCACGGCGAGGTCGGTCTTGGTCACCAGCACCAGGTTGGCCAGCCCGAAGGCGGTCGGGTACTTGAGCGGCTTGTCCTCGCCCTCGGTCACCGAGGCGAGCACCACCCGCAGCGACTCCCCGAGATCGTACGAGGCCGGGCAGACCAGGTTGCCGACGTTCTCCACGAAGAGCAGCCGGCAGTCCTGCGGCAGCCAGCCGTCCAGGTGTCCGGCGAGCATCCGTGCCTCGAGGTGGCAGAGCCCGTCGGTGAGCACCTGCTTGACCGGCGCGCCCGAGCGGGCCAGCCGTAGCGCGTCGTTCTCGGTGGCGAGGTCGGCGGTCAGCGCGGCGACCGGCACCCCGCGCCGCCGGGCCAGCCCCAACTCGGCTTCCAGCAGGGCGGTCTTGCCGCTGCCGGGGCTGGAGAGCAGGTTCACCGCGACCGTCCCCCGGGCGGCCAGCGCCGCCCGCAGCTCGCGGGCACTGTCGTCGTTGCGGGCGAGGACCGCCTGGCGGAGGTCGACCGTGCGGCACATCGGCATCAGCCTTTCTGTTCGGCCGGGACGTCCGGGCGCTCGGCCCACTCGACGTCGAGGATCTGGAGCTCGCGCCCGGACAGCAGCTCGACGCCGCCGCCGGAGCAGCTGGGGCAGCCGAGGTCCGGCGGCATGCCGACGGCCCACTCGGTGTCGCAGGGAACGCACCGGGCCCGCGCCGCGACCGGCTCGGTGTGCAGCACCGCGCCCTCCACCAGCGTTCCGGCGCAGGCCAGTTCGAAGCAGAAGTCGAGGGCCTGGGGGACGACTCCCGCCAACTCGCCCACCTGCAGCCGCACCCGGGCCACCCCGGCGGCCCCGTGGTCACGCGCGGCCGCGTCGACCTGTTCGACGACGGCGGCGGCGATCGACATCTCGTGCATCGGTCCCTTCCCACGGCGGGCGGTCGGCGCGCCCCACGACCAGGCGGGCCCACGACCAGGCGGGCCTCCCGACAAGGCGCGCCCCATTACAAGGCGCGATGGCGGCCACGGCTCGAAGCCGCGCCGCCACCGCGCCCGGGGCTGCACCGTTCGCAGCAATTCGCGGCTCACATCCGTGAGATCCGCAGGTACCGCTTGAGGTCCGGCAGGCTCTGCCAGACCAGTGCGCCGAGCCCCGCCAGCAGGGCCGTGCAGAACAGTTTCCTCAGCATGGTGTTGTCTCCCTCTCCGACTGTGTGGCCTCGTCCAGGACCCGCAGGACCACCTGGACCGCTTCCTCGACGGCGGCGGCGACGGGGGCGCTGAGCCCGATGCCCTCCTCCAGTGACGCCGGCTCGCAGCCGACCACCAGCACCCGCCCGGGCGGCTCGCCGCCGGTGCCGGCGGCGAGCGTGGCGAGCAGCGCCAGCACCGCGTCCGGTCCCATCCGGTGTCCGTCCAGGATCGGCGCCTCCAGCGGCTCGGCGGCCGCCTCGATGAGGTAGACCGTCCCGGGCGCCCCGCCGCGGCAGGTGGCGTCCACCAGGACGGCGGTCCGGTAGCCGTCGAGCAGCCGGTACGCCAGGTCCACGCCGCGCACGCCGATGTCGACCGTCTCGACGCCGTCCGGCAGCGGGTGCGCGGCCAGCCGCCGGACGGTCTCCACGCCGAACCCGTCGTCACCGAGGAAGATGTTGCCCACCCCGGCGACCAGGACCGTCCCGCCGCTCATGCGCCCACCCCGTCCCGGACGGCGCCGTCCAGCGGGGTGACCTCGTCAGGCTGGAAGTAGCGGAACCGGCCCTGGGCCCGCCACAGGTCGGCGCCCGGGTCGTCCTCCAGCGTGACGGCCAGGTGCACCGAGCCGTCGACGTCGTGCAGCACCGCCTCCACCACGCCGGTCCGCCCGTCGAGGAAGAGGTCCTGGGCGTCGGTGCGCCGCCGTCCGGGCCGCAGCAGGACCCGGCTGCCGGCGCCGACCGACCGGCCGTCGACGAGCACCCGGTCCCGCTCGGGGTCGACCGCCGGATCACTGCCCGGGTCCCACCAGGGCTGCTCCGTGTCGGCATCGGCGCCGGTGAGGTCGCGCAGCCCGCGGATGGCGCCGTGCAGGCGCTCCAGCACCTCCGGTGGCATGGAGTCCGCCAGGTCGATCACGGCCGCGGCCCGCTCGTCGGTGCCCCGGGCCTCCCGCTTCTCCTCCTCGGTCAGGGCCGCCGTCCGCAGCGCCAGGATCTCGTCGATCTCGGTCGCGTCGTAGAGGGTGCCGAGGCTCTCCGGGGCGACGCGCGGGTGGTCCTCCAGGATGATCGGCGAGGACAGCACCACCCCGCGTTCGCCGTCCGGTCCGGCCAGCACGGGCCAGGTGTGCCGGCTGCGGCAGCCCTCGACGGCCGACCGGGCCCACTCGGGCGGGTCGGTGGCCGACACGAACCGGCCGTGCTCCAGCCCCAGCAGCAGGTGGGCGGAGACCAGGGAGCGCGGCAGCGCCTCCTCACGGCTCGCCCGCCGGGGCGGCACCCAGGCGGAGACGTTCTCCACCACCGCCTTCAGCCGCTGCGCCCGGTACTGGCCGGGCAGTTCCTCGACTGTCAACCGCACCAGGCCGTCGACCTGTTCGCGGCGCCGCACCAGCCGTCCGACGGCGGTGCCATGCTCGCGGAGCAGCTCGGTCTCGCCGACGCCCGGCAGCCGGAACGCCCGCTGCACACCCTCGCCGATCAACTCGTCGACGGGGAGCAGGAGCTCGATCCGCTCCTCGACGCCCTCGTCCCACTCCACGAGCACCCGGTCGGCGAGTTCCAGGCGTTCCACCGGCTCGAAGCCGCCGGAGTCGGTGGCCTGTTCGACGGTGCGCCGCTGGACCCGCAGGAAGCGCAGTTCGACGGCCAGCCGGTCCTCCCGACGTGCCTCCATGACGCACTCGGTGTGCTGGTGCGAGTGCTCGCCGCCCTGCGCGGTGTACTCGGGCGGCACCAGGACGCCGAACTGCCAGCGCAGCCGGTTCTTCGCCGCCGAGGCGCGGTACGGGTAGAGCACGTAGCCCTCCAGCAGCACCGCGTCGGCGATCTGCCGGGCGGCCGCGAAGCCGCGTTCGATCCCGGCCGGGAAGGCGCTCACCGGGCCACCTCCTCGATCGCGGCGGCCGTCAGCAGCTCACGCACGGTCGCCTCCCAGGAGGGCAGGGCCTGCCGGGAGCGGTAGGCCAGCAGCGCGTCCATCACCTCGTCGGGCAGGCGCAGCCAGCCGCAGCCGGGGAAGTGCTGGTCGATCGCCTCCCGCCAGACCCGTACCGGCATCCGCACCTGGGCCTCCTTGTCCCAGGGCACCGGGGTGACCTGGAAGCCGCCGGGGCCGGCGAAGGCGGTGCCGGAGAAGAGCAGCAGCAGGGGTACGTCCCCGCCGTCGAGCGCCCGGAAGTAGCGGGCGGAGGCCACCTCCAGGTCGTAGCTGCACGGCACGGCGAGGTCGGTCTCGGTCTCGCCGGTGAAGCCGGGCACCAGCAGCGGCACGGTGGCGAACTGGATCGGGTGGAGCGTGCTCGCCCAGCGCTGCCGCTCGCCGAACAGGTCGGTCAGCCGCTCGCCCTCCGGCTCGGCGTACGACCGGCGGCCGGGTTCGATCCGCAGCTGGCACCGGAGCACCAGGGCGTGCACCCGGGTGTCGGCCGGCGCTGTGATCCGCAGCCGGAACACCAGGGTCGGCACGGCCGCGTACGGGTCGGACCGCACGCCGGTGCAGGAGAAGCCGAGCGTCGTCATGCCGTCACCGTCGCGGGCAGCGGGCGGGCCCGGGCGGCCAACCGTTCGAAGAACGCGTCGAGTTCGGCGCGCGCCTCGGCCCCGCCGTCGAAGCCGTGCCAGCACCGCCGCAGCCGGCCGACCAGCTCGTAGCAGATGTCGATCGGCACCAGGAAGCACTCGACGCGCCGGTCGGTGCGGCGCAGCAGCAGCGCCTCGACGTCCGGTTCCAGGGCGGCGGCCAGCCGGCTGCCGCCGAGGGCGCGTTCCCAGGCTTCCTCGTCCACTTCGCTCTCGGTGGCGCCGGCCGGGCCGGGGTAGAACGCGAGCAGTTGGTCCAGGACCGCGTTGCGGAACAGGAACGCCGTGCCGACCGGGATGCCCAGGACCGACCAGGCCCGCTCGTCCAACCCGCCGTCCGGGTCGGCGAGGTAGCGGTCCGGTACGGTGCGGAAGCGCCCGCCGGCCGCGGCCGGCTGCTGGAACAGCAGGCCGCAGGCGGTGCAGGTGCAGGCCAGCGCCCGTTCCTCGACGTCCACCAGGTGGCGGTGGCCGGCCGGCAGGTCCCGGCCGCAGAAGCCGCACTGCTCAGGGCGCGGCGGCGCCGGCTCGCGCAGTCGGCGCAGCAGGGCGGTTCCGTCGCGGGAGATCCGGCGGGTGTTCATCGCGCCTCCGCGGTCTGCGGCGGGCGGGTGGCGATCTGCAGCAGCTGCGGGTCGCGGGCCAGCTCCAGGGCCGTCACCTCGGGGGCGTGGCAGGCCAGGACGGCCTCCACGTCGCCCTCCGCGCTGCCGCAGCCGGAGGCGGTCCGGCGCAGCCGCAGGACGCCGGTGCCCGGGTCGAAGCCGAGCACCTCGACCCGCTCGGGCAGGGTCGCGAGCGCCCGGTCGATCCGGGCGGTGACGGACTCGGGGTGCAGGTCGTGCAGGAGCAGCAGCCCGGCCACCGCCGGGTCGTCGAGCATCTGTTCCAGGGCGGGCGGGGGCAGCGCCGGGACGATCCTGGCCAGCCCCTGGCCGTAGAAGTCCATCAGGTCGCGGACCAGTTGCTCGCCCGCCTGCTCGGCTCCGCTGCCGGTCAGGGCGTCCAGGGCCTCCTGGATCCGCAGCCCGGTCTGTTCGGCCGTCATGCGGTGAGCCCGCTCAGGCCGGTGGGCACGTGCATGGTCTGTACGGTGCGCCCGCCGACGTACATGTGCACGCCGCAGGGCAGGCAGGGGTCGAAGCTGCGCACCGCGCGCATGATGTCGATGCCCTTGAAGTTCTCCGGGGAGTTCTCCTCGAAGATCGGGGTGTTCTGCACCGCGTCCTCGTACGGGCCGGGCGTGCCGTAGCTGTCGCGGACGCTGGCGTTCCACGGGGTGGGCGGGTACGGGTGGTAGTTGGCGATCTTGCCGTCGCGGATCACCATGTGGTGCGAGAGCACGCCGCGCACGGCCTCGGTGAATCCGCAGCCGATCGACTCGTCCGGCACTTCGAAGCGTTCCCAGGTCTGGCTGCGCCCGGCCCGGACCTCGTCGAGCGCCTTCTCGGCGAAGTGCAGGGCGGCGGCGGCCGCGTAGGCCTGGAAGTAGGTGCGGGCCCGGTTGCGTTCGAGGGCGTTGCTCCACTGCGGGATCTTCCACTCGAAGGTGACCTCGGGCTTGGTCATCGAGCGGGGCAGGTTGATCTGCACGCTGTGGCCGGTGGCCTTGATGTAGCCGATGTCGACCAGCCCGGACAGCGCGGTGGACCAGAGCCGGGCGATCGGGCCGCCGCCGGTGTCCAGGGCGAGGTGGTCCTTGCCGTCGAACCAGCGCGGGGACATCACCCAGCTGTACTTGTCGTCGAAGTTGCGCTTCTGCGGCTGCGGGATGGTGTGCTGGTTCCACGGGTGCCGGGGGTCGACCGGGTTGCCCAGCGGGTCGTGGGTGACGAAGAGTTCCTTGCCCTGCCAGTCCTCGTAGTAGGAGCTGCCGAGCAGGATCCGGATGCCGAGGTTGATCTGCGTCAGGTCGTTGGTGACGAGCTTGCCGTCCACGACGATGCCGGGGGTGACGAACATCCTGCGTCCCCAGTCCGTCATGTTGCGGTAGGTGAAGTCGCAGTGGTCCGGGTCGTTGAGGCTGCCCCAGCAGCCGAGCAGGATCCGCCGCCGGCCGACCTCCTCGTAGCCGGGCAGCGCCTGGTAGAAGAAGTCGAAGAGGTCGTCGTGCAGCGGCACGACCTTCTTCATGAACTCGACGTAGCGCATCAGCCGGGTGAGGTAGTCGGTGAACAGCTGCACGGTCGCGACCGTGCCGACGCCGCCCGGGTAGAGCGTGGAGGGGTGCACGTGGCGGCCCTCCATCAGGCAGAACATCTCCCGGGTGTACCGGCTGACCTGCAGCGCCTCGCGGTAGAACTCGCCCTCGATCGGGTTGAGCGAGCGCATGATGTCGGCGATCGTCTTGTACCCGTGGTCGCCCGCGTGCGGCGCCTCGGTGCGCTCGGCCAGTTCCAGCACGCCCGGGTTGGTCTCGCGGACCATCTTCTCGCAGTAGTCGACCCCGACCAGGTTCTCCTGGAAGATGTTGTGGTCGAACATGTACTCGGCGGCCTCGCCGAGGTTGATGATCCACTCGCCGAGGTGCGGGGGCTTCACCCCGTACGCCATGTTCTGGGTGTAGACCGAACAGGTGGCGTGGTTGTCGCCGCAGATCCCGCAGATCCGGCTGGTGATGAAGTGCGCGTCGCGTGGGTCCTTGCCGCGCATGAAGACGCTGTAGCCGCGGAAGACCGAGGAGGTGCTGTAGCACTCCGCGACGCGCTTCTGCTTGAAGTCGATCTTCGTGTGGATGCCGAGGCTGCCCACGATCCGGGTGATCGGGTCCCAGGACATCTCGGTCAGGCCGCTGCCGTCGCCGGCCGCCCTGGTCGTCGGTGTTGCCATCGTGTCTGTCGTGTCCTTCTCTGCAGGGGCCGGAGGCGGCGGCGACGGGCCGCACACCACGGGGTGTGCGGCCCTTCGGCGTCACCAGGGCGGGCGGTAACCCGTGGTCAGGTGGCGGCCGGTGTGGCGCCACTTCGGTTCCTTGTCGACGGTCTTCAGCGTGATCGCGCGCAGCCGGCGGACCACCGCGCCGTACGCGCTGCTGGCTCCGGAGGAGACGCGCGAGCCGGGCGGCGGGTCCATGAAGGGCATGAACTTGTCCGGGAAGCCCGGCATGGTGCAGGCGATGCAGATGCCGCCCACGTTCGGGCAGCCGCCGATGCCGTTGGTCCAGCCGCGTTTGGTGACGTTGCACTTGACGACCGGGCCCCAGCAGCCGAGCCGCACCAGGCACTCGGGAGTGCCGTAGTCGGTGGCGAACTGGCCCTGCTCGTAGTAGCCGCCGCGGTCGCAGCCCTCGTGGACGGTGGCGCCGAACAGCCAGGTCGGCCGCAGCTTGTCGTCCAGCGGGATCATCGGCGCCGAGCCGGCCAACTGGTAGAGCAGGTAGGTGAGCGTCTCGGCGAAGTTGTCGGGCTGGATCGGGCAGCCCGGCACGCAGACGATCGGCAGCCCGGCCTTGGACTTCCAGTCCCAGCCCAGGTAGTCCGGCACGCCCATCGCACCGGTCGGGTTGCCGGCCATCGCGTGGATGCCGCCGTACGTGGCGCAGGTGCCGATCGCGACCACGGCGGTCGCCTTGGGGGCGAGCCGGTCCAGCCACTCACTGGTGGTGATGGGCTGGCCGGTGGCGGGGTCGTCACCGAAGCCGCACCAGTAGCCCTCCTTCTTGATCTTCTCGTTGGGGATGGACCCCTCGACGACGAGGACGAACGGCTCGATCTCGCCGCGCTCGGCCTTGAAGAACCACTCGACGAAGTTGTCCGCGCCCTGGACCGGGCCGCACTCGAAGTCGATCAGCGGCCAGTGCACGGCGACCTTGGGCAGGCCGGGCAGCGCGCCGGTGACGATCTCCTCGATGCTGGGCTGCATCGCGGCGGTCAGCGAGACGGAGTCGCCGTCGCAGCTGAGGCCGGCGTTGATCCAGAGAATGTGCACCACGTCGGTGTCGGTTGTTACAGCACCCATGAGGATGCCTCCTCGGGGATGGGAGCCGGACGAAATGGCTCAAACACAGTCATAGCAACAGTCCGGACCGGCCGCCGTTCCACGGACCCGCCGGGGTCACCCCGGGAGCGCAAGCCGGCCGGGCCGTTCGGGTCACGTCTCGGCGAGGAGCCCTGCGGGGGCGGGGCGCTTGCGGACGAACGCGGACCGCAGCGCGTGGTACGGCGATTCGGGGGTGAAGAACTGCCGGTGCATCACCGCCAGCTCCTCCTCCCGGTAGGCGGCGAGCGGCTTGGCCGCCTCGTCGGCCTCGCGCGCGGCCTTCTTCCCCGCGATCCGCCGCTGGACGGCGGGCGAGGCGGCGAGCAGCCCGGCCAGGCGGGCCGCGACCGGCCCGAACTCCTGCGGCCCGCAGTCGACGACCCGGTCCACCAGGCCGATCCGCTCGGCCGACGCCGCGGACACCGGCAGCGCCTGCCGGGTCAGCCGCTCGGCCTGCGCCGGCCCCACCCGGCGCGGCAGGGTGTACGTCCAGTACTCCGACCCGTACAGCCCCATCAGCCGGTAGTGCGGGTTGAGGACGCAGCCCCGCCGGCACCACACTTCGTCCGCCGCCAGGGCGAGCATCGCCCCGCCGGCCGCCGCGTTCCCGCCCAGGGCGGCGACCACCAGCCGGTCGGTGGTGGTGAGCACCTCGGCGACCAGGTCGTCCATCGCGGTGATGTTGGCCCAGGACTCGGCGGCCGGGTCCGGCGCGGCCTCGATGACGTTGAGGTGGATGCCGTTGGAGAAGAAGTCCCGGCCGCCGCCGAGCACCAGCACCGAGGTCGGCCGGCGCAGCGCGAAGCGGTAGGCGTCCAGCAGGCGGCGGCAGTGGTCGGTGGACATCGCGCCGCCGGGGAATGAGAAGCGCAGGAAGCCCACCGGGCCCTCCTCGCGGTACTCCAGGTCCGTCCAGGTGGACCGCCCGCCCTCACCCGCCATCAGCGGGGCCGCCACCTCCGGCAGCGCGGGCAGCAGGGCGCCGAGCGCCGTCACCGCCGGGAGCTTGACGGTCGCGCGCCCGCCGGGCGGGCGTCGGCGCCGGAGTTCCGGGATCCACACCGCGCCGTCCGCGGTGGCCCGGCACACCGCCCCGGCCCGGGTGGCGATCAGCTCGCCCGTGCGGCCGCGCAGCAGCGGCTCCGGGTGCCCGCCGTGCAGGTACCACTCGTCGTCGCCCAGCGTGTCGAGCACCCCGGGCTGGGAGTCCGCTGCGCGGAGCTTGCGCAGGACCGTGGCGGTGGGGTCGGCCGCCCAGTCGATCCGGCGCTCCGCCTGGCGCAGGAACGGGCGCACCCGCACCGGCTCCCGCCAGGACGGGCCGTGCTGCGGCTGCGGCGCGTACGAGCCGGAGGCGAAACGCTCGACGGCGGCCAGCACGGCCCGGACGGCGGCGTCGGAGACCTCGTTGCGGTACAGGTCGCTCTTCCCGAGCCCGGGCAGTCGGCAGGGCTCCCGGGCCCAGACCGGCCCGGCGTCCATCTCCGCCTCGGCCTGCAGCACCGTCACGCCCCAGTCGGCGGCGCCCTCCTGGATCGCCCGGTCGAGGGAGGAGGAGCCCCGGTCGCCGGGCGGGCCGGGATGGACGACCAGGCAGGTCAGCGCCGACCAGACGTCCTCGGGGATCGCGGTACGCAGCATGGGCGCCAGCAGCAGGTCCGGCGACCGGCGGCGGATCGACGCCCGCAGTTCCTCGTCGTCCCCGGCGAGCAGGACGTCCACGGTGTGCCGCCGGTCCCGCAGTTCGGCGTGGAGGCGCTGGCTGAGGCTGTTGAAGGCGCTGGCGAGGAGCAGGATCCGCATGTCTGCCTCCGGGGGTGCGGGCGGCCGGGAACCCGGCGATCATCACCCCCGGTCCCACCGACCCCCGGCCGGTGCGGCATGCCGCGCCGCCCGTTCACCCGTGCGGCGGTCACCCGCGGGAGCCGGCCTGCGGCGGTCACCGCGCGGGTGTCAGCGGCCGGCGGTCACCGTGCGGGGGTGAAGTCCGGCAGGCGGTCCAGGCTCTCGGCGACGGCGGCGAAGCCGTACTCGAGCATCTGCTGCTCGTACTGCTCGACGGCGTCCGGGAGTTCGGCCGCGCCTCGCTGGACGGCGGTGAGCGTGCGGGCAAGCAGGGCGGCGTCGCGCAGGGCCGTGTTGGCGCCCTGGCCGCCGCTCGGCGGCATGGTGTGGATCGCGTCCCCGAGCAGGGTGACCCGGCGAGTGCCGCTCCAGTGCGGTACGGGCTCGGCGTAACGGACGGTCAGGGGGGAGCTGTTGACGACGTCGGCCTGGCGGACGAGCTCGACGAGGTCCGGGTGCCAGCCGTCGAGCAGGTCCAGCAGGTCGCCCCGGACGGCCTCCCAGGGCCTCGGCCCGGCGGGGAGGTCGCCGGTCGGCATCACCACCCAGCGCAGGTAGCTCCCGGTGTCGGGCAGCCGGACGTCGGGCGCCAGCTCGGCGGCGGCGAGCCTCGGCGGCCGACGGAACTCCATCCGGCCGAGCAGCAGGCTCGCGCCGGTGCCGTGCACCACGGTGCCGAAGCCGGGGACGAGGGCGGCGAACCGCTCGGTGAGCGGGGTGCGTCCCAGGACGGCGCTGCCGGGGAGGGTGACCACCTCGGCCCCGGGCAGCAGTTGGCGGCGCACCGCCGAGCCCACGCCGTCCGCGCCCACGAGCAGGTCGCCGACCGCGCTGCTCCCGTCGCCGAGGTGCGCCTCGACCGTGCCGTCGGCCCGCTCGGTGTAGCCGACCACGGGCTTGCCGAACTCGACCCGGTCGCCGAGCCCGGCCAGCAACAGCTGGCGCAGCACGTACCGGTCGGCGGCCGTGCCCTCGTCCGCGGTGCCGAGCCGGCGGATCTCCTGCAACTGCTGGTCGACGACCCGTCGCTCGCCCGCCATCGGCCCGGAGACGGCCGCCAGCAGGGCGTGCAGCCGCTCCGGCAGGCACGCGTGCAGAGCGGCCAGGCCGTGCGCGTTCAGGGCGATCCGGAAGCCCTGGTAGCGGCTGTGCGGGCCGTCCTCCCGCTCGAGCACCCGGACGTCCACGCCCGCCCGCAGCAGTCCGTGCGCGAGGCAGAGCCCGCCGAGTCCGGCCCCGGCCACCAGTACCTTCATGTCCGCTCCCCATGTTCGTCTCCCCGTCGGAGTCGATCTTGCCGCAGGGAGCCGACCCGGTGTCAGTGAGCTTTGTGGCCGGAACCGTATGACAAACGTCACCGCTTCGAACGTCACCGGTGACCTGCGGCGGAACGCGTGGCGCGGACGGGCCGTACCATGGCGGCCTCTGGAACGAGCGGTGGGACGAAAGGAACGGGACGTGCGCGGGGGCGAGCTGGTGGGCGGTCTGGGGCGACTGGTCGGGGCGGCGGCGGGAGCTGCCGCAGGAGCCGCGGCCGGGTTGGGCGAGGCCGGGCGGCAGGCCGTCCTGCGGGGCGGCCGGGCTGCCGCCGGCGGGCGGTGGGCGCTCGCCGCCCTCGGCTCCGTCGAACGGCCGCCCGTTCCCGCCACCGAGCCGTGGAAGCTGTCGGTGGGCACCCTGATCGGCCGCCACCCCCGCACCCCGGCCGTGGTGCACAAGCTGCTCGGGCTCCTCGACGGCCTCGGCGCCGTCCACCTCGGGCCGTCGCAGGTCGGCTTCGACGGCGAGGAGATCGAGTGGGACAAGGTCGTCGAGATCCGCACCCGCAACGCCTTCGAGGTGCTGACCACCACCGCCCTGGAGCACGAGGTGGACCGGATCCGCGAGTTCCTGCCGCCGGTGCCCGGCCGCAAGTGGGTCGTCACCAGGGCCGGCGAGGCGCTGGCCACCGTCGTCCTCGCGGCCCTCGAACGCGGCTCGGTCGACCAGCGCCTGGACGAACTGACCGTCCCGGCCCGGATCGTCCACCGCGGTCTGCTGGGACGCCAACGCACCCTGGACGCGGGCGTGTTCGCCGCCGCGACGCTTGTCGTCACCGCCCGGACCGGCGAGAGCCTGATCGCCACCGCCCGCAGCCGCGGTATCCCGGTCCTGCCCGCCGAACAGCTCGCCGAGCCCACCGACGCCGCCCGGGTCGCGGCCCTGCGGGAGCGCACCGACTCCGTCGCCCGGTTGCTGAACCGCATCGAGCAGAACGACCCGGAGCCGCCGGAGGTGGAGAGCACCCGGTCGCCGGCGGCGGAGGCCGCCCGGCCGCCGCTGTCGCTCGACAAGGCCGCGAGCGACAACGGCCGGGAGCCGCAGGCCCTTTGAGCTGCATGCTCATGGAGTAGCGGCGCCACCGGGCGCGGCCCGGGCGGGCCGTCAGTGGCCGCCGCGGGGCTCTTCGCAGCCGGTGCCGTCCGGGTAGCCCGCGAAGGCGTCCGCCGCGGTGGTGGCACTGCTCATCGTGCCCTCCAGGCACAACGGGGTGGCGTCGACCAGGAAGCTGACGCCGGTCGGGCCGTTCGGGGCGACCTTCACCTTGGCGGCCGGGTAGCCGAGACCGGTGAGCAGACCACGGGTGCTGTCCGGAGCGAAGTCGCCCCGGGCGCGGAGCGGCTCGAGCGCGCCCCTGATCCGCCGCACGGCGTCCAGGCCGTCGCAGCGCCGCTGACCGTGCAGCGGGATGGGCACCTTGAAGCCGTGGTTCTCCGCGTAGTGGTCGACGGGCGCGGTGGCCTGGGCCGAGCCGCTCACGGTCGGCGTCGGGGTCCTGGTCGGGGTCTCGCCGGGGCAGGGGAAGTCGGCCGCGAGGGTGGGCACCGCCGCCGTCGCGCCTCCCGCCCCCGTGCCGCCGGGCGCGTCCGCGTGCTTCGTCCCGCACCCCGCCGCCAGTACGGCCAGGGCCGCCACCGCCGGTATCCCGAGGCGCCCCCACCTGGTCCTGATCATCGTCATCCGGTGATCATGCCCCGGCGGCGGGCCCGGCGTCATCCCGGCCGGTCAGGCCCCGCGCCGATAATCCGGGCGGCCCGAAGCCTGCCTCGGCTAGGCTCCAGGTCCATGACCTGGCTGCCTGCCGATTTCGTCCACCCCGTCCACGTGCCGCTCCCCAGTGGCAGCCACCACCTGCGCCCGATCGCCGGGACCGACACCGAGCTCGACTACCCCGCCGTGATGGGCTCCCGCGAGCGCCTCTGGTCGATCTACGGCGAGGCCTGGGGCTGGCCCATCGCCACCATGACCTACCAGCAGGACCTCGACGACCTGGTCCGGCACGAGCGGGAGATCGCCGCCCACGAGTCGTTCAACTACGCGCTGTTCGACGAGGCGGAGACGGCCCTGCTCGGCTGCGTCTACATCGACCCGCCCCAGAAGGCCGGCTCCGACGCCGAGATCTCCTGGTGGGTGGTGGACGACCGGGTCGGCAGCGAGCTGGAGCGGGCGCTGGACGCGCTCGTCCCCCGGTGGATCACCGACGCGTGGCCGTTCCGCCGGCCCTGCCTCATCGGCCACGAGGTCTCCTGGCAGGAGTGGCTGGCCCGGCCCGCGGCCGCCCGCGCCTGAGCCGACGGCCGCGAACTCGCGGCCGGGCTCCGGGCGCCGGGCGGCCGGGCGGCGTGGGAAGTACCCATGCCTGCACGGACGTTGTGAAAGTTTCGCGGACCCGGACTGTACCGGGGGGCACCGGGTAGGCGCCGGACGGGGCGCCCGCCCGAGCGGGGCGGCGCGTCCGGACCTTAGGAGGGTCGTTCAATGCAGATGCCCGCCCACTCGATGCCCGTCACCTTCCCCGACAGCCCACTGCCCGACGTCCCGGTCACCGCCGAGCTGCGGTTCGACCCGGACCTGCCGTACGCGGCATGCCTGGCGTTCCCGCTGACCCCGTGCGAGTGCGTGACCGTGGACGCCCAGGTGTGCTGGTACTTCAGCCGCGAGCTGCTGAACGAGGGCCGGCACGCCCCCGCCGGCAGCGGTGACGTCAGTGTGAGCCCGGGGCCCGACGGTGAGGTGCTCATCACCCTGCGGGGGCCTTCCGGCAAGGCCGTCCTCAGCGCCCCCGCCGCCGAGGTCTCGGCCTTCCTCTCGGACTCCTTCACCCTGGTGCCCGCCGGATCGGAGTCCGAGCACCTCGACGTCGACGCCGCGCTCGCCCGGCTGCTCCCGGGCGACTGACCGGAGCCCGGCGCCGCCGGAGGACCGCGCATGTTCCGCCGTCGGAGTGATCTGCCGCCGGGCGCCACGGGACCCGCAGCTCTCGGTCGCCCCGCGCGGAGCACCTCCCACTAGGTTGCCTGCGTGGAGGCAACCAAGGCTTCGAACGGGCGCGAGCCGTCCGCCGGTGAACGTGTCGCGACCCGGCTGGACGGGCGGCTGCCGGTCATGGAGGCGGGCCGGGAGCTGCTGCGCAAGGTGTTCCCGGACCACTGGTCGTTCCTGCTGGGCGAACTCGCGCTGTACAGCTTCGTCGTCCTGCTGCTGACCGGCGTCTACCTGACCTTCTTCTTCGACCCGAGCATGAGCGAGGTCGTCTACGACGGCGCCTACCTGCCGCTGCGCGGCGTCCCCGTGTCCGAGGCGTACGCGTCGACGCTGCGCATCAGCTTCGAGGTACGCGGTGGTCTGGTGATCCGTCAGATCCACCACTGGTCAGCGTTGTTGTTCGCCTCGGCGATCGGCGTGCACCTGCTGCGGGTGTTCTTCACCGGGGCCTTCCGCCGTCCGCGCGAGCTCAACTGGGTCATCGGGGTGACGCTGTTCAACCTCGCGCTGCTCGAGGGGTTCTCCGGCTACTCGCTGCCGGACGACACCCTCTCGGGCACCGGGCTGAGGATCGCCGAGGGCGTGCTGCTCTCGGTGCCGCTGGTCGGCACCTACCTCACCTTCTTCGCCTTCGGCGGCGAGTTCCCCGGCCACGACATCATCCCCCGGCTGTTCACCCTGCACATCCTCCTCGTGCCCGGCCTGCTGCTGGCCCTGATCGGGGCCCACCTGACGCTCGTGGTGGTACTCAAGCACACCCAGTGGGCCGCCCCCGGCCGCACCAACCGGAACGTCGTCGGGATGCCCTTCTTCCCGCAGTTCCTCACCCGTACGGTGGGCCTGACCTTCGCGGTGGCCGGCATCATGGCTCTGTCCGCCTTCCTCGCGGAGATCAACCCGATCTGGCGCTACGCCTCCTACCGGCCCGACGTGGCCGCGGCCGGCGCCCAACCGGACTGGTACATCGGGTTCATCGAGGGCGCCCTGCGGCTGATGCCCGCCGCGGAGACCGACCTGTTCGGGCACACGGTGTCGTGGAACGTCTTCCTCCCGGCCCTGGTGGTGCCCGGCCTGCTCTTCGCGGTCCTGTACGCCTACCCCTTCGCCGAACGCTGGCTCGACCCCGACCGCGGCGAGCACCACCTGTGCGACCGCCCGCGCAACAAGCCCACCCGCACCGGGCTGGGCGTCGCCGGGATCACCGTCTACGCGGTGCTGCTGATCGCCGGCGGCAACGACGTGATCGCGTACGCCTTCGGCATCTCCGTCAACGCGCTGACGGACGTGCTGCGGGCAGGGCTGATCGTGCTGCCACCCGTGGCGTTCCTGCTCACCCGGCGGCTCTGCCTGGCCCTCCAGGCCCATGACCGCGACCGGCTGCTGAAGGGCGACGAGACCGGCCGGATCGACCAGCGCCACGACGGCGGCTTCACCGGCCACCACCGCCCCGTGCCCGCGGACGAGCGGTTCGTGCTGCTGGCCCGGTCCGCGCCGGACCCGCTCCCCGCCCCGGACGGGGCGCCGCGCCACGAACAGGTGCGCGCCGCCGCGAGCTCCTGGTTCTACCGCGACCGGGTCGAACTCCCGGCCACGGAAGGGGAGTCGGAGCGCGTCACAGGTGTCCTCACCGCCCCCTCGCACCCCGCCGGACCGGCGGGCCGGCCGACCGGCCCGCCGGAAACCGGCCCGGTCCGCCGGCTGCTCCGCGGCCTCATCCGTCGCCGTCGTCGTACTGGAAGATGAACCCGAACACGGCGAACGCGAGCACCACGGCACCGGTGACGATCAGCCAGCGGGCGAAGACCAGGCCGAGGACGAAGACCGTCAAGCCGAGCGCCGTCAGCGCCGGGTAGCCGCTGCGGGCCGGGAAGAACCCCACCGGGCCCGTCGCCTCGGCGATCTCGGCGTCCTTGCGGTCCTGCGGCCGTCCGCCGCCCCGCCGCTGGTGCTGGAGGAACCAGAACAGCGCGATCAGACCCGACATCAGGAACGCCACCGCCAGGATCGCCTTGCCGGCGGGCTCCCGCGCCCAGAACCCGTAGATCAGCCCGGTCACCGCGAAGAACACCGTCATGACGGCGAACAGCCAGCCCTCCGCCTTCATCGCCCGCTCCCCCGCCCGCCAATGCGGCCGGACGACCGGCCGGAGGCTCCGCCCGACGACTCCTCCGTCGGAACCTCCGGATGGTGCAGGTCGAAGGCCGGCGACTCGGAGCGGATCCGGGGCAGCGCGTGGAAGTTGTGCTTCGGCGGAGGGCAGGAGGTGGCCCACTCCAGCCCGCGGCCCCAGCCCCACGGATCGTCCTCGGTGACCCGGGCGCCGTGCCGGGTGGTGATCCAGACGTTGTAGAAGAACGGCAGGTTGGAGACCCCGAGCAGGAAGGAGCCGATCGAGGCGCACACGTTCAGCGCCGTGAAGTCGTCCACCGCCAGGTAGGTCGCGTAACGGCGCGGCATCCCCTGGGCGCCCAGCCAGTGCATCACCAGGAAGGTGGTCTGGAACCCGACGAACAGGATCCAGAAGTGCACCTTCCCGAGCTTCTCATCGAGCATCTTCCCGGTCAGCTTCGGCCACCAGAAGTAGAAGCCGCCGAAGGTGGCGAACACCACCGTGCCGAACAGCACGTAGTGGAGATGGGCCACCACGAAGTAGCTGTCGGTGACGTGGAAGTCGATCGGCGGCGCGGCCAGCAGCACCCCGCTCAACCCGCCGAACAGGAAGGTCACCATGAAGCCGATCGACCAGAGCATCGGGGTCTCGAAGGACAGCGAGCCGTTCCACATCGTCCCGACCCAGTTGAAGAACTTCACCCCGGTCGGCACGGCGATGAGGAACGACATCATCGAGAAGAACGGCAGCAGCACCTGGCCCGTCGCGAACATGTGGTGCGCCCACACCGTCATCGACAGGGCGGTGATCGCGATGGTCGCACCGATCATGCCGTAGTAGCCGAACAGCGGTTTGCGGCTGAACACCGGGATGATCTCGCTGACGATGCCGAAGAACGGGATTGCGACGATGTAGACCTCGGGGTGGCCGAAGAACCAGAAGAGGTGCTGCCACAGGATCGCCCCGCCGTTGGCCGCGTCGAAGGCGTGCGCGCCGAATTTCCGGTCCGCCTCCAGACAGAGCAGCGCGGCCGTCAGCACCGGGAAGGCCAGCAGCACCATGATCGAGGTGAACAGCACGTTCCAGGTGAAGACCGGCATCCGGAAGAGCGTCATGCCGGGCGCCCGCAGGCAGGTGATGGTGGTGATGAAGTTGACCGAGCCCAGGATCGTGCCGAGGCCGGCCACGACCAGGCCGAACGCCCACAGGTCTCCCCCCTGCCCCGGCGAGAACAGCGGCCCGTTCAGCGGCGCGTAGGCGAACCAGCCGAAGGCGGGCGCGCCCTGGGAGGTGAGGAAGCCGCTCAGGACCATCAGCCCGCCGAGCAGGAAGGCCCAGTAGGTGAAGGCGTTCAGCCGGGGGAAGGCGACGTCCGGCGCCCCGATCTGCAGCGGCATGATCGCGTTGGCGAACCCGGCGAAGGTCGGGGTGGCGAACAGCAGCAGCATGATCGTGCCGTGCATGGTGAACATCTGGTTGTAGCGCTCGTTCGACAGGATCCCGGTGTCCGGTCCCATCAGTTGAGCGCGCATCAGCAACGCCAGCACGCCGCCGACCAGGAAGAAGCCGAACGCCGTCGCCAGGTAGAGGTTCCCGATGACCTTGTGGTCGGTGGTGAACAGCCAGCGCAGCAGCGTGCTGCCCCGACGGACCCGGGCCTGGGTACGACGCGACGCGGTGGACGTGGCGCTCATGGAACCTCCGCAGCGGAGCCGACGACGCCCCCGGTGGCGTCGCCGACACCCTCCGCGCGAGCCGGAGGGCCCGCCCCGGCGCGCCATCGCCGACCCTAGCGGCGGCCGTCCGACCGGCCGGGGCGCCACGCGGTGCGGCGCCCCGGGTCGAGCGGCGTCCCGGTCCGGGCGGCTCAGCGCTCCAGCAGGTCGGGGACGACCTCGCGGAGCCGCTCGGCGCCGATCGCGCCCGCGCGCAGCAGCACCGGCACCTCGCCGGTGACGTCCACGATCGAGGACGGCACGGCGGCCGCCGTCGGGCCCCCGTCGAGGTACACGGCCACCGAGTCGCCCAGCATGCCCTGGGCGGCGTCGCAGTCCTGCGGGGACTCCTGCCCGGTCAGGTTGGCACTGGAGACGGCCAACGGCCCGGTGGCGTTGAGCAGTTCGATGGCCACGGGGTGCGCGGGCATCCGCACCGCGACCGTTCCCCGGGTGTCGCCGAGGTCCAGCTCGACCGACTCCAGGTGACGGGCGACCACGGTCAGCCCGCCCGGCCAGAAAGCCGCCACGAGGTCCCGAGCGCGCTGCGACACCTCCACCAGGCCGTCGAGGCCCTCCGGGGAGCCGACCAGCACCGGCGAGGGCATGTTCCGTCCCCTGCCCTTGGCCGCCAGCAGACGCGCGACCGCCTCCGGCGCGAAGGCGTCCGCGCCCACCCCGTACACGGTGTCCGTGGGCAGCACGACGAGTTCGCCGCGGCGCACCGCGGCCACGGCCTCGCGCAGCCCGGCTGCGCGCTCGGACGCGTCCGAGCAGTCAAAACGACGAGTCATCAAAGATCTCCACCAGCGGGCCGCCGGCCCGCACCGTTCATCCGGCCCGGCCACCTCACCGGCCGGGCACGACCCGGTCAGACTACCGGGCGGACCCCCGCTCCCCGCCGGGCCCTCCGCCGCCCGGGTGGACCTCGCCGCCGCCGGTCCGCGCCGGACCGCCGCCACCGGGGGCGGACGGCACCGGGCGGACGTAGGTTGCCGACATGACCAGTGACGAGACGATCCCGGCCGTGGGAGTGCGCCCGCTGGACGAGGTGTTCGCCGCGATCGACACGGCCAACCGGCGGCCCCGGCCCTGGACCGGCTTCGAGCACGGCGTGCTGGGGGCCTACCGGTGGGCCGCCGGGGCCCAGGTCGCGGCGCCGGTCACCGCCACCGCCGCGGTCGGCGCGGCCGAACCGTGCCGGGCACAGCTGCTGGCGGAGTGCCAGGCCGCCGCCGTACGCCTGCGCCGGGCCCTCACCCAGGGGACGGAGCACGCCTACGTCCTCGGCGCCCACCAGGCGCTGGCCTGGCTCTGCGGGCTCCACGAGGACTGCCCCTGACGGTGCGGGACTGAAGAGGCGGAGCCGAATACGCGGGGCCGAAGGTACGGAACCGCCCGGCGGCGGTATCGGAGCACAGCCCGCGACCCTATCCTTGAGCTGTGGAAAACGGCCAAGCCACGCCGCGGCAGTGGACCTTCCTGACGAACCACGCCCGCGTTCTCGTCCAGATCGCCCGCGACCCCGGCATCCGGGTGCGCGACATCGCCGCGAAGTGCCTGCTCACCGAGCGCGCCGTGCAGCGGATCATCGCCGACCTCGAGGAGGCGGGCTACCTCACGCACGAGCGGCGCGGCCGCGCCAACCACTACAGCGTCATCGACAGCAAGCAGCTGCGGCACCCGGCCGACGCCGGTCCGACCATCGCCGAGCTGCTCGCCGTGCTGCTGCGCTGAGGGGTCGTAGCCGGCCCCTTCAGCACGGAGTACTGCCTTCCACGGGTACTGCCTTCAGTGCGGAGTACTGCCTTCAGTGCGGAGGACTGAGCGGGGATCAGATTCAGTGGTCCTCGGTTCAGTAGTAGTGGCGGCGTCCGCCGATGGCGTGGCCGAGCGCGCCGGCGACCCACAGGACCAGACCGATCACGACCAGCACGAGGCCGATGGTCCAGAGGATCGCGATGCCGGTGACGAAGCCGATGATGAGCAGGATCACACCGAGGACGATCACGGGAAGCCTCCCGGGTAGACGAGGGGACGGGTACCGAACGGGCGGCCTCGGAGCCACCCGTTCTCGCCCGGTTCACAGTTCGGCGTCTACCTCTCCGGCGGCCGGGCAAACCGAACCGCCGCCACCGGTTCGATCCCCGTCACCGGCGGTGCCGGCCGCCCTGCCGGCGGGCCGGCGGGGCCGTGCGCGCGACGGGCAGGAACAGCCGGGCCAGCTCGCGGCCCAGGTTCACGCCGATGGCCAGGGCCATCGCCATCGCGGCGGCCCGCCCGATGCCGCTCAGCCCGACCTCGGGCTGGCCCCGGACGAAGGCGAGCATCCCGAAGTACAGCACCGACCCGGGCAGCAGCGGTCCCAGGGCCGCCGTGACGTGCGGTAGCACCGGACTGCCCCGGTAGCGCGCCATCAGCTGGCCGGACAGGCCCACCAGCCCGGCGGCGAGCCCGGTGGCCAGGATCGACTCCGCACCGGCGTTGGCCAGCACCCCGTACGTCGTCCAGCCGGCCGCGCTGTTGAGCAGGACTGCGGGCAGCGAGCCCGGCTCGGTGTTCAACAGCACCGCGAAGGTCAGGGTCAGCAGCACCGCCGCGGCGAGCTGAAGCGGCGGGTTCACCGCCCCGGCCGGAGCGTCCTGGGCGGCCAGGTCCGCACCGTTGTTGACGCCGACGTAGAGCACCGTCATCACCCCGATCACCACGCCGGCCATCAGGTACATCGCTTCCAGCAGGCGCGCGGCGGCGGTCAGGTAGAAACCCGCCAGGCCGTCCTGGGCCGCCGCCACCATGGGCCAGCCCGGCAGCACCGCGAACAGTCCACCGGTGATCACCACCGACCCGCGCAGGTGCAGCCCGTTGAACGACAGCAGGATGCCGATCACGGCCGCCGGCACCGCGGCCACCACGAACTGGTAGAAGGCCGGCAGGTCGTGGCGCGCCACCAGAGCCGAGAGCCGGTTGCCCGCCAGGGCCGCGACGACGGCACTGGCGAACACCAGCCAGGCCCGGGCGTCCGTCCGGCCGCCGACCAGAAGCGTCGCGGCTCCGGCCAGCAGCCCGCAGCACAGCACGAACAGCCAGCCGGGGTAGCGGCGGCCGCGCCGGTGCACGGCCACCAGTCGCTCGTGCGCGTCGCGGACGCCGATGCCGCCGGCCGCGATCTCGGTGACCAGCCGGAAGACGGCCGCCAGCCGCGCGTAGTCCCCGGCGGCGCGGCGTACGGAGCACTCAGCCGTCAGCGACGGCTCGGGCGAGCCCGGCTGGTAGGAGATCGCCACCCGGGTGAAGGTGACCTGCGGATCGCACGGATGGACGCGGTAGGCCCGGGCGACGGCGAGCATGGCCGCCTCGACGTCCTCCGCCGCCTCGCCGCTCGCCAGCAGCAGCTCCCCCACCAGCAGCGCGAGGGCCAGCACCCGCGCCGGCTCGACGGTTCCGGGCTGCCCAACGCCGGAGGACCCCGACGCCAGCCGGCGATCCGCGGCAGGCATACGCAGCAGTGGCAGCATCCGGTCCGGCCAGGGGCCGGCGGAGTCGGCGTCCTCGGGCCCCTCCGGGACCTGCCCGGCCGCGCCCTGCCCGGCCGCGCTCGCGGGCGGTGGCAGCTGGGGCGGCACCCTGCCGGGCCGCACCGGACGCCCTTCCGAACCGGCACGCGTGCCGAGCGGATCGTGTTCCGACATCGCGACTCCCTGGACCACCCCCCACGCACTCTTTGCGCCTGATCAACTACCCAGGGTGACATGCCCGCGAACACTCCGGCGCCCGGCACGCGCTCCCCGGCGGAGCGCGACGGACCGTACACGCCCCACCGCGGCGGGCGTGCCGGTGGCGCACGGGGCGCGGTGCCCGGTGCCTGGTGCCTGGTGCCTGGTGCCTGGTGCCTGGTGCGAACGGACGCGCAGGCCAGGCCGGAGTGTGGAATCAGACCTACGATCCTGACCATGGCCGAGAGTGACGAGGAGCAGATCGCCGATCTGATCCGGACTTGGGCCGCCGCGGTCCACGCGGGCGACCTCGACGGGGTCGTCACCGACCACGCGGCGGACATCGTGATGTTCGACGTGCCGCCGCCGTACGAGGGGGTGCGCGGCCTCGACGCGTACCGGGAGACCTGGCCGCCGTTCTTCGAGTGGCAGGCGCAGGGCGCGGCGTTCGAGATCGAGTCGCTGGACGTGACCGCCGGTGCGGACGTCGCCTTCGCGCACGCCCTGCTGCGCTGCGGCACGCCGCAGGACTTCGCCGACCGTCCGGCGCAGCGGCTGCGGCTGACCGTCGGGCTGCGCAAGGAGGACGGGCGCTGGCTGGTCGCGCACGAGCACCATTCCTTCCCGGACCCGGGCGAGGCGTCGTAGCGGGAGTGGTGCGAGGGCGGAAGTGGTGCGACGGCGGAAGTGGTGCGACGGCTGAAGCGGAGGCGGAGGTTTCGGGAGGCCCGGCTCGGTTAGCCGCTCCGGCGAAGGGCCACCGGGCCGATCGACGAACCGAGGCTGCCATGACCGCGTTCGGCTACTTCCTGTCCTGTGAGGAGTTCACCCCCGCCCAGCTGGTCGAACAGGCCCGGCTGGCGGAGCGGGCCGGTTTCACCCGGCTGGCGATCTCCGACCACTACCACCCGTGGAACGACGCCCAGGGCAACGGCCCGTTCGTCTGGGGTGTGATCGGCGCGCTGTCGCAGGTCACCCGGCTGCCGGTGACCACGCTGGTCACCTGCCCGACCGTCCGGCTGCACCCCGCCGTGACGGCGCAGGCGGCGGCCACGGCGGACGTGCAGCTGGACGGCGGGCTGCGGCTCGGGGTGGGCACCGGGGAGGCGCTCAACGAGCACGTGCTGGGTGACCGCTGGCCGCCGTTCGACCTGCGGGCGGAGATGCTGGAGGAGGCCGTGGCGGTGATGCGCGAGCTGTTCACCGGCGGCGAGGTCTCCCATCACGGCACGTACTACACGGTCGAGAACGCCCGGCTCTACACGCCCCCGAAGGAGGGTCGGCTGCCGGTGTACGCCTCGGCGTTCGGCCCCAAGGCGGCCGAGCTGGCGGCGGGTTTCGCGGACGGGCTGGTCACCATGAGCCCGGACACCGAGCTGATCGGCCGCTACCGAACGGCCGGCGGCACCGGGCCGGTCATCGGCGGGGTGAAGGTCTGCTGGTCGGAGGACTCGGACCGGGCGGTCAAGACCGTCCACCGGCTCTGGCCGAGCGAGCTGCTGCCCGGCGAACTCGCCCAGGTGCTGCCCACGCCGAGCCACTTCGAGCAGGCCACCGAGCTGGTCACCGAGGAGATGGTGGCCCGGTCGGTGACCTGCGGCGACAATCCGCAACAGCATGCGGACCGACTGCGCGCGTACGTCGGCGCCGGGTTCGACGAGTTGTACGTCGGCCAGATCGGCCCGGAGCAGGAGGGGTTCTTCGACTTCTACCGCGAGCAGATCCTGCCGCTGGTGGCCTGAGCGCCGAGCCGGGGAACGTCGTGACACCGAGGTTGTGGCGTCGAGGGCCGTGGCATCGACGGCCGTGACTTCGAGGAGCGGGCCGTGAAGGCCTACCCGCCCTGGAGCTGCGCGAGTACGCCCTCCTCGCCGACGGCGAGCGCGGCGCCCTGGTGGGCCCGTTCGGGGAGGTCGCCTGGCTGTGCGCGCCCCGCTGGGACTCCGAGCCGCTGTTCGCCGGACTCGTCGGCGCCACCGGCGGCTCCACGCCTGGGCCCCCCGCAGCGCGGCTATCCGGTGTGCGGGGACGGAAACGGTCCGGGCGGCGGGAACTTCAGGCGCCGGCGGATTCGGAGTGATCCCGCCGGGTACCCGCACCTGCGCAAGGACCCCGACCGAGGAAGGTGCCCGATGACCATTCCGACACCCCCGGACCCGGACACCCAGCCGATCCCCCACCCGTACCCGGCGCCCGGTCCCGGCCAGCCACCCGACCCGATACCGCCGCCGGTCCCGCCGTTCCCCGACCCCGATCCGGCGCCGCCTCCGGAACCGCACCCCGGGCAGGCCTGACAGCTCGCGGGTTCCCGGTGACGTTTCGACGTCACGTGTCCGCGTGACGTTTCGGCGTGACGTTTCGGCGTGACGTTTCGGCGGGGCCCTCCCGGCTAGACGCCCGCCATGACGATCCGCACGCGTTCCCACACACGCACCGTGGTCATCACCGGCGCCACCGCCGGGGTCGGCCGGGCCTGCGTCCGCGCCTTCGCCGGCCGGGGCGACCGCCTCGTGCTGGTCGCCCGGGGCCTGGCCGGGCTGCGCGCCGCCTCGGCCGAGGCGCAGGCCGCCGGCGCCGAGGTGCGCACCGTGCTGGCCGACGTGTCCGATCCGGAGGCCTGCGAGGCCGTCGCCGACCGCGCCGAGGCCGAGTTCGGGCCGATCGACGTCTGGGTCAACGACGCCTTCGCCTCGGTCTTCGCGCCCTTCACCGAGATCACCCCCGACGAGTTCCGGCGGGTCACCGAGGTCACCTATCTGGGGTATGTCAACGCCACCCGGGCCGCGCTGCGCCGGATGCTGCCCCGCGACCACGGCACGGTCGTGCAGGTCGGCTCGGCGATCGCCTACCGGGGCATCCCGCTGCAGACCGCCTACAGCGGCGCCAAGCACGCCATCCAGGGCTGGCACGAGGCACTGCGCTGCGAACTGCTCGCCAGCGGGTCGGGGGTGCGGGTGACCATGGTGCAGCTGCCGGCCGTCAACACCCCGCAGTTCGACTGGGTGCTCAACCGCCTGCGCGGGCGGGCCCGGCCCGTCGCGCCCGTCTACCAGCCGGAGGTGGTGGCGCGCGCCGTCCGGTTCGCGGCCGACCACCCCGGGCGCCGGGAGTACTGGGTGGGCGGCAGCACCGTGGCGACCCTGATCGCCAACGCCGTGGCGCCCGGCCTGCTCGACCGCTACCTGGCCCGCACGGGCATCGACGCCCAGCAGGAGGAACGGCCCCGGCGGGTGGACGAGCAGTCCAACCTGTGGGCGCCCCTGGACTCCACCGAGGACCACGGCGCGCACGGCCGGTTCGACGACGAGGCCCACGCGCGCAGCGCCCAGCTGTGGGCGTCCCGACACCACGGGCTGCTCGCCGTCGGCGGGGCGGCGCTGCTCGGCGCCGTGGCGGGCGCGGCCGCCCGGAGGCGGTGACTCGCGGGCGTCGGCGGGCGGTCAGAACCGGGGAGCGGACGGTCGGACCCAGGAGCGCGCGGTCAGGCCCGGTCAGACCGGTCGGCCCAGCCAGGACCGGATCAGAACCGGGGAGCCAGCAGGCCGTCCAGCTCGGCCTCGAAGAGCAGGTCCGGGTGGAATCCCATGCCGGTGAAGTGACCGGCGAGCTCCAGGGACAGGACGCCGTGCAGGCGGGTCCAGACGACCAGGAAGCGGTGGAGGACCCCGGACGGGGCGGGGTGGTCGCCGGCCCAGTCCCGGTGGGCCTCCAGGTGGGCGCCGAACGATGCCCCGGGGGTCTCGGAGGCCCCGGCGACCTCGGGAGTCAGTGCGGCGCAGGCGTCGACCAGCATGCGCATGATCTCGTCGGCGATGGCGGTGGTGTCCGCAGGCGCGTGGTACCCGGGGACGGGGGTGCCGTAGATCAGGAAGTACCGCTGGGGGTCCGCCAGGGCCCAGCCGCGCAGGGCGCGCGCGAGCGCGGCGAGGTCGGCGCCGCCCACCGCGCCCGCGCCCAGGGTGTCGGCGAGGCTCCGGTACGCGTCCCGGACGAGTTCGGTGATCAGCTCGTCGCGGCCGGCGAAGTAGCGGTAGAGCGCGGGGCCGCTCAGGCCCATCTGCTTGGCGATCGCGTTGAGTGAGAGCGCCGAGGCGCCCGCCGTGGCGATCTGCTCCCAGGCGTGCTTCTTGACCTCTTCGCGCAGCTGGGCCCGGTAGCGCTCGCGCGGGGTGTCCGCGCCTGTCCTCGCCATGTCCTGCCCGCTCCCCGAGTCGTAGACCTACATGTTCACGCTTTCGTTAGAGGCTATCACGAAAGGTCTTGACTCCCTCCTTGTCGTCGGGTTACAACTTCTCACGAAGGCGTGAACCTCTAGCGCCACACTCGACGGCCCATCAGCAAAGGGGAGTTCCATGTCCGGCATCCGCAGCACCGGCGTCCGCGCCGCCCTCCTTACCGTTCCGCTCGTCCTCGGCCTGCTCGGCACCGCCGCCGCGCCCGCCCAGGCCGCCGCTTCCCGCCACGACACGTCCCTCACCTGCCGCGGGGCCGGTGTCGACCCCGACGCCCGGGTCCGGTACCGGACCGAGGCGGTGATCCACGCGCCGCTGCGCACCGTCTGGAAGCTGCAGACCGACGTGGCGGGCTGGCCCTCCTGGCAGACCGCCGTGCAGAGCACGGCGCGCCTCGACCACGGCCCGCTGCACCGGGGTTCGGTGTTCCGGTGGACCACCCCGCTGCCCCCGAACCCCGCGACCACCGCCACCGGCCTGGACATCACCTCGACCGTCCGGCAGCTGCGGCCCGGCTCCTGCATCCGCTGGACCGGCCCGGCCGTCGCCAACGGATTGCACATCGACGGCGTCCACGTGTGGAACTTCACCCAGGTCGACGGCGGCGTGCTGGTGCGCACCGAGGAGACCCACACCGGCCCCCAGGTCGACGCGAACGTGCCCGCCGCGACCGAGATCCTCCGCCAGGGCCTCGAGGGCTGGCTGCACGACCTGAAGACCACCGCCGAGGCCGGCGCGGCGCAGCAGCAGGCGAACTGAACCGGGAGCCGGCGCATGGAACCCCGCCACCCGGGCAGACGCCGCCCGGGGCCGAACCGAGCCCCGTCGACGAGAGGAGCGCCTTCCATGGGCACCGACGACAAGATGCGCAACATGGCGGAGAAGGCGGGCGGCAAGGTCAAGGAAGCCGCCGGAAAGGCCACCGGCGACCGTTCGACCGAGCTCAAGGGCAAGGCCGAACAGGTGGAGAGCGACCTGAAACAGGCCGGGGAGAAGATCAAGGACGCGGGGAAGCACTGACCCGGAACCCGGGGGCTGTCCGGAGACGGCCCCGGGTTCCGCTTGTCGCGCACGCTCCGCGCCCTACGGCGCACCCGGCCGAGGAGGCATGCATGCATCCCATGACCGACCAGGACAAGCCCGTGCCCAGGGACCCTCGGGTTCCCGTGGAGACTCCCGAGTCCCGGATGACCGGCGAAGGCTCACCGCCGCCCGAGCACGAGGAGGAGAAGGGTCCGCAGGACGGCCCCGAGTTCGACACCACCGAGCCGGCCCGCGAACCGGCGCCCGACGAGCCGACCGATTGACCAGCCCTCGCGGACAGTTCGACCGATGATCCGAGCTGTCGGCTGATCGGAGGTTTCGGCCGCGCGCTCCGGCGAACGGGTGGTCCGGCGCGGCGATCCCACGCGCGGCGGCGTTGCGCGCGGGACGCCGTCACCCGCCGGGCGGTACACCTGGGGCCGCTCGCCGCACCCGCGGCGCTGCGCAGACGACCGGGACGGGGGTGACGAGATGCGGAGGGCAGCCGAACTCCTGCTCTGGTGGGGACTGTTGCTGCTGCTCAACACCGTGCTGATCAGCTCGGTGTCGCCACTGGAGGTGGCCGTGGGCGGCGGCGTCGCCCTGCTCGGGGCGGTCGGCGCGGTCGCCGTGCGGCTCGCCTCGGGCGCCTCCCCGGGCGGTCCGGCCCGCCTCGCCGCCGCGCTGTGGGCCTTCCCGTGGACGCTGCTGGCCGACACCGGCCGGCTGGCCCTCGCCGTGGTCTCGCCCGGGCGCCGGCAGGCCGGCTTCCGCACCGTCCGGCTCGCGCACGGCACCGGCCCCGCCTGGGCGGCCGCGCTGCTCTCCTCGACCCCCGGCGCGTACGCCGTCGAGGCCGCGGACGGCACCCTCACGGTGCACGCGCTCGGTCGACAAACCTCTTCCCTGGAGCGCGCGTTGACGGCCGACCCGGACACCTCGACAGCGGACACCCCGACGGCGGGCGCCGAGTGAACGCCTGGCTGCTCGCGGCGGCCTTCCTGGCCGTCGGCGGGATCGGGCCGTGCCTGCTGCTCGGGCTGCGCGGCGAGGCGCAGCGGCGGCTGGCCGGGTTGAACCTCGCCGCGACGGTGGCCTCCGCCGTCCTGCTGCTGCTCGCCCAGGGCTTCAGCCGCAGCTCGTACACCGACCTGGCGCTCGACCTGGCCGTGCTCGCACCCGCCGGGACGCTGGTGTTCACCCGCTTCCTGGCCGGCGAGGAGCACTGATGGGCCGTCACGTCCTCGCTCTGGTGCTGCTGTGCGCGGGCACGGCCGCCCTGCTGTTCGCCGCCCTCGCGCTGGCCGTGCTGCCCGGCCCGTACCTGCGCCTGCACGCCCTCTCCCCCGCCGCCGCGCTCGGCGCGCCGCTGGTCGCGCTCGCCCTCGCGGTGGACACCGGGCCGGGGCGTATGGCGGTCAAACTGCTGGTGATCGGGCTGCTGTCGGCGGTCGGGGGCACCGTCACCACGATGGCCGTCGCCCGTGCCACCGTCCGTGTCGAGGCCGCCCGGGAGGCCGAGCGGTGACCGATGCCCTGATCGTGATCGCCCTGTTGCTGACCGGGCTCACCGCCACGGCGGCCGCGCTCACCCGCGACCCGGTCCGGCAGGCCGCCGTCCTCGCCCTGCTCGGGCTCTGCCTCGCCGTCCTCTTCACCGTGCTCCAGGCCCCCGACGTCGCGCTCTCCCAGCTCGGCGTCGGCAGCGCGATCACCCCGCTGCTCATCCTGCTAACCGTGCGCCGGGTGCGCCGCGAGGAGAACTCCGACGACCACCCGGACCGCTCCGAGTGAGCCGGACCACCCGGCTGCGGCTGTTCCTGGTCGCCGCCGCCGTGCTCGCCGCCGGGCTGATCACCGCCGCGGGCCGACTGCCCGGCTTCGGCGGGCTCCGGCACCCGTACGGCGAGCGTGCGGTGGCGGCCGGACTGGAGCGGCGAACGGCCAACATCGTCTCCTCCGTCAACTTCGACCAGCGGGCCTTCGACACCCTCGGCGAGGAGTCGATCCTGTTCGGCTCGGTGCTCGGCGCGGGCATGCTGCTACGCCTGGCCCGGGACGAGCACAAGCGCGGCGCCGCCGCCGAGCCGGTGCTGCCCACCACGCGGCTATTCGGCGCCACGCTGCTGCCGGTCACCGTGCTGACCGGCGGATACCTCGTCGCACACGGCGCGTTGAGCCCGGGCGGCGGCTTCCAGGGCGGCGTGGCGCTCGCCACCGCCCTGCACCTGGCGTACGTCGCCGCCGACTACCGGGTGCTCAAGCGGATCCGCCCGCTCGCCGCACTGGACGTCGCGGACGCGCTGGCCGCCGGGGCATTCGCCGCGCTCGGGCTGGTCGGTCTCGCGGCCGGGGCGGGCTACCTCGCCAACACGCTGCCGCTCGGCACCTTCAACCAGCTCGCCTCCAGCGGGCTGGTGGCGGTGGTCAACGCCGCCGTCGGGGTGGAGGTCGCCTCCGGCGTGGTGGTGCTCCTGGCGCACTTCCTGGACCAGGCCGTCGAGGTCGCCCCCGCGGGAGGAGCCGGTGAGTGAGCGAAGCGCGGTGGGCGCATGAGTGAACTGCCGTACCTGGTGGCCGGGTGGATCCTGCTCGCCGGGCTGTACGGCCTGGTGACCAGCCGCAACCTGGTGCAGGCCGTCGGCTGCCTGGCCGTCGCCCAGTCCTCGACGTACGTCCTGCTGCTCGCGGTCGGCTACCGCCGCGACGCCACCGCCCCCGTCTTCTCCGACCTGCCGACCGACGCCCCGGTGGTGGACCCGGTGGTCCAGGCCCTGACGCTCACCGACGTCGTCGTCGGCGCCACCGTCACCGCGCTGCTCCTCGCCCTGGTGATCCAACTGCGCAAGCGCCACGGCACGGTGGACCCGGAGGAACTCACCGGGCTGCGCGGGTGAGCCCGTCGGACACCTCCGACCTGTTGCCGCTGGCCGTCGCGATCCCCCTGCTCGGCGCGGCGCTCATGGCCGTCGCCGGGCGGTGGCTGCCGCGCTCCGGCCGCGACGCCCTCGCCACCGCCCTGGCCGCCGTCGACCTCGGCTGCCTGGCGCTGCTCTGGGCGCGGACCGGCCCGGACGGCCGGGCGGTGTCCTGGCTCGGCGGCTGGCTCCCGCACGACGGGCACAGCGTGGGCATCGTGCTGGTCGCGGACCGCCTCGGCGTCGGCCTCGCGCTGCTCGCGGCGGTGCTCGTGCTCGCCGTACTCGGCTACGCCTGGCGGTACTTCGACGAGCCCTCCGGCGAGCACGGCGGGATGTTCCCCGCGCTGGTGCTGCTCTTCGAGGCCGGGATGTGCGGGTTCGCCCTCACTGGGGACCTCTTCGACGCCTTCGTCTTCTTCGAGCTGATGGGCGCCGCCGCCTACGCGTTGACCGGCTACCGGATCGAGGACCCGCGCCCGCTGCACGGCGCGCTCGCCTTCGGCCTGGTCAACTCGGCCGCCGCCTACCTGTCACTGCTCGGCATCGGCCTGCTCTACGCCCGCACCGGCGAGCTCGGCCTGGCCCAGATCGGCGCCGAACTCGACCGGCTCGCCGCGCCCGGGCGCGGCCCGGACGCCCTGCTGGTGCTCGCCTTCGTCCTGGTCTTGGCCGGTCCGCTGGTGAAGGCCGCCGTGACGCCGTTCCACTTCTGGCTGCCGGACGCGCACGCGGTCGCGCCGAGCCCGGTGTGCATGCTGCTGTCCGGGGTGATGGTCGAACTCGGCGTGTACGGGGTGGCCCGGATCCACCGGGTGGTCTTCTCCGGCGCGGGCGGCCTGCCCGACGCCGTGGTCCGGGACACCCTGCTGGCCGCCGGGGTGCTGACCGCACTGGTCGGGGCCGTGATGTGCTGGCAGCAGCGGCACCTGAAGCGGATGCTGGCGTTCTCCACGGTCGGGCACATCGGCCTGTTCCTGATCGGCACGGCCCTGCTCACCCCGGCCGGACTGGCCGGCACGGCGGTGTACGTGGCCGGCCACGCGGGTGCCAAGGCCGCCCTGTTCGGGCTCACCGGCGTCCTGCTCGACCGGTACGGCTCGGTGGACGAGCACGGGCTGCACGGCCGGGCCCGCGAACTCCGGCTGCCCGGGCTGCTGTTCGGGCTGGGCGCGCTCGCGCTGGCCGGGCTGCCGCCGTTCGGCACCGGGCTGGGCAAGGCCGTCGCCGAGGAGGCGGCCGGACACGAACTGGCCTGGCTGCCCGCCGTGTTCGTGCTGGTGTCGGCGCTGACCGGCGGGGCGGTGCTGCGCGCGGGCCTGCGGGTCTTCGGCGGGCTCGGCGCGCCGCCGAAGGAGCACCCCGAGGTGGCCGACACCACCGGCGAGGGTGAGGAACCCGAGATCCGCGCCCCGGAGCGGCGGCTGCCCCCGCCGATGGTGCTGGTGCCCGGGCTGCTGCTGGCGGGCTGTCTGGCCGTGGGCGTGCTGCCCGGCGTCGGCCGGGCGCTCGCAGCGGGGGCGGCGGCCTTCAGCGACCGCGCCGGCTACCTCGCCGACGCCCTCGGGCAGGCGACCTCACCCGCATCGACCGCGCCCGCATCGACCGCGCCTGCCTTGACCGAACCCGGGGCGGCACCGCCCGAGGCCTGGTGGACGGCCTCCGGCGTCGGGCTCGGCGTGCTCTCCGCCCTGCTGGCCGCCGGCTTCGCCACCACCGCCGTCCGGCAGGACCCCCGGCGCGGCAGCGGCGGGCTCCACCGGGCGGTCGTGCTGCCGCTGCGCCGCCTGCACTCCGGGCTCCTCGGGGACTACGTGGCGTGGCTCTCCGTGGGGCTCGCGGCGCTGCTGGTCGCGCTCACCGCGCAGCTGTGACCACCATGCGGCTTTGACGACCGCGCGGCTTTGACGACCACGCGGCTTTGACCACCGCAGAAGGTGGCACCCGGCTGACGGCTGGTCAACCATCCGACGCACCCGAACCGATTAGAAGCCAGAACGCTCCACCCCGGCCCGCCCTGGTTCACCTTGAATTCACATGTGCATGTAAATAACGTTCACCTCGCCCGTCTAGTTTCATGGCGCCCCGCCGCCACAAGATCCACGCGACGGGCCCCAACTCTGACAAAAATGACCTGACGTTCGAGGTACCAACCATGCACGCATTCCCCACCCGCACACGGTGGCTCCGCTCCGGCGCCGGCCTGCTCGGCGCAGTCTCGCTGGCGGCCTTCGGCGGCGCGCCCGCGGCCTTCGCGGCCGACGGCCCGCAGACCGCCACCCCGATCAAGCACCTGGTGGTGATATTCCAGGAGAACGTCTCCTTCGACCACTACTTCGGCACCTACCCGAACGCGGCCAACACCGCCGACGACAAGGTCAAGTTCACCGCCAAGCCCGGCACCCCCAAGGTCGACGGCCTCTCCGACGACCTGCTCCACCACAACCCGAACGGGACCAACCCGAAGCGGCTGAGCCCGGCCCAGGCCGTCACGTGCGACCAGGACCACACCTACAAGGACGAGCAGCTCGCCTTCGACGGCGGCAAGATGGACAAGTTCGTCGAGCACACCGATGTCGAGAGCTGCAAGGCCCCGATGTTCACCCAGCCCGGCCTGGTGATGGACTACTACGACGGCAACACCGTCACCGCCCTGTGGAACTACGCCCAGCGCTTCTCGATGAGCGACAGCTTCTTCAGCACCACCTATGGCCCGTCGACCCCCGGCGCACTCAACCTGATCACCGGCCAGACCCACGGCGGCTACCCGGTCGACCCGAAGACCGGCCAGAAGACCACCGACGCCTACGCGGTCTCCTCCCCGGACGCCAACGGCGTCGGCACCGTCATCAACGACCCCGACCCGGGCTACGACGACTGCTCCAGCTCCCAGCACAACCAGCTGGTGATGACCGGCAAGAACGTCGGCGACCTGCTGAACGACAAGGGCGTCAGCTGGGGCTGGTTCCAGGGCGGCTTCAAGCCGACCGACAACAAGGACGGCAAGGCCGTCTGCGGGGCCACCCACAACAACATCGTGGGTGCATCGCAGACCGACTACAACCCGCACCACGAGCCGTTCCAGTACTACAAGTCCACGGCGAACCCCAAGCACCTGGCGCCCAAGGACGTGGACGAGATCGGCCACGCCGGCCAGGCCAACCACCAGTACGACCTGACCGACTTCGACGCCGCGGTGCAGCACGGCAACCTGCCCGCCGTCAGCTACCTCAAGGCCGCCAACTACCAGGACGGCCACGCGGGTTACTCCGACCCGCTGGACGAGCAGCAGTTCGTCGTCGACACCCTGAACAAGCTCCAGAAGTCGAAGGACTGGGCCTCCACCGCCGTCGTCATCGCCTACGACGACTCGGACGGCTGGTACGACCACAAGTTCGCCGAGCCCGTCAACGGCTCGCGGGACGCCGCCAACGACAGCCTGAGCGGCGCCGGTCAGTGCGGCAAGGACGGCGGCTGGGGCGGGTACGCCGACCGCTGCGGCTACGGCCCGCGCCTGCCCCTGATGGTCGCGTCCCCGTACGCCAAGGCCAACTTCGTCGACCACACGCTGACCGACCAGACCTCGATCCTGCGCTTCGTCGAGGACAACTGGAAGACCGGCCGGATCGGCGACGCCTCCTTCGACGAGCACGCCGGCTCCATCGAGGGCTTGTTCGACTTCAAGAACCCGCAGTCGGCCACTCTCCTGCTCGACCCGGCCACCGGCCAGCCGGCCGGCGCGGCCACCCCGACCGGCCAGCCCACCGGTGGCACCACCGCCTCCGCCCCGGCCGGCCCGACGGACGGCACCGTCTCCGGCACCGCCGTCGCGGCGCCCACCAGCAGCGCGTCCGGCCCGGCACTGGCCACGACCGGTGCGGACTCCAACACCCTGCCGATCGCGGTCACGGCCGTGGCACTGCTCGCAGTCGGCGGCGGCGCGGTGTTCGTCACCCGCCGCAGGCGCGGCCGCCGCGCCTGACACCCGGCCCGGCGCGCATCACCCCCGGCACCGCCGGGCCCTCGACAGGGCCCGGCGGTGTTCGCGTTCCCAGGGCGGTCAGGCGGTCATGAACTCGGGCCGCGAGGAACAAGGGCCCCAGCCGGCCGGACAGCTGCGGCTCGGACCCCGCGCGAAGCGGCGCGGCCCGGCTGGGCGGGTGCCGCCGTCGAACGGGGCGTGGACGCGGGCGGCGGCGGACCGGTTGCTCCGTCCGGGGGCCGCCACGGCGTACAACGCGGGCCAGGCATCCGACGCGGGGACCGGCGTCCGGCGCCACAACCATCCCACCGGGTCTGGCCCGGTGGCCGTTCGGGAGGCTCCGAGGTTGCATGGACTGACCGAGCCCCCAGCGATCCGGAGGTAACGCCGTGTACGAGATGTGGGCCGAGCACGACCCGGCGGTGTCCCCGCCCGCCGTGGTGTGGCACGTGGTGGCGAAGGACGACGCGACATCGTCGCTGTGCGGGCGGTTCCTCGAACCGTCCCAGCGCGTCGTCCCGGCGGGGGACGGTACCGGTTCGGCCGAGCCGGACCGGTACTGCGATCCCTGCTTGGTCACCGTACGCGAGGCCTTGGCGGCCGGCGCCCGGTAACGGTCCGTTGCGGCATTCGTCACGCTCGTCACGCGTCGCTCGTCATGCGTCACTCGTCGCGGTCCTGGTCCGACGCGGTCCTCGCCCCTCACGGTCCTGGTCCGTCACCGCCCGTCACCGTCCTCGTCATGGCGTTCGTCCGTCACGGCAGCGGCACGGCCGGCAGGCACGGGTGCCGGCTGTCGACTCCCGGAGCCGCGAGGACGGTGGCCACCTCTCCGGTGATCTCCACCCGGAGTCCGCCGTCCGCGCTCTCCCAGACGAGGCCTCCGTCGGGCCCCACCGCGTGCGTCTCGTGAACGACGACGACGGCCGGTGGAGCGTGCGCGCCGATCGGGCCGGGGAGCGTCACCGCGTAGTGGCGCGTGAGGCTTCTCATCACGGCCTCCTTCTCTCCCCACCCTGTGTCACCGATTGTCCTCCCGGCCCAGTCGCTTGTATACGCACCATTGGTCCGCGGGCGGGTGCCGGGACTGCGCCTGCGGACAGACGTCGGTCCCACGGGACGACCGGTGGATCCCGCTCCGCGTTTGCCCCGGCCTGGCGCGGCTACACGCACCGGTGGACAGGAACCGGTGGACAGGAGGCGGAGGCGATCCCATGACCATGCCGGATACCAGCGCCAACGGCCGCGTCGGCCGACCCCGGACCGGTCGGCAGGAGTCGCCCGACGAACGGGCGGACCGTCGCTGGAGCGACCTGCTCCAGGAGGTCCGCGTCGCCCAGACCGGTTCGCAGGTGCTCTTCGGCTTCCTGCTGAGCGTGGTCTTCATGCCCCGCTTCGCCCAGCTCGGCGGTTTCGACCACGGGCTGTACGTGGCCACCGTCATCCTCGGCACCCTCGCCACCGGCGCGCTCACCGCCCCGGTCGCCTACCACCGGATCTTCGCCGGTCGCCGTCTCAAACCCCAATTGGTGGACGCGGCCGCCCGGTTGGTGGCCACCGGCCTGGTCCTGCTGGCGCTGACCATCGGCTCCGCGCTGCTGCTCCTGCTCCGGGTCGCGACCGGCGACTCGGCCTCCTCGGGCTGGATCGCGGGCGCCGTCATGCTCTGGTTCGCGTCCTCATGGCTGCTCCTCCCCGTCCTGCACCTGCACCGCCACAACGGGTCGCCCGGCCCGCCGTCGGCCGAACCCGGAGCCGACCGGCCCCCGCGCGACCCCCCGCCGTGACGTGGGTACGGACCGCGGCGCACGGGCCGCGTCCGGCAGGCGTCCGGCAGGCATGCGGAATGCGACAGGTGCACGAAGGCCCCGGCCAGAGAGACGCTGCCGGAGAGACGCTGGGAGAGAGATGCCGAGAGAGACGCCGGGAGCAGGACTTCCATCCGGGATGGCTTCCATGAGCGCGACGAGCCCGCGGTGCGATGCCCGCGGCCGCTGCGGGTCCAGCACGAGCAGGCCGCATGACCGGCATGACCGGGTCGTCGGGGTGAGGAGCCGGTGAGCCCCCGCCCTCGGCGGGCCGTACCGCTCGGCAGCCGCCGCCCTCGGGTGGCGCGGCGTCGCAGCGGCCCGGCCGGGCCGCCCGGGAACGCGCCCTCCGTGGACCGCGTCCCCGCCGGGCTGCGGACGGCCGCCGGGTACACCTGGCGGCTGGGATTGCTCGGCGTCGGTGCCTACCTGGCCGTCGACGTCCTCGCCCGGCTCGAAGTACCGGTCATCGCACTGTTCGTGGCTCTGGTCATCACCTCGGTCCTGCGCCCGCTGGTCGACCTGCTGGCCAGGGTGATGCCCCGCTCGCTGGCCGTCCTGCTCGCCTTCCTCGTCACCCTCGCGGTGATCGGCGGGGTCCTGACGCTGGTCGGGACGACCGTCGCCGACGAGTGGAGTCGGCTCGGCAACGAGTTGCGCGGCGGCCTCGGCCGGATCGACCGCTGGCTGACCGGCGCCCCCTTCCACCTGCGGCCCGGCACCGTCACCGACCTGCGGTCCAAGATCGGCGACTTCATCGCCGCCCACCGCTCGACGCTGGTCAGCACCGCGCTCAGCGGCGCCGGCCGGGCCGTCGAACTGGTCACCGGGCTCGCGCTCGCGGTGTTCTGCTCGGTGTTCTTCCTGCACTCCGGCGACCGGATGTGGTCCTGGGCCCAGCGGCAGCTGCCGGCCCGCAGCCGTTCGGTCTGGGACGGGGCCGGGCGCGCGGCCTGGCGCACCTTCGCGGGCTACACCCGCGGCGTGCTGATCGTGGCGGCGACCAACGCGATCCTGGTCGGCATCGCCCTGGCGATCCTGGGGGTGCCGCTGGTCCTGCCGCTGATGGTGCTGGAGTTCGTGGCGGCGCTCGTTCCGCTGATCGGCTCGCCGATCGCCCTGGCCATCGCTTCCCTGGTCGCCCTGGCGGCCCGCGGCCCGGTGATCGCCCTGCTGGTGCTGGCGCTGATCGTGATCATCGGCCAGATCGAGGGCCACCTGCTGCACCCGCTGGTGCTCGGCTGGTCGGTGCGGATCCACCCGGTCGTCATCGCCCTGTCGGTGATCGGCGGCGCCGTGCTGGCCGGTGTGCTGGGCGCGGTGGTGGCGGTGCCGGTGGTGTCGGTCGCCTGGGCGGTGATCGGCGAACTGCGCGAACAGCGGAGCCACCGCCCCCGCGGGCGCTGACCCGCAGGGCTCAGCCCGGGAGCGCGGGGGGATGGCCCGCGCGGGGGTGGCCTGACAGGATGCCCATGATCGACTTCAGTGACATTCCGCACGACCGAAGGGCCCCACCGTGACTACTCCCACCAGCACCGTCGTCGAGCGCGCGGACGAGCGGCACCGGTACGAGATCCTCGTGGACGGCAAGCTCGCCGGCTTCACCGAGTACCGGGACCACGAGGAGCAGCGCGTCTTCTTCCACACCGAGATCGACGACGCCTTCGCCGGCCAGGGCCTCGCCTCCCGCCTCGTCCAGGAGGCACTGAGCGATGTGCGCGCGGCCGGGAAGCGGATCGTGCCGATCTGCCCGTACGTCGCCAAGTTCCTCACCAAGCACGACGAGTTCACCGACATCACCGACCCGGTCACCCCCGAGGTCAAGAGCTGGCTGCGCACCGAGCTCTATTGACGGGCCCCGCAGTACGCGGGCGGGCCTGGCCTGGCCAGGCCTTCCCTGGTCTGCCTGGCCTGGCCCTGAGCAGCAACCTCCCCGGACCCGCCCCGGACCTGCCGCGCCCCATCGAGCAGTCGCTCGACGGGGCGCGGCGAGTGTCAGGAGCGGTCGGTCACATGTTGATCATGTGACCGGCGAGGCCGTGGATGGCTTCCTTGACCGCCTCGCCCAGGGTCGGGTGGGCGTGCACGTTGCGGGCGACCTCGTGGACGGTCAGGTCCCACTGCTGGGCCAGCGTCAGCTCGGGCAGCAGCTCGGTGACCTCGGGGCCGATCAGGTGGGCGCCGAGCAGCTCGCCGTGCTTGTTGTCGCTGATGACCTTGACGAAGCCGATCGGGTGGCCGAGGCCGTGGGCCTTGCCGTTGGCGGTGAACGGGAACTTGGCGACCTTGACGTCGTAGCCCAGCTCGCGGGCCTGCGCCTCGGTGTAGCCGAAGGAGGCGATCTGCGGCTGGCAGTAGGTGGCGCGCGGGATCATGGCGAAGTCGACCTCCATGGTCTCCGCCCCGGCGATGGTCTCGGCGGCGATGACGGCCATGGTCTCGGCGGCGTGCGCGAGCATCAGCTTGGCGGTGACGTCGCCGATCGCGTAGATGTGGTCGACGCTGGTGCGGCCGCGGCCGTCCACCGCGATGGCGTTGCGGTCGGTCAGCTTGACCCCGGTGTTCTCCAGGCCGTAGCCGTTGACGCGCGGCGCGAAGCCGATCGCCTGGAGCACCTTGTCGGCCTCCAGCACCTTCTGCGCGCCGTCCTTGGTGACGGTGACGCGGACCTTGGCGTTCGGGTCGCTGTCGTCGATCGACTCGACCCGGGTGGAGGTCAGCACCTCGATGCCCAGCTTGCGGTACTGCTTGGCAAGTTCGCTGGAGACCTCGACGTCCTCCAGCGGCACCACGCGGTCGAGGAACTCGACGATGGTGACCTTCACGCCGTAGTTGTGCAGCACGTAGGCGAATTCGACGCCGATCGCGCCGGCACCCGCGATGATGATGCTCTCCGGCAGCTGCTCGGTGAGGATCTGCTCCTCGTAGGTGACCACACGGTCGCTGAGGCTGGTGCCGGGCAGCAGGCGGGTGGTGGCGCCGGCGGCGATGACGCAGTGGTCGAAGGTGACGACCTCGAAGCCGCCACCGCTGAGCGCGACCTGCAGGGTGTGGTCGTCGACGAAGGTGCCCCAGCCGTCGTACTCGGTGATGCCGTTCTTCTTCATCAGGTAGTGGACGCCCTTGACCCGGCCGTCGGCCACCGATCGGCTGCGGCGGAAGGCCTCGCCGAAGTCGAAGGTCACCGTGCCCTCGACCTTGATGCCGAAGGTCTTGGCCTCCTTGGTGAAGATGTGGGCCAGCTCGGCGTTGCGCAGCAGGGCCTTGGAGGGGATGCAGCCGACGTTGAGGCAGACGCCGCCCCAGTACTTGGCCTCGATGACCGCGACCTTGAGGCCCAGCTGGGCCGAGCGGACGGCGGCGGTGTAGCCGCCGGGGCCCGCGCCGAGGACGACGACGTCGTAGTGCGTGCTCATGTTGCTGACTCCTCCGAGGGTGTCACGGTGTCGTGATCTCGGTCCCATGGTGGCAGGACCTTGCGCGGCGCACCCACCGGGTCTCGGTGGATGCGCTCCGCGCGGCACCGTACAGGCCGCGGGGCCGGATTGTCAGTGGTCTCCGCTACGGTGACCGCACCGACGTCCACCAGGGGTGATGACGGAGGGGAGAGGGCCGATGGCGAATTCGGGCGCGGCATTCGCAGCATGCACGACGGCATGCACCACATGCGCGGCAGGCACGGTGCGTACGGCGGGCGAGTGGGCCCGCCGCCCGAGGACGGCAGCGGGCCCACCCGGGCGTCAGGCCGTCACGCCGTGGGTGTGGCCGCTCGCGCCGGCGGCGGCCGCCTTCGCGGCCGGTACGGGCCGTTGTAGCGAGGAGAGGTCCCAGGCGTAGGTGCCGACGGCGTGGGCGATCACGTCGATGTTGACGTCGAAGGCGTCCATGTCGATGTTGCCCAGGTTGTCGCAGGCCTTGTGGTAGCAGGAGTCGAAGGCGGTGCCCGCCGTGCCGCCGTAACGCTCCGCCTGCTCCGGGGACTTGATCTTCTCGGCGCCGGTGTCGGTGCCGCCGGCCGGGATGCCCGCGTCGATGAACGGACCGTAGTCGGAGCGGCCGTCGAAGGCGCTCCGGTCGTGCGGCAGGCCGAGGCCGTCCAGGTAGCCGGTGATGTCCCGTTCGATCTGCGCCGAGCCGTCGGGGCCGGCGCCGCCACCGGCGCTGCCGGAGCCGTTGTAGACGAACTGCGCGTAGTTGGGGGATGCGATCATGTCGAAGTTGAGGTAGAGCCGGATCTTCTTCTGGTCCGCCTCGGAGAGTGACTTCACGTACGCCTCGGAGCCCTTGAGGCCGAACTCCTCGGCGGACCACCAGGCGAATCTGACCTTGTTCTTCACCGGGTGGACGGTGAGGTTGCGCGCGACCTCGAGGATGCCGGCCGAGCCGGAGCCGTTGTCGTTGATGCCGGGCCCGGCCGGGACGGAGTCGAGGTGCGCTCCGACCATCACGGTGTTGTTCGGGTCGCCGCCGCGGGTCTCGGCGATGACGTTCCAGGTCTTGCGCGGCTCCATGACGGTGCGGATGTCGAAGGTCACCCGGACGGGCCCGGCGGCTGCCTCGGCGGCCAGGGCCTCGCCGGCGGCCTGGGTGATCCCGCCGGTCGGGACCTTCCCGGCCGTCGGGTCCCCGAGGGTCCCGCTGAGGTCGCCCTCGGCGTTGTTGTAGATGAGCGCCCCGACCGCGCCCGCTGCCGCCGCGGCGGCCTGCTTCTGGGCGAAGCTGCACCCGCCGCGCCGGATCAGGGCGACCTTGCCGGTGAACCCGCCCGCCGGGTAGTCGGTGGGTGCGCAGCCGGTGGTGGCGCTGACCGGGGAGACCGCCAACTCGGCGGTCAGGCCCGCCTCCGGGCCGCTCACCGAGTACGTCATGGCGACCACGGGCACGGACTCGGCCTTCGGGGACACCACGTCGAGGCGCTGCGTACCGGCCTCGAAGAAGGTGTACTCGAACTCCTGCTTGGACACCTTGAGCCCCGCGCGCCGCGCCTGCTCGTAGACGTACTGCGCGGACTGCTCGTGGCCCTTCGAACCGGCCACCCTGGTACCGCCGTTGCGGTCGGCGATCCGCTGTAGCGCGGCCAGGGTGCCGCGGGCGCTCTCCGCATCGCTCGCCTCGACCAGCCGGGCGGCCAGCCTGGCGCCCTTGCGCGCCGGGTCCGGGTCGGCGGCGGCGCTCCCGGCACCGGCCAGCAGCAGCGGGCCGACCAGGGCGGCGAGGGTCAGCGCGGCACCCGCACCGCGGCGGGTGGCGGCGATCCGCGGGCGCGATAACGGGGTGGCGCTGTCGAGCCGGTTGGTGCGGTCGTACCGGGTGGAGCGGTCGAGCGGGGTGGTCGAGCGACGGGTGCGCAGCTTCAAGGCGACTCCTTCCGACGGGCCGTGAACTCACGATTTGACAGGACCGGAATCGCGTTGCCAAGCCCGCCGCGCACCCCGCGGGATGCGCGGAAGGGGATGCACGGTGATATTGGAGGAGTGGGGCCGTCTCATCCAGGAGTGTGACCACATGTCCATGATGGATAAGCTCAAGAGCCTGCTGAAAGGCCACGAGGAGCAAGCCGACAAGGCCGTCGACCACGCGGGTGACACCGTCGACGAACGCACCCAGGGCAAGTACAGCGGCCAGGTGGACGCCGCCCAGGAGCAGGCGAAGAACCAGTTCCGCGACCAGCCGCCGCCCCAGTAGCCGGCCGGAGCCGACACGCGGACCGGGCCCCAGCCCCCTCCGTGTCCACCACCCCGGGCCGGCCGCTCGTCGGCCGGCCCGGGGTTCGCCGTTCGCAGGGTCAGCGGTCGCGGGGTTCGGGCCGCACGGCCTCGCGCGGTGTCTCGTCCTCGGCGGCGGCGCAGCTCTCGCACGGTTCCGGCCCGGGCCGCTCGCGCAGCCGTCCGCACTCCGGGCACATCCGGTCCAGCCAGCAGGCCGATTCGCCGCCTTCGTCCATGCCGCCGATTCTGCCCGGGCACCCCCACGAAGGCGAGTAGACACTGTCTACGACCGACTGGTAGACAGTGTCCATGACTGATCAGGAAAGGGACCTCCGGGCCCGACTGGTGGCCGCAGGCGTCGAACTGGTGGCCACCGGGGGCGTCCAGGCGCTCGGCCTGCGCGAGATCGCCCGCCACGCCGGGGTCTCGCACGGAGCGCCCCGCCGCTACTTCCCCACCCACCGCGAGTTGCTCGCCGCCATCGCGCAAAAGGGCTTCGGCAGGCTCACCGACACCTTGGCCGGCGCCGACGCCCTCGCCGCCGCCACCGGGGCCGATGCCCGCAGCCGCCTCGACGCGCTCGCCCGCGCCTACCTCGGCTTCGCGGCCGCCGGCCCCGGCATGTTCGAGCTGATGTTCCGTCACGACCTGCTGGAGGGCAGCGGCGCGGAGCTGCGCCGCACCACCGTGCCGCTGTTCCTCACCTTCGTCGGCCTGGTCGCCGAGGTGCACCCGGACTGCGACGATCCGGCCGCCGCCACCGCCGCCCTGTGGTCCAACCTGCACGGCCTCGCCCAACTGCGCGCCTGGGGCAGCCTGCGGCTCATCACCGGCAGCGAGGACATCGAGCCGCTGCTGCGCGCCGCCCTGGACGCCCACCTCGGCCCGGCCGACCGGTGACGGCGCGGCCGCGCCGTCGGCTCACCCTCGCCGCGAGCATCACCGGTGCCGCGCTGGTCGCCCTCGACGGCACCGTGCTGACCGTCGCCCGGCCCGTCCTCCAGCACGACCTGCACGCCTCCGTCGCCGCCGTCCAGTGGACCGGCACCGGCTACCTCGTCACCGTCGCCGCGCTGCTGGTCTTCGCGGGGCGTGTCGGCGACCGCTACGGGCACCGGCTGGTCTTCACCCTCGGCGTGACGGGCTTCGCCGCGTGCTCGGCCGGGATCGCCCTGGCGCCCGGCATCGGCTGGGTCATCGCCCTGCGGGTGGTCCAGGGCGTGGCGGGCGCGCTGCTGCAGCCGGCCACCCTCGGCATGCTGCGCGCCGCCTGGCCCGCCGAGCGGTTGGCCGGCGCGATCGCGGTGCGCACGGCGGCGATCGGGCTCGCGGCGGCGGCCGGACCGCTGGTCGGCGGGGCGCTCACCGCGCACTTCGGCTGGCGGTCGGTCTTCCTGCTCGGCCTGCTGCCCGCCGGGGCCGCGCTGTTGTCGGTCCTCGCGGTGCCGTCCACGGAACGCCCCGTGGCGGCCGTACGGGATGGCGGGCTCGACCTGCCGGGCGCGGCGCTGCTCGCACTGGCTCTGGCCTGCCTCGTGCAGACCCTGGTCGCCCTGCCCGACTCCGGGTGGTCGGCGACCACGGCGCTCGGGCTCGCGGCGGCCGCCGCCCTCGCCGTGGCGCTGGCCCGGCACGAGCGGCGCACCGCCCGTCCGCTGCTGCCGCCCGCTCTGCTCCGCTCACCGTCGGTCGCGCCGCCGCTCGGCGTCCTGCTCGCGGCCTCGGCGGCGCTCCAGGGCGCGCTCTTCCCGGCGACGTACTACCTGCAGGACGTCCTGGGGCTCGACCCGCTGCAGAGCGCCCTGCGGGCGGCGCCACTCGCGGTGGCGATGATCCTCGCGGCTGCGGCCTCGGCCCGGCTGGCGAAGCGTCACGGTGAGCGGCCTGTGGTGCTGGTGGGGATGTCTTTGGTCACATCGGGCGCGCTGCTGACCGCCCGGCTCGGCCCCGGTTCGGGGACCGTCGCCATCGCCGTCTGCTTCCTGCTGCTGGGTGCGGGCTTCGGCGCGGTGATGGCCACGGCCACCGCGATGGTGGTCCGGGGCGCACCCACCGCCGAGGCGGGCGTCGCGGGCGGCCTGCAGCAGACCGCGCTGAACATCGGCCCGGCTCTGGGCATCGCGCTCGCCACCACCGCCGCCGGCCGCACCGAGCCCGGCACGGCGCTGGCGCCCGCCGCGCTGGCCATGGCCGCCGTGGCGGCGGCGGGAACGCTGCTCGCCGCCCGACTTCCCGGCCAATCGACCGACCGGGAACGGGAGTTCGTCACACGCCCGTGACCCCGTCGATGCACTCGCGGAGCAGGTCGGCGTGGCCGTTGTGGCGGGCGTACTCCTCGATCAGGTGGAACAGGATCCAGCGCAGCGAGACGGTCTCCGAACCGGTCACCGCCGCCGCCTGCGCGACAAGCGGGCCTGCCGCGTCCAGGGACGCTCCCGCGGTCAGCTCGCGCCCGTACTCGACCTCCGCCTGCCAGTCCGCGAGCGCCTCGGCCAACCCCCGCGCCTGGTCCAGCCCGTACCCGTCCGGATTGTCCGCGCCGTACACCGGCGGCACCTCCCGGCCCGCGAACACCCGCTGGTACCACGTGCGTTCGACCTCGGCGAGGTGCTGCACCAGGCCCAGCAGGGTCATCGTCGACGGGGGCACGGCCGCCCGCCGCACCTGGCGGTCGTCGAGCCCGGCGACCTTCCGGCGGAGCGTGGCCCGCTGGAAGTCCAACCAGCTTTCCAGCATGGCGCGTTCGTCAGCGTGCGCGGGCGGAATCGGCCGCCCGTCCGGAGTGGAACCCATGCCCGCCACTCTGGCACAGCCGACGGGGGACCACACCCGGCACGGGCCCTCCGCGCCGGCCACAGCGGCGAGTTGGCGAGCGTCCACGCCGCAGCCCTTCACTCGACCGGCTGACGCACCTGCGGCTCGTCGGCCGCCATCGGGGCCGGCGCCGACGCCGCCCGACGCCCCACGAGGGCCGACAGCAGCGCGAGCTGCAGCGCCGCGCCCACTGCCGGGCCGAGCCACACGCCCGACACCCCCATCGGCCCCGACAGCACCGCCGAGGTGGCGAGTTGGGCGCCGAGGCCGAGCAGCACGGAGAGCACCAGCGGGCGGCCGGCGCCCGCTGCCTGGTGGACGCCGCCGAGGGCCACCACCAGGGCGTACGGAAGGAGGTAGAGCGCTGCCATCCGCAGGAAGCCGACGGACTGCGCCGCCACCGCCCGGTCGTCGGTGAAGAGCGCGGTCAGCGGGGCGGCGAGCGTCGCGGACAGCAGCGCCGCCACGGCACCGAGCAGCGCGGCGAGGCGTCCGGTGTCGCGGCGCAGGGTGCGCAGCGCGCCGGTCTCCCCCGCGCCGGTGAGACGGGCGGCCTCGATCGCGGCGGCCTGGCGCAGCGCGTAGAAGGCCATGGTGACGACGAGCAGCACGCGGTAGCCGACACCGTACCCGGCCACCGCCGCGACGCCGAAGCCCGCCACCAGCCCGAGTTGGGCCGCGCCGACGGCCATCCGGGCCGTGAAGTCCAGACTGAACGGCGCTCCCGCGCGCACGATCCGCACCGCCGCCGCGCGCACTCCCCCGGCGAGACCGGCGGTCCGCGCCGACGGCGACGGCGCCGGCCGTCCCGGCAGGCGTACCCGCAGGCGCAGCGTGACAGCGAAGGCGATCGCCCGCGAGGCCGTCAGGGCCAGCGCCGCGCCCGGTACACCGAGGGCGGGCAGCGGGCCGGCGCCGAGGATCAGCAGGGGGTCGAGGGCGAGCAGCAGCGCGTTGGAGAGCAGGGCGATCCGCATCGGGGTGCGGGTGTCGCCCGCTCCCTTGAACAGTTCGTCAGCGACGCGCTGGCCGAAGAACAGCGGGAAGGCCGGGAGGGCCACGGCGAGGTACTCGGCGGCGCGGGCGGCGGCTTCGCCGTCCAGGAAGGCCCCCGCCAGCCGCTCGCGCAGCAGGAAGCCGGGGACGGCGAGCGCGACGCTTCCGGCGGTACAGAGCCGCCAGGCGGCCCGGGTGGTCCGGGCGGCCTCGGCGTGATCGCCCGCGCCGAGGGCGCGGGAGAGCCGGACGCTGGTACCGGAGCCGACCACCAGGACGAGCCCGAGCAGCAGGTTCTCGACGGTTCCGGCGAGTGTGACGGCGGCGACCGCGGCCCCGCCGAGGCCGGCCACCCAGAGGGTGCCGATCACCGAGGCGATCACCCCGGACAGCAGTTCCGCGTAGACGGGTACGGCGAGCGCCGTGAGTCGGGACAGATGCCCGCGCATGATTCCTCCCCTGTTCCGCCGCCCGAAGCCGCGCCCGGACCTGGGCCGGGGCCTCGGAATGGTCCGGGACCTCGGGCTTGGTGCGGAGGCCTCGGGTGTGGACCGGAGGCGTGGACCGGAGGCCTGGGCAGCAACCTCGAATAGAGATACATCGGATCGAGGTATATCGGCAAGAGGTAGCATGACCGCTCCACCGGGCGCACTTCGACGGAAGGGCTTCGACCGTGCTGACCCTCGCGATCCTCGGCTTCCTGTACGACGAGCCGCTGCACGGCTACGAGCTCAAGTCCCGGATCACCGGCCTGACCGGCCACATCCGCCCGGTCAGCGACGGCGCGCTCTACCCCGCCATCGCACGACTGGAGAAGGCCGGCCTGCTGTCCCGCCGCACCGAACCGGGCACCGGTGCCGCGCCGCGTCAGACCCTGGAGCCGACCGAGGACGGCCGGGCCGAACTGCTCCGGCGGCTGGCCGACCCGGAGCAGGTCGAGATCACCGACCAGATCCGCTTCTTCACGCTCACCACCTTCCTGCACCACCTCGCCGACCCACCCCGGCAGGCCGCCGTCCTCCGCCGCCGACTGGCCTTCCTGACCGCGCCGAGCAGCTTCTTCTACGACGGCGACGGCCGACCGGTCACCGCCGAGCGCGAGCCCAACCCCTTCCGGCGCGGGATGCTGCTCGTCGCCCGGGCCTCCTCGGCGGCCGAACGGACCTGGCTGGAGGAGACCATCGCGGAGCTGGAAGTGCCCCGGTAGCGCCCCGCAGCCCCCGGCAGCCCCCACAGCCCCACCCGCTCGAACGACCGAGCGACCAACCGGAATCAGGTTCTTCCGTACCTGGTTCCGCCGGGCCCCGGCGTGGCTATGATGATCCGCCTCACGTCCTCGGCGTCCCTCCGCGGCGTGACCCGCCACCGCGCCCCGCCGTCCCCCTGGAGGCCGCCGTGCCCACTGCCGAGACCGCAACCGCCCGTCCCGTGCCGCTGCAGCGCGACGACATCCCCGGCTGGTTCTTCAGTCTCGATCGGGCTGCTTTCAGCCATCTGCTGTCCGCCCAGAGCGCCGCGGGCGTCACCGGCGACATCCTGGAACTCGGCAGCTACCTGGGCCGCAGCGCCGTCCTGCTCGGCGACCACCTGCGGCCGGGCGAACGGCTGACGGTCTGCGACCTGTTCGACTCCGAGGCGGGCGACGACGACAACGCCGCCGAGATGGCCATGTCCTACCGCAAGACACTGACCCGCAGCGCCTTCGAGTCCAACTACCTGGCCTTCCACCACGAGCTGCCCGAGATCGTGCAGGCGCCCACCTCGGCGCTGGCCGACGGCCGGATCCCGGCGGGCAGCTGCCGGTTCGTCCACGTCGACGCCTCCCACCTGTACGAACACGTCGCCGGGGACATCACCGTGGCGCGGGCCGCGCTCACCCAGGACGGCCTGATCGCCCTGGACGACTACCGCTCCGAGCACACCCCGGGCGTCTCGGCCGCGGTCTGGGAGGCGGTCTTCACCGGCGGACTGCAGCCGGTGCTGCTCACCCCGATGAAGTTCTACGGCACCTGGGGCGACGCCGCGGCCGCCCGGCAGGTCCTCCTGGAGCGGGACTGGCGGGCCGAGGGCTACACGGTGGACGAGGACACCATCGCCGGGGCACGCGTGCCGCGCCTCAACTACCGGGTCAAGGCCCCCGTCCAGCGCTCCGCCTCGCGCCGACTGGCACTGGAGCTGCTGCCCCCCGTCGCCACCAAGGCGACCCGCCGGATGCTCCGGACGCTGCGCGAGCGGCGTGCCGTGCCGCCGCCGCGCGCCTGAGCCCCGACGGGCCGGCCATCCGTTTCACTCCTGCTGTCCCGTCCGCCACGTCCGCCACGTCCGCCGCCCAGTGGGGGCGGGCCGGGGTCGGCGCCCGCGTCGCCGTCGGCTGCCACACCGGTGCCGCCAACGCCGGCACGAACACGTAGGCGAGGACCGAGCCGAGGATCCCGGCCGCCGCGGCGGCGACCAGGAGGAGATTCAGGCCTTCGAACGGCGCGGCACCGCCCTGCCGGAACAGCGCGCCGAACGCCGCGACCCCCAGGGCCTGCCCCAGCTGACGGAACGTCGCCACGACCCCGACGGCCAGGCCCGCCCGCTCCGGCGGCAGCACCGCGAACACCGCCGCACCCATCGCCGGGGCCCATCAGCCCGACGCCGACACCGGTCGGCGCCGGCCCGGCCGCGCGCCCGTAGCGGCCGAGGAGCGCACGTCCAATCCGGCCTGCAGCGTGCGGGCGCCTTGCTGCCGCTCGAACGGGTCCCGTGGCGACGGATGGATGGGTGGACGGATGGGTGGGCGGAGGGTTGGGCCGATGAGCTTCTGTTACGCCTGACGTATTTTCAAAAGGCCTTCACTCCAACGAGGGAATCTCCTTTAAAGATTTGCCCACGGAACATTAAAGAGCGCATAGTGATGACACCTCAGTTTGGTCTAGGTAGCACCAAGTGCAGGCAAAGTCATCCCAGGCGAGGAGAAGGCCTTGTTCCACGGAATCACGATGGCGGACGCCCCCGGGCAGCGGCTCCGCGAGGAGATCGCTGGCCCCGGCACCACGCCCCTGATCGGCGTCTACGACATGTACTCGGCCTCCATCGCGGCCGAGCACTACAACGGCATGTTCGTCTCCGGCTTCGGCTTCGCGGCCTCCTACTACGGGCTGCCCGATATCGGTTTCATCGCCTGGCCGGACATGGTCGCCTTCGTCGAGCGGCTGCGCGGCGCGTTCCCCCTGCACCACCTGCTGGTGGACATCGACGACGGGTACGTCGATCCCGAGGTGGCCTGCCATGTCGTGCGCCGGCTTGAACGCATCGGCGCCTCGGGCGTGATCCTGGAGGACCAGAAGCGGCCGCGCCGCTGCGGTCACGCGGACGGCAAGCAGGTCCTCCCGCTGGAGGAGTACCTGGCGAAGCTGGAGCTCGTCCTCGCCAACCGGACGGACCTCGTGGTGGTCGCCCGCACCGACGCCACCGAGGAGGACGACATCCTGCGCCGTGCCCGGGCGCTCGCCGCCACGGACGCCGACGTGGTGCTCGTCGACGGCGTGCGCAGCGCGGCGTGGATCCACCGGATCCGCGCGGTGGTCGGCGACAAGCCGCTGCTGTTCAATCAGATCGGCGGCGGCAAGTCCCCCCGGCTCTCGCTCTCGGAGCTGACGGAGCTGGGGGTGGACGTGGCCATCTACAGCACGCCCTGTCTGTTCGCCGCGCACCGGGCGATGGAGGAGGCGCTGGCCGGGCTGAAGGTCGCCGATGGGCGACTGCCCGCCGCAGCCGAGGAGAGCCGGCAGATCGGCGTGCGGGAGTCCACCGAGCTGTTGGAGCGGAACATCTCCCGCTCCCGGGGGCTGACGGCGGTGACGGCGTGAGGGCCGGGCCTCGCGGGCCCGCCCCGCCCTCGGCGGCTGCCGTCCTGCGGGCCGGCGCGCTGGGGCTGGCCGGGGCGTGCGCCGTGCTCGCGGGCGGGGTCGCACCCGCGGCCGTCGGCAGTCTGATCACGGTCGTGGACAACTCCCACGCGGACTCCTGGCTCGAGATCGACCGGACGGCCAATGTCCAGAACGGCAGCGGCTCGGCGGGCAGCGACCACGACGGCGCGGGCTCGCTGGTGGGCGGTGTCCTGGGGCCGGGTTCGTCGGCCGGGCCCGCGCTCCGCCCAGTGGCGGGAGGCGGCGGCCCGTGAGCGACCGTCCGGCCGACTCGAAGCGGCAAGGACGGCAGGAACGGCCGCCCGGGGGACGGAGGAACGGGCTTCGGGCGCGTCGGCCGGTGCCACGTCGGCTGCGGCCTCGGTGGCTCGATCCGTACCTGGCGGCGTTGGCCGGGACGGTCGGCCTGGCTGCGCTGTTCCCCGCCTCGGGCGGGTCGGCGCGGGTCGCCGAGGCAGCCTGCGACCTCGCGGTGGTGCTGCTGTTCTTCCTCTACGGCGCCCGTCTCTCCACCCGCGAGACACTGGCCGGGCTGCGGCACCTACGGCTGCACGGGCTGGTGCTGGCCGCCACCTTCGGCCTCTTTCCCCTGCTCGGGCTGGCCACCGCGCTGCTCACGCCGGTGCCGCTGACCGGGCAGTTGCAGACCGGGGTGCTGTTCCTCTGCCTGGTGCCCTCGACGGTGCAGTCCTCGGTGGCGCTCACCGGCAGCGCCGGGGGCAATGTCCCGGCGGCGATCTGCGCGGGCACCTACTCCGGCCTCGCGGGGCTGGTCCTCACCCCGCTGCTGGCGGCCTGCCTGCTGGGTTCACACGCCGAGCTGTCCGCTGACGGGCTGCTGCGGATCGGGCTGCAACTGCTCGCACCGTTCCTGCTGGGGCAGGTGCTGCGGCCGTGGATCGGCGGCTTCCTGGCCCGCCACAAACGGGGGCTGACCCCGGTGGATCGCGGTTCGATCCTGCTCGTGGTCTACACGGCGTTCAGCGCGGCGGTGGCCCGGGGCATCTGGAGCCTGGCCACTCCCGCCGCCCTGTTCGGGCTCCTCGCGGTGCTCCTCGCCATGCTCGCCGCCGCCCTGGCCGCCACCGGGCTCGGGGCGCGACTGCTGGGGCTCGACCGGCCGGCCCGTATCGCGGCGGTGCTGTGCGGTTCGCAGAAGAGCCTGGCCAACGGGCTGCCGATGGCCACCGTCCTGTTCGGGCCGGAGGCGGGGGTACTGGTGCTGCCGCTGATGCTTTACCACCAGCTCCAGTTGGTCGTCGGCACGGTCCTCGCCGGGCACTGGTCCCGGGCCCCCGCCGTAGCCACTGCCACTGCCACTGCCACCACTGCCGCCACAACTCCGCTCAACGGGCAGGCGCCGGCCGCGCTCACCGGTCCGGGCGCGCCGCCAGCGCCCGGGTGATCCCCCGGCGCAGCCGGGTCGAGGCCCCGGGCAGGAGTCCCAGTCGGCGCAGCCGCTCGGCCGGCAGCTCCGGCCGTCGGGTCAGCTCCAGCACCGCCGCGTACGGGCGGTCGCCCTCCCTCAGCCGTTCGGCCACCAGGTCGACCAGCCCATCCAGGGCCGCGCCGGTGAGGGCGGGGTGGACGGCGAGCAACAGCAGCAGGCGGTTGTCGTTCCAGGTGCTGTGCCGTCGGAGGGCCAGCGCGGCCAGCAGGTCGGCTGGCGCGGCGGCGTTCCGGGCGATCGCGTGCCAGACGAACGGGTACTCGCCCCGGGCCACTTGGCGCAGCACGTCCGGGTTCGAGGTCCGTTCGGCCAGTCGGCGGTAGTCCCCGCCGTCGTGCAGCCGGCGCAGCGCCTCGACGTCGTCCTGCTGATGGGTGTCGTCCATGTTGAGGCGCGACCCTAACAGGCCGACCGTCCCTCAGGCTCCCGGCCGAGACGCCGGGCCGACCACGTCACCATGACCATGGCCATGGTGACGTGGTCGGTCGTCATCGGACGTAGTAGGCGCGGTTGTGGGCGGCGACCGGCGGGGACTGGTAGGTCCAGACCCCGGCGGCCGGGGCGTCGGCGATCAGCTGGGAGAGGTCGCGGGCGGACTCCTCGGCGGGGTTGCCGAGGTCGAGCCGGACGCGGTCGGCGGTGCGGTCGTCCAGCGCGTAGTAGCGGTAGGGCTGGTAGACGTTGAGCGGACCGGCGAGCAGCTTGCCCTCGTCGTCGGTGCCGTAGCCGGTGATCGGGGTGTTGTTGACCGGTTCGGCGGTGAGACCGACCAGGTTGACGTCCAGGGCGAGGAGTTCCTCGTCGTGGCGGTCCAGGCCGTCGGGCCCGAGGGTGGCGCGGCGGCAGGAGACGGACCAGCGTTCGCGCACGGCGGGCGCGTTGAGGGAGGGCAGCGTGGTCTCGAACCAGCCCGGGTGCTTGGGCTCGGCGTAGAGCCGGCGTCCGGCGTCGATGGCCAGCGGGTTGTCGCAGAGCACGTGCAGGCGGGCGATGCCGAGCAGCTTGGTCTGGTCGTAACCCCGGGCGTACTGGCCGTAGTTGACGGCCGGGATCCGGTCTTCGGCGAACACCGGGTGGGCGACCAGGTTGATCTCCAGCTCCTGGGTGATACCGCCGCCGTTCGGGTACTGGGCGAAGTAGAGCTGGTAGTTGAGCGACACGCACGCCCCACCGTCGAAGGCGGCGGCGTTCAGCCCGGGGTGGCGCTTGCCGAGCAGTTCGCGCGCCCGTTCGCGATCGACCAGGTAGTCGACGCCGATGTTGTGCAGCGCGCCGTAGTGGAAGGGCAGGTGGTAGGGCTCCGGTACGGGCGGCAGCGGCAGGCCGGTCATGAGGGCTCCGAGGGCGAAGGAGGTTCGGGGGTACGGGCGGTGGCCGGGGACGTGACCACAGCCGGGGACGTGACGGCCGGCGGGGGCGTGACCGCTCGCGGGGGTGCCACCACCGCCGGGCGGTGCAGCTCCAGCAGGTCCCGGTGCATCCGCTCGGCGCTGCGCAGCGCGAGCGCGGCCATGGTGAGCGAGGGGTTGGAGGTGCCGAGCGAGGGCATCGAGCCGCAGCCGACGGCGTACAGGTTGGGGTGGTCCCAGCAGCGCTGCCAGTGGTCGACGACGGAGGTGGCGGGCGAGTCGCCCATGATGTGGGTGCCGCCGGCGTGGCCCGCGCCCCGGTAGCCGTGGACGGCTCCCCGGTGTTCCAGCCGGCCCGGCCAGGCGCCCGCCGGGTAGGTGGTGTGGTCCTCGGCGCCGAGCAGGGCGAAGAGCTGGTCGGAGACGGCCCGGGCGGAGGCCATGCCCTCGCGGACGTAATCGGAGAGGTCGTAGCGGACGGCCGGTGCGGGGAGGCCGAGCGGGTCGCGCCGCGCCGCGTCGAGGGTGACCCGGTTGGCCGGGTCGGCGGGCTGTTCCAGCTCGAACTGGAGCGAGAACTGGCGGCCGAGCCTGTCGCCGAGGCGCTCGCGCAGCTCCTTGCCGCGCAGTCCCCTGCCGTGTGGGCCGGCGGCGATCAGCGCGGCCGCCTCGGCCTCGGGCGCACCGCCGGCCCAGGACCAGCCCCAGTTGCCGATCTCGATCCGGAACGGTGCCCGGCGGTCACGGCCCGGGCCGAAGCGGAAGGCCTCCAGGCCACTGGTCGAACCGGGGCCCCGGTAGGGGCCGACCGGGCGGGGCATCAGGCCCCAGGTGAGCAGGGCCGGGTGGTCCACGAGGTTCCGGCCGACCTGGTCGCTGCGGTTGGCCAGGCCGGAGAGGAGCAGCAGCCGGGCGTTCTCGATCGCGTGGGCGGCGAGGACCACCAGGTCCGCCTCCACCCGGTGGGCCGTGCCGCCGGACAGGTACTCGACTCCCCCGGCCCGCCCGCTCTCCGGATCGGCGAGCACCCGGCTGACCACCGCCTCGGTGCGCAGCTCCACTCCGGCCGCCCAGCGGGCCTGGGTGCGCAGCGGGGTGTACTTGGCCCCGGTCGGGCAGGCCGGGACGCAGCCGGCGCTGCCCGCGCAGAGCGGTCCGTCGCCGGAGCCCGGGCGGGTCGGTACCCCGCTGGCCGGTACCACGTCGGTCGGCACCCCGTTGCGGGCGTGCGGGGTGGCGGTGACGGCGAGCCGGGCGGGACCGGGCATCGCGGGGTCGCGGACGGTCCGGCCGTCGAGCACGTCGGCCAGCTGCCGGTCGAGGAAGCCGGCGGGGATGGCGCGCATCGGGAAGGCGTAGTCGTCCGGGATGGGCAGTCCGACGGCGTTGCGCTGCGCCTCGGCGTCGGCGGCGACGCCGAGTTCGTGCTCGGCGGCGCGGTAGTGGGGCTCCAGGTCGTGGTAGCCGATCGGCCAGTTGCGGCCGTGGCCGAGGTCGCCGGTGCGGAAGTCCTCGGGGTGCATGCGCGGGGTGAGCCCGGTCCACAGCAGGCCGGTGCCGCCGTTGGCGCGCAGGTAGCCGCTGGCGTACGGCAGCGGCCCGTACTGGCGCAGGTGGCCGGTGGCGGTGAAGCCGCCGTCGGGCAGACCGGTGAGGTCGGTGACATCGGGGGACGGCGCCTCGGGGTTGTGCGGGTAGGGCGAGGTGGGCGGTCCGCCGCCGGCCGCGCGGTGGGCGGCGGAGACCTCGGCGCCGGTGGGCGCGGCCCGGCCGGCCTCCAGGACGAGCACCCGCCAGCCCTGCGCGCCGAGGTGGTGGGCGACCAGGGTTCCGGCGAAGCCCGCGCCGACGACGACGGCGTCCCAGCGCGCGGTCATCGGGCCTCGCCTCGTCGGGCCTCGCCTCGTCGGGGTGCCTCGACCAGGAGCGCCTCGGCCCGGGGCGCCCCACTCCGGGGTGCCTCGGCCCAGCTGCCGTGCCCGGGCGCAGCAGCACCGGGCGGTGTGGCCCGGAAGGTCCGCCAGACCAGGCCCTGGTCGTGGGCACGGGCGGAGCTGGGTGCCTCGCCGGGCCAGGCACCGACGTACCAGAGGTGGACGAGGGCGTGCTCGTCGCGGACCCGGTGGGCCAGCACGGTGCGGTGGTGCTCCTCGGCCATGCCGGTGGCGCGCAGCTCGGGTACGTCGAAGCCCGTCAGCTCGGCGCAGACGCGCAGGAATTCCTCCGGGTCGGCCAGCTCGTCGGCCTCGTCGGCCTCATCAGCCTCGACGGGGTCCCAGTGCTGCGCCAGGTCGAAGTCGGCCGGACGATCGTCGGACACGGACACGCGGGCACCCCCACGATCGACAGCGGGCGGCCACGGAACCGGTGGCCGGGAAACGGATGGCCAGTCGGATGGCCAAGACATGACAGGTCCGGAGCGCCCATGCCTCGCTGCACGGCCGGAACTGCCACCGCGATCCTGCCGCCGGCACTCACCACCGGAAACCCGTTGCCCGAATCTGCCCGGACTTGATCACCTGCCGACCAGTCACCCACCCAGTTCGCCCATATGACGCCAGCTTTCGATCATCGAAGGTCGGTGATCGTCATCGGCGGTCAGTCCTCAGCGATCAGTCCTCGGCAGTCAGTCCAGGGCGGTCAGTCCAGGGCGCGCACCGCGTCCAGCACGTCCAGGCCCAGCTCCGGGTCGGCGTCCTCGGGCAGGCTGACGGACACTCTGGTGACCAGGCCCGCGTACCGGCGGCGGATCTCCCGGGCGACCTCCTCGACCGACCCGGACACAGCGAAGGTGTCGAGCACCCGGTCGTCGATCAGCGCGGCCATCTCCGCCCAGCGTCCGCGCACCGAGTGGGTGTGCAGCTCCTCCTGCAGCCCCTCCCAGCCGTGCTGCGCCAGCACCGGACGGTAGGCCGGGGTGGAGGCGTAGAAGGCGAGCCGCTCACGCGTCGCGGCCCGGTTGGCCGCCAGTTCCTCCTCGGTGCGCCCGGCGGCGGTGAGCACGTTGCCGACGATCTCGAACGGCCGCGCCGTCCACGCGGCCCCCTCCGCCTCGGCCCGCGCCCGCTCCTCGGCCAGCCCGGGCAGCACCTGCTCGGCCAGGTAGGCGGTGGAGGAGAACGGGTGGCTCAGGAACCCGTCGGCCACCGCCCCGGCGGTGCGGGTCATCAGCGGCCCGACGCCCGCGAGCAGGATCCTCGGCACCCCGGCCGGGACGGGGTCGGGCGAGAACACCGGGGTCATCACCGTGTGGGTGTAGAACTCGCCCCGGAAGCGCAGCCGTTCACCGGTCTGCCAGCTGTCCCAGATCGCTCGCACGGCGTGCACGTACTCGCGCATCCGGGCGGCCGGACGGTCCCAGGGCATCCCGAAGCGCTTCTCGATGTGCGGCTTGACCTGCGAGCCCAGCCCGATGACGGCCCGTCCGCCGGAGGCCGCGTGCAGCCCCCAGGCCTGGTAGGCCAACGTCATCGGGGTGCGGGCGAAGGCCACCGCGATGCCGGTGGCCAGTTCGATCGACGTGGTCCGGTCGGCGGCGCGGGCAAGCTGGAGGAACGGGTCGTACGCGGTCTCGGCGACCACCAGCCGGTCCATGCCCCGGCGTTCGGCGCGTTCGGCGGCGTCCAGGATGCCCGCCGGGTGGCCGGAGGCGGTGGCGTCGAGGCGGAAGGCGGCGGGTCGGTCCATGGCGGTGCTCCTGGTCGGGGGCTGCGGTGCTACCCGGGTAGCCTGCCACGCCCTCGGCACCGGCCCGGCCCGGCCCACCCTCGACCCGGCCCGGCCCGGCCCGGCCCACAATCGACCCGCACCGAGCGACCCCGAACCGATGCGACCCGGTACCGGCCCGGCCCGACCTCGCCTGGCTCCCTTCGACGGCCCCGCCCCCGCGCTACGCCGCGAACAGCCGGTCCAGGTGCCGGTCCACGGCGGTGAGCACGGCGGCCGGCTCGACCACGTTCAGCTCCAGCAGGGTGGCGAACCCGGTCAGCGCGAGCAGTAGGTCGGTCTCCACCACCGGGTCGCGGTCGGCCGCGATCCGCCCGTCCGCGACCGCCTGCCGGACCACCTGCTCCACCATGGCCCGCCCCTGCAGCAGCCCGCCCCGCGCCCGCGCGTGCACCTCCTCGTCGTGCAGCGCCTCCAGGACGTAGGCGGCGCCCATCCGGCTGGTCGCCCGCGCGTCGGCGTGCAGCGGAAGCATCTCGACCAGCATCGCCCGCAGCACCGCGCGCGGGTGCGGCCGGTCGCCGAGCTCCGCCAGTGCTCGGCCGACACGCAGTGCGCTCTGCTCGCCGGCGAAGTCCATGGCGAAGGCGAGCATCGCCGAGCGGGAGGTGAAGTAGTGCTGGAGCTGCCCCAGCGACATGCCCGCTTCCTGGGCGACCTCGCGCATCGTCAGGTGGGTGGCGCCGCGCCGCTCCACCACCCGCCACAGCGCCCGGGCGATGGTCTCCCGGCGCTCCTGGTGGTCCACCTGTCTGGGCATGCCCTGCCACACCTCCGAATCCCGTTCCCGCTCGCGTTCCCGTTCCCGGCGGCTTCCTGGTCCGGCATTCCCGCGAGACGTTCCCATACGCTTGACATAATACATCTGACCTATAACGCTGGAGGCACCCGAGGGAGGAGCTCACATGCTCACGCAGCCCGTCGCCCGCACCACCGAGGGAACCGTCCGCGGCTTCCTGGACCGGGGGTTCGCGGTCTTCCGTGGCATCCCCTACGCCGAGCCGCCGGTCGGGCCGCTCCGCTTCGCCGCTCCCACCCCGCCCAAGCGCTGGGACGGCGTCCGCGAGGCCTTCGAGTTCGGCCCCGTCGTCCCGCAGTCCGGTCCGCTGCAGGCGGAGTCGTCCGAGGGCACCGACTGGCTCACCCTCAACGTCTGCACCCCGGATCCGGGCCGGGCGGGGCTGCCGGTGCTGGTCTGGATCCACGGCGGCGGGTACATGTCGGGGACCTCCGGCGACCCGCTCTACGACCCGGTCGAGCTCGCCCGGGCCGGGCTCGACCTGGCCGGCCTGGTCGTGGTGGGCGTCAACTACCGGGTGGGCGCGGAGGGTTTCGCGCTGCTGGAGGGCGCCCCGGCCAACCGTGGCTTCCTCGACCAGATCGCGGCCCTGGAGTGGGTGCGACGCAACATCGCCCGGTTCGGCGGCGACCCGGACCGGGTGACCGTCGCCGGCCAGTCCGCGGGCGCCGGTTCGATCGCCGCGCTGCTGACCATGGGCGAGGCGCGCGGCCTGTTCCGGCGGGCCGTCGCCCACACCGTCCCGGGCACCCTCTGCACGCCGGCCCTGGCCGCCGAAGTCACCGCCGAACTCGCGAAGCTGCTCGGCACCGCTCCCACGGCCGCCGCCCTGGCCGAGGTCGACCCCTGGCGCCTGGCCGCGACGGTCACCGACCTCGGCGCGGCGCTCCCCCAGCACCTCGCGCGCTGGGGGCGGCTCGCGCAGAGCGGCATCGCCACCGCCCCGGTCGTCGACGGCGAGGTCCTGCCCGGCGCGCCCTGGTCCGTCCTGGCCACCGGCCGGGCCGAGGGCATCGACCTGCTCATCGGTCACACCCGCGACGAGTTCCGCCTGTTCAGCGTCCTCAGCGGCCGGCACGGCACCTTCACTGACGAGGAGGCCCGCCTCGCCCTGGAGCTGTTCGCCCCGGCACCGTCCGGCCCGGACGACTACCGCGCCGCGTACCCGGGAGCCACCGCTTCGGACCTGCTCGAGGCGGTCAGCTCCGATGCCCTGTTCCGGATGCCGTCCCTCCAGCTCGCCGAGGCCAACGCCACGGCCGGCGGCACCTCGTACCTCTTCGAACTGGCCCTCTCCGCCCCCGCGATGGGCGGCGCGCTCGGCGCCTGCCACGGGCTGGACGTCCCGCTCGCCTTCGGCACCCTGGGCAGCCCGACGGGTCGGCAGTTCCTCGGCGACCCGCCCTCCCCGGAGGTCGTGCGGGTCTCACAGGAGCTGCAGCGGGCCTGGATCCGGTTCGCCACCACCGGCGACCCGGGGTGGCCCGCCTTCGATCCGGACGCGCAGCTCACCCGGGTCCTCGACGCCCGCTCGGAGACCGTCCGCTACCCCGAGCAGGCCGCCCGCGAGATCTGGGCCGGGCACCCCCTCACCGCCTACGACCTCCACTGACGCAGGGGCGCCGTCCGCGCTGGGCCCGATCCGCTCGGCGAGGGCGGTGACAGCGGCGTGGACGGCGTTGACGGCGTTGACGGCGTTGACGGCGTTGACGGCGTTGACCGTGACAGCGGCGAGGACCGACGTCGCCTGCCGAACGGCACCGGGCCGGTGGAACCGCCCGTGCGGACCGTCCGTGCACCTGTACGACGAGAGGCGCGTCGCCGTCCGAGCCCGCGAGCAAGCCCCAGGGAGCGCAGAGAGGCCCCCTCCACCCGGCACCGGCACCGGCTGACGCCCTGCGCTGGGAGGACGCCACCGAATGGACCCTGGTCGTCCACAGGTCGACCCAGCCCGACGACGAGGTCCGCAAGCGACTGCGCCCCGAATACGCCGAGGACCCCGACTCGCTCGTCGCCGTGGCCCACGTGGTCGCCATCGAGTTCGCCACCATCGAGTTCGCCACCATCGCTGCGCCAACGACTACTGGCACTGACCTGGCCGTCCCCGGCGGCCGGACCCGCAGCCGCCGGGGCGGAAGCAGGCCCGCGCCGGGGCGGACGCCGCCGCTACGCCTGCAGCAGCTTGAGCAGCTCGGCGGCCACCAGGGCCGAGGAGGCCGGGTTCTGACCGGTCACCAGGTTGCGGTCGACCACCGAGTGCGGCGCCCAGGGCGCGCCCTCCTCGAAGTCCGCGCCGAGTGCGACCAGCCGGTCCTGGAGCAGCCAGGGCGCCCGGTCCGCCAGGCCGGCCTGGGTCTCCTCGTCGTTGGTGAAGCCGGTCAGCCGGTACCCGGCGAACGGCGAGCCGCCGTCCTCGGTGCGGGCGGCAAGCAGGGCGGCCGGGCCGTGGCAGACCACGCCGAGCGGACGGCCGGAGGTCAGCGCCTTGGTGAGCAGCCGGCCGGAGTCGGCGTCGACCGCCAGGTCCTCCATCGGGCCGTGGCCGCCGGGGTAGAACACGGCGTCGTAGTCGGCCGGGTCGACCTCGGCGAGCACCAGCGGCCGACGGAACTCGTCGATCGCCTCCAGCGCCTCGGCGATCGCCGGGTCGGTCAGGCTGGCCCGGTCGGCGACCGGGACGACGCCGCCCGGGGTGGCGACGGTGACCCGGTGGCCGGCGCCGGTGAGAGCCTGGTACGGGACGACGGCCTCCTCCGCCCAGAAGCCGGTCGGGTGCTTGGTGCCGTCCTTCAGCGTCCAGACGTCCGAGCCGGTCAGGACGAACAGGATGTCGGCCATGGTGGGTGCCTCCAGTGGTGCGGTCCCTGCCGCGACGATCCCGTCGCGGCGCTCACACCGTCGACGCTAGACCCGGCGAGCCCACAGGAACCAATGGGCCACGCGATGCGAGGCATCGGAATCCCGATGTCTCGCACGGGCGGCCCAGCCATCGGAATCCCGTAGGCTCGCGGCATGAGCGATCGGCTGCTGCCGGGTTCCGGCCCGCTGGACCTCAACCAACTGCGGACCTTCCTCGCCGTGCACCGCGCGGGCTCCTTCACGGCGGCCGCGCACCTGCTGGGCCTCTCCCAGTCCACGGTGACCGCGCAGATCCGCGCGCTCGAGCAGCGGCTCGGCCGGGAGCTCTTCGAGCGCCGGGCACGCGGGGTCAGCCCGCTGCCGTACGCCGACGACCTCGCGGCCCGCCTCGCGGTGCCGCTGGACCAGCTGGCGGGCCTCGCCGACGGGCGCGGCGGCGGCGTGCCGGAGCCGGTCCACCTGGCCGGGCCGGCGGAGTTCCTCGGCACCGTCCTGCTGGCGAAGCTGGCGCCACTGGTCGCCGAGGGCGTCCAGCTGCGGGTCACCAGTGGGCTGACCGACCCGCTGCTGGAGGAACTGCGGGCCGGGCGGCACGACCTGGTGGTCGCCACCCGGCGCCCGCGCGGCCGGACGCTGCTCGCCGAGCCGCTGGCCGACGAGGAGTTCGTCCTGGTCGCCGCCCCCGTGTGGGCCGAGCGGCTGGCCACCCGGGAGCCGGCCGGCCGGGAGCTACCCGAAGCCCTGGCCGAGGTGCCGCTGCTCAGCTACGCCGAGGACCTGCCGATCGCCCGCCGCTACTGGCGCCACGTCTTCGACCGGCGGCTGCACGCCCGGGCGGCGCTCACCGTGCCGGACCTGCGGGCGGTGCTCGCGGCGGTGACGGCGGGCGCGGGCTGGAGCGTGCTGCCCGGCTACCTGTGCCGGGCCGAACTCGCCTCCGGGGCGCTGCGGTTGCTGCACGAGCCGGCCGATCCGCCGATCAACACGGCCTACCTGGTCCGGCGCCCGGCCGGCTCGGCCAACCCGCACGTCGCCCTGGTCCGCGATCACCTGCTGGCCGTGGCCCGCGCCTGGGGCTGAGGCCCTACGGAGCGTCGCGCGGGTCGGCGAGGCGCGGGTCCGGTCGAAGGCCGCGCGGATCCTCGTTGCGCCGCGCGGTCGTCCGGGTCGAGCCGGGTGCCGGACCGGTGCCGGATCGGTACTAGATCGCGAGATCTCGCCGTTCCAGCAAGCGGAACGCCGCCAGCAGACCGAGCAGGCCGACGCCCGTGAGCACCCCCAGCGCCGCCCACGGCACACCGCCGTGGCCGAGCACGTCGCCCGGGGCGTAGTAGTGGAACGGGCTGAGGTAGCGCAGCGGCCTGGCCGGGGACCAGGCCAGCGCGACGAAGTTGAGCGCGAAACCGACCGCGCCGAAGACGACGGCCGCGCCGATCACGTACGCCCGCCGCCGGCTGAGCGCGGACACCGCCAGCACCGGGCCGGTCAGGCAGAACGCGAGGGCGCAGCCGAGCAGTCCGGCGGTGAACACCGCACTCTCCGGGACGGCGTCGCGCAGCTTCGGGGAGAACGCGACCCCGAGCGCGACGGTCAGTGTGGCGGCAGCGTTGAGCAGCACCGAGGCGGCGACCAGGGCGCCGGCCCGTTCGGCGAGCAGCCGGCGCCGGGAGACCGGGCGGGTCATCAGCAGCTCGATGGTGCCGGACTCGACGTCGGCCGCGACGGCGGCAGCGCCGAGCGAGCCGATCACGGTGAGCTGGAGGGCGATCCAGAACGGGTGGGTGAGCCCGGCGCCGAGGAGGCCGGGGTAGCTGGCGATGGAGATGTCGCCGTTGGAGCCGCTGAAGGCCCGGAACGCGCCGGGCGGATTGCGGCGGGCGGCTCCGAACAGATCGCCGGGCGGGACGGTCCCGGCGATCACCACGATCAGGGTCTCGAAGACGACCATGCCGAGCAGCAGCGAGAGCAGCATCCGGCGCCGCCGGTGCAGGGCGAGCCAGACCAGGGGGAGGCGGCGGCTGACGGTGCCCGGGTTCACGGCTTCTCCTCGGCTTCCGGCCGCTGGTCGTGGTCCTCGGCCTCCGGGCGGCGGTCGTCCTCGGCCTCCGGGCGGCGGTCGTCGGGCAAGCGGCGGTCCTCGTCCGAGCGGTAGAGGTCGAGGAAGGCCTCGTCCAGGCCCGCCTCCTCCACGGTCAGGTCGGCGACCGGAAGTTCGGCCAGCAGGGTGCGCACGGCCGGGACCACCTCGTCCGGCGGCACCAGCAGCTCGACCCGCCGGCCGTCCCAGCGCGGGGACCACCGCTCGGCGGCGCCCAGTGGCCGGGCGCCCCGCTCGTCGGCGAAGACCAGCCGGACCCGGCGGGCCCGGGCCTGGCGCAGTTCGGCCACCGAGCGAACGGTCACCAGCCGGCCGTGGCGCACGATGGCGACCCGGCCGCAGGTGCGCTGCACCTCGGGCAGCACGTGGCTGGAGAGCAGGACGGTCCGCCCGGCAGCGGCCTCCTCGGCGAGCAGTTCGTAGAAGGTCTCCTGGAGCAGCGGGTCCAGCCCCTCGCTCGGCTCGTCCAGCACCACCACGGGCGGCCGGTGCTGGAACGACTGGACGAGGCCGAGCTTCTGCTTCATGCCGCGCGAGTACTCCCCGACCGGGCGCGCCAGGTCGGCGCGGGAGAGCTTCAGCCGCTCGCACAGCTCGCGCCGGCGCGGTACGGGGGCGCCCTGGAGGGCGGCGAGCAGGTCGAGGGTCTGCTGCCCGGTGAGCTCGGGGTAGAGCCGCAGTTCGCCGGGCAGGTAGCCGATCGAGGGGGCGAGCCGGCGGTGGTCGGCCACCGGGTCGAGGCCGAGCACCCGCACCTGCCCGTCGGTGGGGCCGAGCAGTCCGACCAGGCAGCGCAGGGTGGTGGTCTTTCCGGCGCCGTTGGGGCCGAGCAGTCCGAACACCTCGCCGGCCGTGACCGACACGTCCAGACCCTCGATGCCGACCGTGCTGCCGTACCGCTTGGTGAGCGAGCGCAGTTCGATCACCGGGCCGGTGCCGTCGTCCGGTCCGTGGGTGTCCCCGTTCTGCGGCATGACCACCTCCTGCTCGCTCCTGCTCTGGCGACGGATGCGTCCGACATCAAAGCGCGCCCGGCCGGAGTAGTCGAGAGACGCGGCCGGGACGGTTACCCGCTCGCGCCGTGCGGGCGGGTGACGGCTCGCGCCGTGCGGGCGGGCGGGCGGCGGCTCACCCCTTGCACACGCCCAGCGGCACTAGGCGGGCGACCTGCCGGGCCAGCCCGGCGGCCTCGGTGACGGCGGCCACCGCGTCGACGTCCTTGTACGCCTCGGGTGTCTCCTCCGCCAGGGCCCGCCACGAGGCGGGCCGCACCGCGATGCCGCGCGCCTCCAGGTCGCTCTTCAGCTGCTCGCCGCGCACCGTGCGCAGCGCCTGGTGCCGGCTGAGCAGCCGCCCGGCGCCGTGGCAGGCGGAGCGGAAGGCCTCGTTGTCGGGCAGGCCGACCATGACGTACGAGGCGGTGCCCATGGTGCCCGGCACCAGGACCGGCTGCCCGGCCGCGGCGAGGTCGGCGGGCAGGTCGGGGTCGCCGGGCGGCAGTGCGCGGGTGGCGCCCTTACGGTGGACGCAGAGCTTCCGGGGTACGCCGTCCACCTCGTGGGTCTCCAGTTTGGCGAGGTTGTGCGAGACGTCGTAGACCAGCTCCAGGCCGATGCCGAGCGCGGTGGCGAAGGCGCGGCGGGCCGCCTCGGAGAGCAGCTGCCGGTTGGCCCGGCCGTAGTTGGCGGCGGCGGTCATCGCGCCCAGGTAGGCGCGGCCGCGGGGCGAGTCGACCGGGGTGCAGGCCAGCTGGCGGTCCGGGAGGTCGATCTTGTAGCGGTGCAGTTCGCGGTCCATGGCGCGCACGTGGTCGGTGCAGATCTGGTGGCCGAGGCCGCGCGAGCCGCAGTGGATCATGACGCAGACCTGGCCGGGCCGCAGTCCGAAGGCGGCCGCCGTGGCCGGGTCGTGCACCCGGTCGACGGCCTGTACTTCCAGGAAGTGGTTGGCCGAGCCGAGGCTGCCGACCTGTTGCAGCCCCCGTTGCACGGCGCGGGTGCTCACCTCGCCGGGGGCCGCGCCGTCGAGGACCCCGTAGTCCTCGCAGCGTTCCAGGTCGCGGGGCACACCGTGGCCGTGCTCGACGGCGTAGCGGGCGCCGCCGAGCAGGAGTTCGTCCAGTTCCTCCGGTCCGGACAGCTGCCACAGGCCGCCGCGGCCGAGGCCGCGCGGGACGGTGCGGTCCAGCAGGTCCATGAGGCGGCGGATCCGCTCGTGGTCGAGTTCGTCGCGGTCGACGCCGGCGGCCAGCAGCCGGACCCCGCAGGAGATGTCGAAGCCCACCCCGCCGGGTGACACCACCCCGCCCTCGTCGACGTCGGTGGCGGCGACCCCGCCGATCGGGAAGCCGTAGCCCCAGTGCACGTCGGGCATCGCGTAGGAGGCGCGGACGATCCCGGGCAGCGTCGCCACGTTCGCCACCTGCTCCAGTGCCTTGTCGCCGGCGGCCTGCGGCAGCAGCGCGTCGGACGCGAAAACCACGCCGGGCACCCGCATCGGCGGGCGCGGCTCGATCCGCCAGCGGTGGCGGCCCGCCGCGGTCAGTGCGATCTCCACCTCGCTCACCCGCTCCCGCGCTCCTGTGCCCCCACTTTCCCGTGTTCCCGCGTTTCGGTGCTCATCGGCACTCAGACGTCCACGGTGACCTGGCAGGTCCAGCCGCCCGGCCCGGCGCGCAGGTCCAGGTCGTGCAGCGAGACGGCCTTCGGCACGGCGCCGACCAGCGCGGCGGTGGCCGCCTCGGCCATCCGGAAGCGGATCGCCACGGTCCGGGCGCCGTCCAGCCCCTGGATACGACCGATCGCCAGCGCGACAGGCAGCTCGCCGTCGGCGTCCATCCGGTAGATGACCTCCTCCAGGACGCCCACGAGCAGGTCCGCGTCGCTCACCCCGAGGACGGTGCAGCCGCGCTCGCCGACGATCCGCGCGCCGCTCAGCTCGGCGAAACTGTCCACGACGGCGCGCACCAGCTCGCCGATGCAGCCCTCGGCCGTCGGCGCCCAGGCCTCCACCCGCAGGTCCGCCGTGTGCGGCACGCTCCGGTGACCGCTGTCGGACGGGCCCGCGGGCTCGTGTCCGTCCACGAGTGACGCCTCCCGAACCCGTTGCCGTCCTCACTCCAGCGTCGTCCCGCGAGCGGCCCGGGGGCAAGTGCGGCCGTCCCGGGCCGGCCGCCGGGAGAGTCCTACCGCGTACGTCCCAGCGAGGCGAGGTACGCGGCGGCAAGCTCGGGGGTGGCCAGCCAGGCGGCGTGGTCGCTCGGCTCGACGTAGGTGTTGGCGAGGCGGCGGGCGACCTCCTCGTGCTCGGCGGCGGCCGCGAACACACCTTGCAGGTGGTCCGGCATGGTCAGCATCGCGGCGGTGAACTCGACCGTGTGGCGGGCGTGTTGCTGCCAGAACCGCTCGGCGGTGCGGCACATCCAGTCGGCCGTGAACGGGGCGTTGCCGTGCTCGACGACGGCCCGCCGGTAGGCCTCCGCCGCGCGGGCGGCGCTGTTGGCGCCCTGGCCGGTGATCGGGTCGTTGACCACCACCGCGTCGCCGAGGCCCAGCACGTGGACGGCGTCCACGCCCGAGCCCAGCTCCGCCACCGCGCGGCGGACCGTCGGGGTGACCGCGCCGAAGAGCCCGGCCCCGGCGTCGGTCGGCTCGGCCTCCGACCAGAGTTCCGCCTCCCAGGGCAGGTACTCGCCCAACAGGGTGCGGATCCGGGCCAGCTGGACGTCCGGCTCGGGGCTGTCGCCGAACGCGTCCAGCGGACCGCCGGGCAGCGCCTCCCACAGCAGGATCGCGCAGGGGCCGGAGAGGGTGAGCGCCGGCTGGAGGTACAGCTCGCCGAGGCCGGGCAGGGCGTGCATCCGCGCCTTGGGCCCGGCGGCCGGGTCGGGCGCGCCGACGCCGTGCGCGTACAGGCAGGACAGCGCCCGCTGCGGCCGGTCGAAGGGCGAGCGGGCGGCGTCGCGGCCGAAGAGCCCGGCGAGTTCGCCGCGACCGGCCGCGACCACCGTCAGCTCGTGCTGCCGGGCCAGTTCGCGCAGCCCGTCCCGGTCCAGCGCGCGGTACTCGACCCGGGCTCCGCGCTCGGCGAGCAGCTCCAGCCAGCCGGCCAGCTTGAGCCGCTGGTCCACCGACTGGGCGGGCTCGTCGAGCGTCATGGTGAACTCCAGTGCCCGGACGGCGGCCGGCGCCGCCAGCACCGCCTCGACCGAGGAGACGGCCGGCGCCCGGTCTGCCCAGAGGTCCAGTCCGGCCGCCGCCTCGAGCCGCAGCGCCGGGCCGAACATCGCCTGGGTGGACAGCACCCGCCCGCCGCGGACCTGCTCCGGGGTGCGCTCGGCGACCAGCGTCACCTCGTACCCGTCCGCCACCAGCCCGAGCGCGAACTGCAGGCCGGCCTGGCCCGCTCCGACGACGGCGATCCGGCGCAACACGGCCTCCCGGTGGTTTGCTGACGACTCGTCACGCGGGCACAGTAGCCGAGCGGACGGGCTCGGTCACCAGTGCGGACGGCGGGCCGGGCGGGCTCAGCCGCGCAGGCGGGCGGTGAGCAGTTCCACGACCTCGGCGGTCCGGTCGGCCAGGTAGAAGTGCCCGCCCGGGAAGACCCGCAGGTCGAAGCCGCCGGTGGTGTGCCGGTCCCACTGGCCGACCTGCTCCACCGTGGCGTTCGGGTCGGTCTCCCCGATCAGGCCGGTGATCGGCACCGACACCGTCGCGTCCGGGGCGCAGCGGTACGTCTCGATGGCGGTGTAGTCGGCCCGCAGGGCGGGCAGGATCAGTTCCTGCAGGGCGGGGAGCTCGAGGATCCGCTCGTCCGTGCCGCCGAGTTCGACGATCTTGGCGAGCAGCTCGTCGTCCGGCAGCTTGTGCATCTCGCTGTCCCGGGGCAGCGAGGGCGCGCGGCCGGCCGAGACGAACAGCCGCTCGGGGCCCTTCACGCCGTCGCGCTCGAAGCGCCGGGCGGTCTCGAAGGCGACGGCCGCGCCCATGCTGTGGCCGAAGAAGGTGAGCGGCCGGTCCGTCCAGTCCCGCAGCTCGCGGTACAGCTGCTCGGCGAGCTCTCCGACGGAGCTGATCGGCGGTTCCAGGAAGCGGTTCTGCCGGCCCGGGTACTGGACGGCGAGCACATCGGCGTGCGGCGCCAGCGTGTTGGCGTACTCCAGGTAGTAGCTGGCCGAGCCGCCGGCGTGCGGGAAGATCACGACCCGGTCCGGCGCGGAGTCGGACGGGTTGAACCGGCGGAACCACGGGTTGTCGACGGCAGCGCTGCTGGGCATGCGGGGTGTGGCCTCTCTCCGTGACGGACTGTGCTGGTCCCAGTCTGGCAGCGCGGGGGTGGCCACGGGGTGTTGTGGTGATCACGCGCGCCGGTCCGCCGCCACCGCCCGGGACTTGGGAACACCCGCAGAGTCTCCGGTCATACCGAGGCCGAACGCCGCGCCGACCGCTGAGCGCGGCCCCCGACCTTCGGCTCGCCGGCTTCAGTCCGCCGAGTTCAGCTCGCCGAGTCCGGTCCGCCGGCTTCGGTCCGCCGAATTCAGCCTTCCGTCCCGAACCGCACCGTCTCCGCGCGGGAGCGGGAGGCGGCGTCCAGCAGCAGGACGGACGAGGCCTCGGGCGTCGGCATCGGCCCGTCCGACCGCACGTGCCGGGTGAGGGCGGCCAACAGCCGCTCCAGGCCCCGGCAGTGGCGGGCGAACACCCGGGGGGAGGTATGCCGGCCGCGGGCCCGCTGGCCGTCCAGCGCGGTGGCCGCGCCGACGTCCAGCAGCACCAGGTGCAGCTCGCGGCCCCGGCGGCCCGCCTCCCGGGCCAGCCAGCGCCGCATCCAGGCGCGGCTGCCGCAGTCGTGCACCAGCAGCGGCCCGCCGCCCCGCACCGAGGCGCGCAGCAGCCGGAAGTGCTCCAGCCGCGCCCACGGCCGGTACACGGCGTACGGCAGGCGGGCCGGCATCACCGCTTCGCAGGCCTCGTGCACCGTCCGCGGGTCCACCGTGCGCACCGTCGTCCCGGACCACCGGCGCAGCAGCGTGCTCTTGCCGGCGCCCGGCAGCCCGGATACCACCACCACGGCATCGGCCGGGTACGCCACGACGAACCCCGCCCCGGCCGCACCGCGCAGGTCCACCACCCCGTACGGCACCACGACCGCTTCCACCCTGCCGCCCACCCGTTTCCCCCGTTCATGTCCGACCGGGAACCCTAACAACCCCGCGCGGCATGACCCCGAGGGCGAGGTCGTCCAGGCGGGCCGGAGGCCGCCCGAAGGTCCTCGGCCCGGGCAGCGGCCGACGGTGCTCCTGCGGTCCAGGGCGACCGCAGGGCATCCCTGGGGCCGCTCTTCCATTAGGCTGACGCTCCGTCAGACAGGAGGCAGGCCATGGCTGAGGCGGGTCCGACGTACACCGGGCTGGTGCTGGGCGGGCTGGCCCGGGAGCCCGGTCGCGTGGCGGTCCGGTACGGGCACGACGGCACACTGACCGGGCAGGACTGTCTGGACGCGGTCCACCGCACCGCCCGGGCGCTGGAGCGGATCGGCCTGGGGCGCGGGGACGGGGTGACGGTGCTGGCCGGGAACCGGCCGGAGGCCTTGCTGGTGCGGCTGGCGGCGAACCTGCTGGGCTGTCGGGTGGCGATGCCGTACCCGGACGGGCCGGTGGCGGAGCAGGTGGCACTGGCGGAGTTCGCCGGGACGTCGGCGCTGGTCTTCGACCCCCTGCGCTGCTCGGCCGCGGCCGACGGGATCGCACGCGCGGTGCCCGGGGCCGTCCTGCTCTCCCTCGGCCCGGCGCCGCTCGGGCTCGGGGTGGACCTCCTGGAGCTCGCCGCCGCTTGCTCCCCCGCCCCGCTCGGACCCCGGTACGCACCGGAGGACGTGATGGCGGTGCGGTTCACCGGCGGCACGACGGGACGGCCGAAGGGCGTGCTGCGCCGCTTCGCCCGGCCGCCGCGCCCGCCGCTGCTGTCCGGCTCGACCTTCCTGCTGTGCACCCCGCTCTGCCACGGCGGTGGTACGACGGCGGACCTGGCACTGGCGGCGGGCGGCACGGTGGTGCTGCAGGACGGGTTCGACGCCGAGGCGGTGCTGGCGGCGGTGGAGCGGTTCCGGGTCTCCCGGATGTACCTGCCGCCGCACCTGCTCTACCGGCTGCTGGACCACCCGCTGCTGCCCTCGACCGACACGGGCAGTCTGCGCCGGGTCGGCTACACCGGCTGCCCGCCCTCGCCGCGGCGGCTGGCGGAGGCGACCCGGCGGCTGGGCCGGGTGCTGCACCAGACCTACAGCCTGACGGAGTGCGGGCCGGTCGCCCGGCTGGGCCCGGACGAGCACCTGGACCCGCGGTTGCTGTCCACCGCCGGCCGCCCGTTCCCGGACACCGGCGTGCGGATCCTGGACGAGGCCGGCGCGCCGCTGCCGCCGGGCCGGACGGGGGAGATCTGTGTCCGCACGCCGACCGCGATGGCCGGGTACTGGCGCGATCCTGAGCTGACGGCGCGGGTGCTGCGGGACGGCTGGTTGCACACCGGCGACCTGGGCAGCCTGGACGCGGCGGGCTATCTGACGGTGGCAGGCCGGTGGGACCCGATGGCCATCGTCGAGGGGCACAATGTGTTCCCCCGCGAGTTCGAGGAGCCGCTGCGCGCCCATCCGGACGTCCGGGAGGCGGTGGTGTTCACGACCACCGACCCGGACCGGCTGGAGCGCGTCCACGCCGCGGTGGCGCTCAGACCCGGCGCCCGGGCGACGGTGGAGCAGTTGCACCGCTGGAGCCTGCAGCACTGCGGCACGCGGTGCGCTCCGGACACGATCCAGCTCCTGCCCGCGATCCCGCTGAACGGCCTCGGAAAGCCGGACCTCGGTCTCCTGCGCGCCCTGGTGGACGACGGCACCGGCCGGGCCGCCGCCACCGCAGGGGCGCGCAAAGGGGTGTGACGCGCCCCGTCAGTGCTTCGAGCGCCCACGCGGGCGACCTCTCGCGCGGCCCCCAGCGGGAAAACCGTCCGTGGGCACTCGACCGTGCGGCCCGACCTGCCGATACCTCCCCCGGCGGCCTTCCCCGCACCGTCCCCCAGGAGGCACTACTTTGACCTGGCTACGCGTCCTGACCGCACTGGGCATCCTCGCCGTGGCGGCCAGTGCCCTGCTCGTCTTCGCCCTCTGCACCGCCACCTCCCGGGGTGAGCGCGCCGCGGAGGGAGCGCCACCGGACCTCCGTACGGACGCCGAGGCCAGCGGCCTCTTCCAGCGGATGGACGGCGACAGCTGACGCCGCCCGCCCGCCGGAACCGGGTCAGTGTCCGGCGACGTCGTCCGGGCGGACCTCGATGTGGTCGGCCGCGAGGTCGACCGCCACCCGGTGCTCCATGCCCAGCGCCTCCAGGAACTTGACCGGCAGCTGCACCCGCCCGGTGCGGTCCAGCATCACGTACTCGCGCTCGTTCACCGACTCCTCACCGTGCTCGTCGGTCACGGTGCGGCGCAGGACCTCGCTGCTGGTGCGGCCGTCCCGGATGGCGACGGTGCGGCGGACCTCGCCGGCGACCATCGGGTCGTGGGTGACGATCACGACGGTGGTGCCGAGTTCGCGGTTGACGGTGCGGAAGGACTCGAAGATCACCCCGGCGGTCTCGGAGTCCAGCTCGCCGGTGGGCTCGTCGGCGAGCAGGACCGGCGGGTTGTTGGCCATCGCGACCGCGATCGCGACCCGCTGCTGCTGGCCGCCGGAGAGTTCGTTGGGGCGCCGGTGGGCGAGCTCCCCGATCTCCAGCGCCTCCATCAGCTCGGCCGCCCGGGCCGCCTGCTGCTTCGCGCCGCCGGCGCCCGAGCCGCGGCCGCGCAGCTGCATCGGCAGGGCGATGTTCTCGGCAGCGGTGAGGAAGGGCAGCAGGTTGCGGGCGGTCTGCTGCCAGATGAAGCCGACCACCTCGCGCCGGTAGCGCAGCCGCTCCTTGGCGGACATCTCCAGCAGGTCGCAGCCGGCCACGGTGGCGGTGCCGGCGGTCGGCACGTCCAGCCCGGCGAGGATGGTGAGCAGGGTGGACTTGCCGCTGCCGGAGGCGCCGACCAGGGCGACCAGGTCACCCTGCCGGATGGTCAGCTCCAGACCCTGCAGCGCCTGGACCTCGACGCCCTCGGCGCTGAAGATCCGCACCAGCCGGTCGCAGACGATGGCCGCGCCCTCGCCGTACGCCGTGGGCGAGGCGGCGGCCAGCGCCCGCTGCCGGAGCTCCTGCAGGCTGGGGGCCTCGACGACCGCCTGCCCCTGGGGGGTGCTGTTCACCGCTCGTCTCCTGTCTCGATGGTCCGCACTACTCGTACTTTCTGCTTCATCGCGCCGGTCTCCGCTGTCCTGGCGGCCCTCGCCGCCGTCACGGCCCGTCCGTCCGGTTCCCGCGTCATTGCGGCTCCCCCGCGCGCAGTTCGGTGGCGATCTGGCGCCGGCCGGCGACCAGCGTCTCCGCCACCACCCCGAGGCAGACCAGCAGCGCCAGGCCCAGCGTGGGCAGCAGCACCGGCATCAGGGTGGGGGTCAGGGCGTCGCCGACCTTGGCGCCGACCAGTGTGGAGATGTCGAAGGCGGGCCCGAGCAGGCCTACCGCCGCCGCGGCGACCAGGCCGCCGCCGACCGCCGCCGCCAGGGTTCGTGGCAGCGCCTCGGCGATGATCAGCGCCAGCCCCTGCCGGGGTCGCAGGCCCATGGTCCGCAGCCGGGCGAGGACGGCGGTGCGGTCGGGCGCGGCCCGGAACAGCGTCAGCAGGACGGCGAGCAGGGCGAACCCGGCTCCGGCGGCAGCCGCGTACCAGAACAGCCGTCCGGCGGCGTGCTGCAGCGGGTCGTCGGCGAGTGCGGCGGCGGCCTCCCGGCTGCTGTGCACCGTGTACCCGGCGGGCAGCCCGTGGGTGGCCTTTCCGGTGGCCGCGGCCTCGTCCGCGAACAGCTTGGCCAGGCCCGTCGGCTGGGTCACGCCGCCGTCCCGGAGGGTCGCCCTGACCTGCTCGGGGTCGGGGTCGCCGACCCCGAACCACTTGTTCATCCGCTTCAGCTCCGGCAGGCGTTCCGCGGCGGGGCCGGCGGGCACCACGACGAACGGCTTGCCCGGATCCGGCAGCGCAGGCGTCGCGGTGACGATCCCGGCGACGGTGGTGCGCAGCTGGTTCCCACTGGGCGTACGGACCTGCGGCGTGCCCGCGGCCAGCCGCTTGGCCAGGTCGCGGCTGAACAGCGCGGGCACCGGGGTGCCCGGGCCGCCGGGCGTAGCGGCCAGCTTCGCCGGGTCGAACTCCCCGGCACCGACGGTCCGGGCGATCTCCGCGTACGCCGTCGGCTCGGCGACCACAAGGATCGCCTCGGTGTACTCCTTGTCCGCCCCGATGAACAGGGCCTTGGGCTCCACCCGGGCCCCGGTCGCGGCCCGGACTCCGGGCAGCTTTCCGGCGACTTCGGTGAACGACTCGGACAGGGTGGCGTAGTCCGGGATGACGACGGAGACATCGCCACCGGTCGCGATGCGCGCGGCACGGGTCCGGACGTGCTCCACCGTATCGAGCACGGTGGCACCGAATCCGGCCGTGGTGACGGCGATCAGCAGCGCCAGCAGCGGCAGCGCGGACGGCCGGCGCCGACCCGAGGTGTCGCGCGCCGCCCGGGCCAGGCCGAGGAAGCCGATCAGGCCTCGGCCGCGTCCGGCCAGCGCGGCCAGCCAGCCGACCACCACCGGCTCGATCCGGGCCAGCAGCAGCCCGCCGGTCACCGCGAGCAGCAGCGGGGCGGCCACCAGCAGAGGGTCCACGCCAGTGCCGGAGTGGCCGACGCCACGGCGCCGGACCTCCGCCACGGCCGCGACGGTGACCGCCAGGACGGCGAGTTCGCCGATCGTCCGGCGCCAGCCGCCGGGGCCCCGGGTGCGCGACCACAACAGGGCGGCCCGGGCCGGGAAGGCCAGCAGGGCGAGCAGCATCGCGGCGAGCGCCGCCAGGACCGTGTAGCCCCACCGGGGGGTGGGCAGCAGCACCACGGCGAGCACCGTGCCCAGCACGGCGGCGGGCAGCACGGTCGCCGCGCCCTCGCCGAGCAGCCGCCCCAGCACCCCGCCGCGCGAACCGCCGCGGGCCTGGAGCAGCCGGATCTCGGCAGTGCGCCGGTCGCTGTTCAGTGCGGCGGCCAGGCAGAGCACCACCACCGCGACGCCCGCGACGCCGGCCGGGCCGATCGCGCTCAGCGGCATCGCGGCCTGGTAGCGGGCGTCCGCCCGGTTGAGCACGTCGGTCAGGTTCGAGGAGGTGTGCAGGTCGGCCCGCTCGGTCGCGTCGACCAGCGCCGTGGCACCGGGCCCGGTCTGGAAGGACGCGATGGTGGCGCGGGTGCGGTCGAGCTGGTCGGCGCGCAGGGAGCCGGGGGCGACGGGCAGCCGCCAGAAGTTCTCACCGCCCGAGCCCCAGACGGCCAGCGCGGTCACGCTCGCGCCGTCCACGAAGCCGGTGGTCTGCCACCAGTTGGTGCCCTTGAGCGAGTACAGGCAGGCGCGGGCCGGGCAGCCGAGGTCGTCCCAGAACGGGTCCTGCGGATCGTTCACCCGGTAGAGGCCGACGACCCGGCCGCGACGCTGCGACGCGGGTCCTCCGCCGTCGTTGTCGATGGTGTCGCCGAGCTTGACGCCGATGGTCTCGGCCGCCTTCTTGCTCAGCACGATCGGCAGCGGGGCACCGAGGGCGGCGGGCGCGGCAGTCGGCCAGGTGCCGTCGGTCAGGGTCACCCGGTCCTCGAGGCCGTGCAGGTAGAGGAGGGTCATCATCGGCGGCGCGTTGTCGGAGAGCCGGGCGTAGCCCTGGTTGAGCATGGCGCCTGAGGCCTCGGCCCTGACTCCGTAGGCCTCGCCGGTCTGCGACAGCGTCAGCTCCCGGCCGACGCGCTCCGTGATCCTCCGCTGCACGGTGTCGAGGGCGGCGGCGGTGTCGGTCAGGCGGGTCCTGGTGGCGCTCTGCAGGCTGGTCAGGTTGAGGCCCTGGTGGCCCACGTAGTCCCGCAGGGCCGCGTCCGCGCCCCGGTCCGCGATCCGCGGGAAGGCCGCCGCCAGGAAGACGGTGACGAGCGCGAGGGCCGCCATGAGCAGCGCGGCCATCGGACTGGCGCGCAGCCTGGTGCGGACCCAGCGTGCGGGGCGGTGGGCGGGCTGGTGGGCGGTGTCGGGGGTGGGCACGGGGGTGCCGGCCTGGGTGGTCACATCTCCTCCACGAGGCGCAACCGGGTGGCCACATTCCTACGGCGGCGTCCGACGAGGAACGCCGACAGCAGCGGGACGACGGCGATCGCGGCGGCGAGCAGGAGCGCCTGGCCCACCGGCAGCCCGACCACCGCCTCGGGCAGCGGCCGGCGGGCGGCGGGGGTCAGCACGACGAACGGCACGATCAGATGGACGAGCAGGGCCCCGAGCCCCACGCCGACGGCACCGCCGAGGACGACCAGCAGAGCCGGCTCGGCCACGCTGGTGCGGGAAACCAGCCGACGGGGCGCGCCCAGGGCGAGCAGCAGGGCCGAGTCCTGGGAGCGCTGGCGGGCGGAGCCGGCCACGGCGGCGCCGAAGCCGATCGCCGCGAGGACGGCGGTGACGACCGCGATGGCCGTCAGCGCACTCTGCGGGGCGGCGCCGACCGGGTCGCCGAGGAGGCCCTCGGCCACCTCGTCGTAGAGCCGGACGTCCTGAGAACCGGGTCCCGCCTGGAGCGCGGCGGCGGCCCGGGCCGGGACGCGGTCGCCCGGGCCTGCGGCGGGCAGCCACCATTCGGCGCTGCCGGACACCGTGCGGCCTTGGGCGGCCAGCACGCGCGCGGTGGTGGCGAGGTCGACGAGGACCGCGCTGCGGCCCGCCACCGGCAGGGCCTCGACGGACGCGGTGACCTTGATCGGGAGGATGGTCCCGCTGAACGGCACCCGGACGGTGTCGCCGACCGAGGAGCCGGTCGCCTTCAGGTAGTCACGGGTGGCGACGCCCCGCACGGTCGTGGGCGTGCTCGTCCCGGCCGCCGCGCCGGCGCTCTGAGCGCCCGACCAGGCGGCACCGGACGGCACCGGGACGGCGGTCGCGGGCCCGTCGGCGGTGTCGGACACGGCCAGCCGGCGGACGAGAGCCGCCCGCTCGCCCTTGTTGCCGGCGGACGCGGTCACCCCGATCACGGTCAGCGGCGCGGCGGCGGAGCCCATCGGGGCGTCGACCAGCGTGCTCAGCGGGGCCGAGCCCCGGAGGTCGTGGTCGGCCGGGACACCGCTGAACGGGACCTTGTAGACGATGCCGAAGCGGTCCCGGAGGAGGAACGTCACCCGCAGGGCCTGGTCGGAAGCCGGGTACCCGGCCTGGTCGGTGGAGATGTCGGCGTCGATCCGCAACGGGTGGCCGGGCAGCGGCAACCCGTCCTCCGTTCCGGCGGGGGCGGGCTGGGCGAGCGGGCGGAACAGTTCGTCCCGGGTGTGCCCGTCCAGCAGGTCGCCGCGCACCGGAACACGGTCGGCGAAAGCGGCGGCGTCCACGGCGAGCACCTGTCCGGCGCCGGAGGGCAGTTGCTGCTCATCCCGCACCACGGGGACCAGCCGGTCGCCGCCCGGCAGGGCGCCGTAGCGGCCGGCCTGGCCCATCAGCGAGCCGTGCGAGGCGGAGATCCGCAGGCCGCCGAGCGTCTCGAAGGCCGCCTGGTCCCGCTGGGAGGCGGTCCAGGTGGCCTGCTGGCCGAGGGCGAGGACGCCGGTGGCCACGGCCATCACGAGCAGCAGCACGGGGCCGGTGGCCCGCGCGGGCTGACGGGCCAGCTGCCAGCCGACCATGGCCGGGCCGAGGCCGCGGCCCCCGGCAGCCACCCGGGCACCCAGCCGGGCGGCGAGCGGCAGCAGACGCAACACCACCAGGGTGCCCGCGCACAGCGCCAGAGTGGGGGTGGCGACCAGCAGCAGGTCGACGCCGAGCTTGCCCGAGGAGTCCGTGGAGAGCCCGCCGCCGTACTGGTCGAGCTGCTGGTAGGCAAGGGCGGCCAGGGCGAGCACGGCGAGGTCGCCGCCGTTGCGGGCGATGCCGGAGACCACGGCCTGGCGGCGGCCGGTCCGACGGCGCAGGGCCGCGCCGGCACCGCGCAGCAGGCTGGGCACGGTGGCCAGCACGATGCAGGCGAGGGCGCCGAGCGCGGCCACCGGCCAGAGCGCCGCGCTGATGCCGGTGTCCAGGGCGACCTGGTGGGACCGGCCGAGGCCCGCCAGGACGCGGACCAGGAACGGGGTGAGCAGCGGCGCGAACACCGCCGCCGGGGCCGCGAGCAGCACCAGTTCCAGCGCGGTGAGGGCACCGAGCCGGGTGCCGGAGGCGCCACGGGCCGCGAGCAGCTCGTTCTCCCACTCCTGACGGGTCGAGATCAGACGGACCACCAGCAGCAGGGCCGCTGCGGCGAGGACGGCCAGCTGCAGGGCGCCGATCAGCAGGGTGGACCGGGCCACCATCATGCCGGCCGACAACTCGCGCATGACGTCGGCCAGTTCGGTCTTCGCACTGAGCGACGCGGTCTTCCGCAGGTCGTCGGCGAGGCCCTGGGAACGGTCGCCGATGGCCTGGGCCGTGTCCTGGCCGACGCCCGCGAAGTCGGCGTCGAGCAGCCAGCCGCGGCTGCTCTGCAGCAGACCGCCCACGGTGAAGGCGCTCTGGTCGACCATCATCGGACCGAAGGTGGTGAAGTCGCCGACCTCGACCTCGTGACCGCCGACCGGGTCGATCCGCCAGTACGGGTCGAACGGGTCGACGGCCCGGTAGGCACCGGTGACCCGCACGGTCAGCGGCTTGCCGTCGAACCGGTCGGCGAGCTGCACGTCGGCGGGCAGCGCCTGCTCGGTCAGGCCGAGGCGGGCCAGCATGGTGTGGGGTACGGCCACCTGCGGGGCGGCGGACTGGACGGGCCCGGCGGCGGCGCCCGGCCACGCCCCGGCGAGCAGCCGGACGCGGCCTCGGTCGATATCGGCGAGGACCGTCAGGTCGACCTTGGCCGCGGCGGGCGCGACGGGCGCGGCAGGGGTTCCGGCCGCACCCGTCGTTCCGGCCGCGTCGCCGGTCGGCAGGCCGTAGGAGCGGCTGCGCAGCATGCTGTCGGTGCGCACGGGCAGGTCGCCGAACAGCTTCTGCCGGTAGGAGGCGAGCGCCTCCTCGTCCTTCGACCGCTGGTCCGGCCCGTGTTCGGCCGTCACCACCACCGTGGTCCGGGTGTGACCGGGGCCCTGGAGCGCCTGCCGCAGGCCGGCCTGACCGACACTGCTGTTGAAGGTCACCAAGGCGGTCAGTACCGCCGTGGTGATCAGTACCGTCAGCAGAACGGCAGCAGCCAGCGGCAGTCGCCCGCGCAGCCGGCGCACGACGAAGCCGAGCATCAAGTTCCTCCCCCGGATGACGTCCCCGGTAGCGTCCGCCGACCCCGCCCACCGACCCGACCCGGGCACAAATCGGCCACGGATGGACACATCGAGGACACACCGGCGCATTGATCACCGGCATTCGATCACCGGATAGCGGACGATGCTGTCAGATTCGATCCAGGAACGGAAGGGACTTGCGCGAATCAAGTAAGTAATGAGCAAATTCTTTCCATTGATAGCATCCCGGCCGAGGCTGTGCCGTTGGAATGCCATGCACACTTCACAACTCTGGCTCCACTGCGCTCCTTTGGCCGGGGACTCCGCTTTTTCCGGATTCCCCATCGGGAACGTGAACCGACGGAGCCACCGCATCCGTAGACACCGGATAGGACCGGGTCGCCACGCCCACAGGGGGGACGCCGCATGACGCAGGATCAGGCCGCCACCGCCATCGCCACCACGACCACCGAGCCAATGGTGGCCGTGACCGACCTTCGACGCAGTTTCGGTACCGGCGAGCGGACGGTGCACGCCCTGCGCGGCGTCTCCTTCGCCGTCGGCCGAGGCGAACTCGCCGCGCTCAAGGGCCGGTCCGGCTCAGGCAAGACCACCCTGCTCAACCTGGTCGGCGGCCTGGACTCCCCGACCGGCGGCAGCATCTCCCTCGACGGCATCGACCTCGCCGGACTGAACGAGGACGGCCGACTCGCCCTGCGGCGCGAGCGGATCGGCTTCGTCTTCCAGTCCTTCGGGCTGATCCCGATGCTCACCGCCGCCGAGAACGTGGGCGTGCCGATGCGGCTGCGCAAAGTCCCGCCGGCCGAGCGCGAGGAGCGTGCGCACACCCTGCTGGCGCTGGTTGGCCTGGCCGACCACGCCAACCAGCGCCCCGGCGAGCTCTCCGGTGGCCAGCAGCAGCGCGTCGCCATCGCCCGTGCGCTGGCCAACGAGCCCGGCCTGATCATCGCCGACGAGCCCACCGGTCAGCTGGACTCGGAGACCGGCCGCTCGATCATGGAGCTGCTGCGCGCGGTGGTGCGCAGCGAAGGCGTCACGGTGCTGGTCGCCACCCACGACCCGACGCTGATGGGGCTCGCCGACCGCGTGATCGAGCTCCGGGACGGGCGGATCGTCGAGGAGGGGGCGGAGCAGGCCGCGTAGCCGAAGCGAGCGGCCCGCTCGCCCGGGCCGGTGCGGCATGACAGGGCGCGGGGATGCGGGGTGCGTCCTCACACCTTTCCGCGCTTACCCCTGCCTTTCCGCGCTTACCCCTGCCTTTCCGTGCTTTCCTGTGCCTCCTCGCGCCTCCTCGCGTCTTTCTGGCTCCGCCGCGTGGCGGGTGGGAGGACGGTCAGGCCTTGGCCGGGACGATGGACTGCGCGTGGTGGAACACCTCCTCGCCGTCCCAGTACGCCTTGGCCCGCTGCAGCCGCGCGTAGTTGTCCTTGTAGTACAGCCGGGGGTAGGCCGGGTCGGGCTGGTTGGCCGTGCCCAGGTCGACGTCGGGGTAGTTGACGTAGGCGCCGTCGGTCGCGGTGTCGATCTCCGGAATGCCTCCGGTCTCCCGGTAGACGTCGCGGTAGAAGCCGCTCAGGTAGGTCAGGTGGGCGGTGTCCTCCGCGGGATCGGTCCAATAGGTCTGGTACTGCAGCTTCATGACCGAGTCGCGCTGCGGGACGGCGGTCTCCTCGGGCCGACGGGTGTTGATCCGGCAGCCGTAGGAGTCGATCTGGACCAGCGTCTTCGAGAGGTCCGCCCCCTCGACGTCCCGCACCAGCCAGTCCCAGAAGGTGGCGATCTGGGCCGGGCCGAACGGCTCCCGGTGGTAGGCGGACTTGTACTTGCCGCGCTGGTTGTCGCCCGAGGAGTTGAGCGTCATGGTGGCCTGGAACCACGGCAGTTGGCGTCGCTTCTCCGGGTACGGCAGGAACAGTCCGCCGGCGGCGCGGGTCTGGACCACCGAGCGGGTGGCCATCCCCTGCTCGACGGCCGCCACGAAGGCGTCGAGCGGCGCCGGGTCGTCGCCGTCCCACTGGCTGAACAGGACGACGTTCCCGTTGGAGTGGTGGGTGAGTTTCAGGATGGCGAACAGCCCCTGGTACACGGACTCCTGCGGGCCGCTGTGCTCCGCCATGAAGGTGCCGAAGTTGCGCACCAGGGTCTCGAAGTCGGCGGGCCGCTCGAGCAGTTCGGCCCACGGCCAGGCCACGCTGCTGAGCCAGACCCGGGGCGGCGGCTGGGGTGCCTCCGTCGCGAAGTGGTAGCGCAGCACCACCCCGAAGTTCCCGCCACCGCCGCCGGTGTGGGCCCAGAAGAGGTCCTGCTCCGGCGAGCCCTTCGCGTCGTCGCGGTGCGCCTCCGTCACCACGGCGATGCCGCCCCGGACGGTGACCACGTCGACCTGGACGAGGTGGTCCACCGTGAGCCCGTGCCGCCGGGAGAGCAGACCGAACCCGCCGCCGCAGATGTGCCCGCCCGCACCGACCGAGTAGCAGGACCCGGCGGGCAGGGTGACGGCGTACTCCCGGAACAGTGTGGTGTAGACGTCCCAGTTGGTCGCGCCGCCCTCGACGCAGTAGGTGGGCCGGCCGAACTTGTCCGTCGAGGCGGCGACGCCGCGCATCGTGCTGAGGTCGAGGATGACGCCGCGGTCGTTGTCGACGAAGCCCTCGTAGCAGTGCCCGCCCCCGCGGACCGTGGGCCGCAGTCCACGGTCCAGGGCCCGGTTCAACTCGGCGACGGCGTCGGCCTCGTTGCCCACCAGCCGGATGTAGGCGGGGCTGCTGCTCCACCGCTGGTTGAAGCCCTGGCCGAGCGTCTGGTACCGGGGATCGCCCGGCAGGATCGACCGCCCCTTCGGCAGTTCCCTGGGCACTCCGCCGGCCGCCGCCGCACTCATGGAATCGACGGTGATCCCGGCTGCCGCCGCGCCGGCACCGCCCAGGAATCCCCGCCGGGAGGATTCGCCCTGCATGCTCCGTCCCCACTTTCTCGATTCGAGAGAAGCCGGCTGGCCGCACGCTAACACGGGCATTCGGCGGTGGGAAATAATTTATAAAAAGTGTGACAGTACGTCATTTTCGGTGACCTATCCGAATGCTGACGCCCGGCGCCCCAGCGAACGCCATTGTCAGTGGCATCGACTACGGTCACCGACAACTCGACGGAACCCGCTCCCCTGGAGGTTCGATGACGATCTTCTTTCGCTTTCCCCGCGCGCTCCGGGAACTCGGCCGGAAAACACGGTTGTGGTGGCCGGCAACACCGCCGACCACCACAACCGTCGTCTCATCCGTCAGGCGCCCGAGGGCCGGACCGTCAGACCGCCGGGAAGATCTCCGCGTCCGGCTTCAGCAGCTGGCCCGACTTCGGCGCGGTGCCGTCCACCAGGTAGCGGGTGACCAGACCGTTCAGCGCCGTGCTGCGGCCGACGGCGCAGTGCTCGATCGAGTCGACGCTGACCAGCACGGCGTTGCCCAGTTCCTGCTGCATCCGCTGGGCGAACTTGTACTGGGTCGCCGGGTCGTAGAGGTTGCCGATGACCATCACGGTGTTGGAGGTCTTCTTGTTCCACGGGCCGGAGAAGCGCTCGGCGTCCCGAGCCGGGGCCGGCCAGCTCGCGCACGCGGGCGCGTCGAAGGCCTGGTAGCGGCCGAAGGTCGGCGACTCCTGCTCCCAGGCCTTGGCCACGTTCGCGAACACCCGGTCGTTCGACGGGTACGGCTTGTCCTGGCAGTTGACGCCCATGTAGGAGTCGTCCGCGGTGTACTCGGAGTCCACCGGGGCCTCCCGCAGCGCCCGCGGCACGTTCACCGAGAGGAGGTTGGCGTCCTCCTCCGCGACGTTCGCCTTCGGCGCCAGCAGGGTGGCGGCGCTCGACTTCTGCAGCACCTGGTAGGTGGCCTGCAGCGACTTGGCCAGCGGGGCCAGCTTGGCCTGCGAGTACAGGGCGCCGGCGACCTCGCTGGTGAAGCTGCTCAGCGTCACCTGGGAGCCGTTCGGCAGCGTGATCGGGCTGGTCCGCAGGTGGTCGCGGAGCCCGTCGAACTTGGCCCGGGTGTCGCCCTCGCCGAACGCGCAGCGCGGGGCACCGGCCGTCTGGCAACGCTTCAGGAACTCGTCCAGGGCCAGCTCGAAGCCGCCAGCGCGCTGACGGTCGTACTCCAGGCCGTTGTGCAGGCGCAGGTTCGGGTCGACGTTGCCGTCGATGATGATCGCGCGGACCTTGTTCGGGTACATGTTGGCGTACGTCGAACCGATCAGGGTGCCGTAGGAGAAACCGGCGAAGGTGAGCTGGGCGTCACCGACGGCACGGCGCATCCGGTCGAGGTCGCGCACCACGTTGATGGTCGACATGTGCTCGATCAGCGGGCCCGCATTCTTGCTGCAGGCGTCCGTGTAGTCCTGGTCCGCGTCCAGCGTCTCGTTGACCTCGGCCTTGGTGACCGGCACCGCGACCATGCGGTTGTTGACCGCGTCGGCCTCTTCCTGGGTCTTGAAGCACTTGAGCGGGTTGCTCCGGGCCACGCCACGGGGGTCAAAGCCGATCAGGTCGAACTTGGACTGCACCTCGGGGCCGAAGCGGCTGGTCGTCGCCCACAGGTAGCCACTGCCGCCCGGGCCGCCCGGGTTGAGGAACAGCGAGCCGATCCGCTTCGACGGGTCGCTCGCCCGCCGCCGCATCATGGCGATGCCGACCTTCTCGCCCGACGGGTTGTCGTAGTCCAGCGGCACGGGGTAGACGGCGCAGTCATAGATGCCCGGGTCCGGCTTGCTCGGATCGGGGTTGCACGGCGTCCAAGCGACAGGGTCGACCTTCGCCTCGGCCAGACCCGGGGCCTGGTCGATCGGCGCCGCCGAGGCGGCGACGGCGGAACCAGTGACAAGGGCGAGGGCGCAGGCGACTGCTCCGGCCATCGTGGATATGCGGGACAAGGAACCTCCTTGGTAAAGGGCTGCCCCAGACTGTCAGCCGGAGATCTCCGTGTGAAGACCTCGGAGCAGCGGAATATTGTCCGCGCATCATGCCGAACTCGGCGGAATATTCTGTGAATGAACCAACTTGACGGCTGATTGACCTGACGGTCAGTCATTTTGCCGCCGATCCTCCAGACCCTCTCACCCGACGGCCGGCCCGGCCGAGTCGGGTCAGGTCGCGGGTGGCGGGTGGCCGGTGGGACCCGCGGCAGGGGCGCCCCTATTTCGCGATCGGCTGCGCCAGGTTGTCCTCGGCGACCACCTGGTAGACGGCGTTCAGCGTCGGCGGGCCCACCAGGTCCTTGATCCGCCCGAAGCGGCGCTCCTCGACCGGGGTGAGCCGCTCCATCCAGGCCTGCATGGACTCCGGCCCGTGGTCGCCCTCGATGAGCGCGATGGTGATGATCTCCCGCGAGTCCTCCAACGCGGTGGCACTGATCACCCGGGTGCGCGGGTCGTCCGGGAACACCTCGTCCGGGATCCACGCCTTGCGGAACTCCCCGTACTCCACACCCTCGTTGAGCTTGCGCACCATGACGGCGACGAGCTGCATGACATCCTCCCCGGACTTCGTTTCTTGCAGTGCAAGAAGTTGACGTCGAGTATTCTTTTCTTGCACTGCAAGAGTTGTCAAGGTCCCACCGGAGCCGCCCCGGTGACGCCCGGAGCCCAGGAGGAGCAGATGCCGAACCGGCGCACCCGCCCGAGAACGGGCCTGACCCGCGAGAAGATCATCGACGCCGCCCTCGCCTACGTGGACGAACACGGCCTCGCCGCGCTCTCCAACCGCAAACTCGGCGCGGCACTCGGCGTCGAGGGCATGACGCTCTACCACTACGTCCCCAGCAAGGCCGCGCTCCTCGACGGCATGGTCGAGCGCCTGCTGGAGCTGTCCGCCGGAGACCTCTTCGCCGAGCCCAGCGGCCCGTGGACCGAAGTCGTCCGCGAATTCGCCGTCGAACTGCGCCGACTGCTGCTCGACCACCCCGCCATGCTCACCGTCCTGGCTACCCGCCCCGCCGCCACCCCCAGCGCCCTCGCCCTACTGGAACGCGGCATCACCGTGCTCCACGAGGACGGCGTCCCGCTCGGCGACGCGCTCGACATCCTCAACTCCGTCGTCCGATGGACCATCGGGCACACCCTCGGCGAGGTCGGCGAGACCCCCCACCACGAGGGCACCGAGCCCGAGCCCGAGCAGTTCGCCACCCTGGACCGGAACACCTACCCCCAGCTCGCGAAGGCCTTCGCCACCGGCGAAGGTCTCGACTCCGAGCAGTGCTTCCAGCGCACGCTCCGCATCCTGCTCGCGGGCTACGCCGCCGAACTGGAGCCCACCCGGGAGAGGCGGTCGTGACCGGCTAACTCCCGCTCGCCCCGCGCAGGGCGGCCGCCACCAGCCCCTCGATCTCGTCGGCTCCGGGCTCTCCCCCGCCCACCAGGCGGTCGAAGACCAGGCCGTCGATGCAGGCGAGCAGCGTGCCGGTCCGCCCATCGGGGTCCGGCGCGCCCCGCTCCGCCAGGAAGGCCCGGACGGCGGCGCGCCCCGCGTTCTCCCGCGGCACGAGGATCTCCCGCAGCTCGGGATCGCGCACGCTCTCCACCGCGCACGCGTACCGGGCGAGCGATCGGCGCCGCCCCTCGCCGCTCAGCCGACGAAGCATCAACTCGCGGATACCATCGACCAGTTCCTCCACCGAGCGGACGGGTACCGACTCCCCCATTACCTGCAGCTCCCCCTGGTCCAGCTCCACGAGCCGGCGCACCAGCGCGGTGAGCAGCGCCTGCCGGGTCCGCAGGTAGGCCGAGGTGGTCCCCACCGGCAGCCCCGCCGCCGCGTCCACCGCCCGGTGCGTCAGCCCCCGCACCCCCAGGTCCGCCAGCACCCCGATCGCCGCGTCCGCCAACACCGTCCGCCGATCCGGCCGCCCCTGCTCCTCATCTCGCCGCATCCCCCCTTTCTACCGGCAGCAGCCCCCGGACCACCCACCGGCACCAGCGGCTCAGCCCCTGCCCAGCTGCCTGGAAACCACGGCCCACCAACCGCTCCCGAGCAGCCGGCCTCCGATCGACCCACCCCCACCGGACGGCACACCCCCTGCCCGACCGCCTCGTCCGCCGCGCCCACCCCGCCCAGCCCACCGGTCACTTCCGACAGCCCCAGGCCCAGGCCCGCGCTCGGCGCGCCTCCACCTCCAGCCCGGCCACACGCCGGCCGGAGGGCGCCGAGTCCCTGCGAAGCGCCGAGGCATCGGGGTGGAGGAGAGTACGGACGGGTGGCCGGGGCCGCGATGCCGCCGGGGTGATCGGCCCTGCGGAGTGCGGGGCAGGGCGAGCGGGGTGGGAGCTGTAGCGGGCCCCTCCGGCCCCAAGCCCGCATAAGCCCGTAGTACGGTCCTTCTACAGCTGTAGAAACCAACTGGGAGACACGGGAGGACCGGGCATGGGTGGCAACAGCGCGGTGGTGGTCGGGGGCGGGATCGGCGGGCTGGCGGCCGCGATCGGGCTCCGGCTGGCGGGGTGGGGCGTGACCGTGGTCGAGCGGGCGGCCGTTCTGGACGACGCGGGGGCCGGCATCTCGCTGGCCGCCAACGGGATGCACGCGCTCACCGCCCTGGGCGTCGGCGAGGCGGTCGGGGCGGCCTCGCGCCGTCAGTACACCGGCGGCACCCGTACGCCGGACGGCCGCCGGCTGGCGGCGATGGACGGGCAGGCGCTGGAGCGGCAGCTGGGCGCGCCGATCGTGGGCATCCGGCGCGCGGACCTGCATCGGATCCTGCGCGAGGCGCTACCGGCGGAGTCCCTGGTGATCGGCGCCGAGGTGACCGATGTGGACACCACACATCCCTCCCGGGTCCGGGTCACCGCCGGGGACACCACGCTGGACGCCGACCTCGTCGTCGCGGCCGACGGGATCAACAGCCGCCTCCGGCACCGCCTCTTCCCCGCCCATCCCGGGCCGGTGTACAGCGGTTCGACGGTCCTGCGGGCGATCACCGAGCGCCCGATCGACGGGCTGACGGCCGACTTCGAGCTGACCTGGGGCCACGGCGCCGAGTTCGGCCACATCGCTTTCCCGGACGGTACCGCCGAGTGGCACGCCGTCGTCAACGCCCCGGCCGGGCTCCGCTACCGGGACCCGCTGACGGAGGTCCGCCGCCGTTTCGCGCGCTGGCACCAGCCGATCCCCGCGCTCCTCGCCGTGACCCGCCCGGAGGCGGTGCTGCACCACGACGTGAACGAGCTGGTCACCCCGTTGCCCTCGTACGTCGCGGGTCGGATCGCCCTGCTCGGCGACGCCGCGCACGCCATGACGCCCCACCTCGGCCAGGGCGCCTGCCAAGCCCTGGAGGACGCGGTGACCCTCGCGGCCGCGCTCGCCGAGGTGCGGATGGTCGAGGGGCGGTCGATCGAGGGTGCGCTCGCCCGCTACGACGCGGTGCGCCGTCCGCGCAGCCAGACCGTCGTCCGCGATGCCCGGCGGGCCGGCCGGATGGGTCAGCAGCTCGCGAACCCGCTGGCGGTCGGTCTGCGCAACACCGCGATCCGGCTGACCCCGCCGGGCGTGATGGTTCGGACCGTCCTGAAGCACGCCGACTGGACGCCGCCCCGGATCACACCCCGCGCCGTCTAGGATCTCGGCACCCGCGGCCGGCCCACAGACGCTCGCCGGGTTGCCGCAGTCAACGGGTGTCGGCGCGGCCGGTGGCAGCGACGGTGGCGCCCGGGCCGGTCACGGCCAGTCCTCCCGTGCCGCCGATCAGCACGCTCGGTCCCGGGATGGCGGACAGGAGAACGGACACGGCGCAGAGGGCCAGGAGCCGGCGAGGACTCATCATGCGCGGGATCGTCTCCCGCGCACAGTCGATCGCTCCCCAGCGACTTTCGGCCCGGAATCGCCGATCGGGGCTTGACGGGAAACTAATGAGGCGCCATATTACTTTTCGTGACGCAGCACTCCGAGCCCGACCCCGGCGCCCCGACCCTCGATCAGGCCCGCCGCCAGATCGCCCGCTACGGCCTTCCGGCCGACCCGCAGGCGGTTCTGGTCGCGGCCCGGCTGATGACGGCGGGGGCGCGGATCGGTCAGGCCGGCGAGGTGCATTTCGGCCGCTTCGGGCTCTCCACCGGCCGCTACCGCCTGCTGGCCGACCTGGAGGACCACGGCGGCGAGAAGTCGCCATCCCAGCTCGCGGCGAGCCTGGGCGTGTCCCGGGCGACCGTGACCGGCCTGGTCGACGGCCTGGAACGGGAGCACCTGGTGGCCCGCCGCCCGTCGACCGAGGACGGGCGCGGCAATGTGGTGATCCTGACCGCGCGCGGCGCGGACAAGTTGCGCGACCTGGCGCCCGAGCACTTCGCCCGGATGCAGGCGATGGTCGGTGGCCTCTCCGTCGAGGAGCGCGCCACCTTCCTCGATCTGCTGGCCCGGGTGGTCGCGGGCATCGACGCACTGACCGCCGACTGAGCACGAGCCGGCCACGCACCGGCCGCGACCGGCCGCACATCGACCCCGCACATCGACCCCGCACCAACTACCGCACCCCAGGCGGGCCCCGGACGGCCCGCCTCCTCTCAACCCCATTAGTTAGGCACCTAAGCACAAATAATTAGGCGCCTAACCGGTTCCACCGGAACCGCGAACCCGAAGGTGAGACAACCCATGAGCAAGAAGGCCCCCGGCGCTCCGCCGCCGTTCGTCCTGTGGCGCGAGGTCCTGGCCGCCTACGCCATGCCCGCGGTGATGGCCGGCCTCGGCGGAGCCGCCACCCGACAGCAGCCGCTGGTGGTCGCCGCCCTCACCACCATCGGCGGCACCTCGGCCCTCGTGGCCGCCGTGCTCGGCGCCGTCCTGCGCCGCCGCCCGGTCCGCGCCAGGCCCGCCCGGACGCCTCGCGCGCTGGCGGCAGCCGTCCTCGGTCTGGTCGCCGCCGCGCTCGGCCTCGCCGTCGGCCTGGCCGCCGCGCGCTGGCTCCCGCACGTCCCGATCCTCGCCGACAGCTCCTGGCCGCACCGGCTGCCGGTCGACCTGCCGGTCTCCTCCGCCATCGCCGCCACCATCACCACCTGGCGCTGGCGCGGCAGCCGCCGCATCCGCGAACCGCAGCAGCACTTCCACACCGCACCCCGACCCGAAGGACAGACGACATGATCGTCATCATGGGCGCCGCCGGCGCCACCGGCGGCGCCACCCTGCGCAGCCTCTCCGCCCTCGGCGCCCCGAGCCGCGCGCTCAGCCGCGATCCCGCCCGCCTCGCCGCCGGGCTGGACGAGCGGACGCTCGCGCAGACCGAGCCGTTCCCGGCCGATGCCGCCGACCCGGCGTCCCTTCGCACGGCCTTCCGTGGCGCCGACCGGCTCTTCCTCACCATGGCCAACAGTCCGGATCAGGTCCGGTACGAGCTGAACGCGATCGACGCGGCCCTCGACTGCGGGGTGGGGCACATCGTCAAGGTCTCCGCTCCCGCCGCCGAGCCGGACTCCCCCGTCGCGGTCTCCCGGGGCCACCACCTGATCGAGGAGCGCCTGCGGTCCTCCGGCGTCACCACCACCGTGCTGCGTCCGTACGCGTTCATGCAGAAGCTGCTGCTCCTGGCGCCCGGCATCGCCGCCGCCGGGGTGGTGCACGGCGCGACGGGGCAGGCGCGCTGCAACTACGTGGACGTCCGGGACATCGGCGACCTCGCCGCCGACGTGCTCACCCGCGCGGAGCCGGCGGCCGGCAGCTATCCGCTCACCGGCGGGCGGGCCTACAGCCACCCGGAGCTCACCGCGCTGCTGGGCGAGCTGCTCGGCCGGCCGGTCCGCTACGTCGACCTCTCTCCGGCCGAGCTGCACGGCCACCTGGTCGGGCGGGCCGGGATGCCGGACTGGCTCGCCGCCCACGTGGTGGAGATCCAGCAGCTCGCGGTGGTCCGCCGGGAGACGCCCGACGACGCCTTCACCCGTGTCACCGGGCGCACTCCGCGCACACTGGAAGCCTTCCTCCGGGAGCACCTGCACCGCTTCCGCTGACCGTCCCGACCGGGTGGCGGGCCCGGACCGGCCCGGGCCGCGGGGCCGAAGAGCTCCGGAAACGGCCGAAACGCCGGGCCCGCCACCCGAAGGGAGCAGTATTCGCTGTGGTGTGGATCACGATCCGAAATCCGGTCTGACGATCCGTCAATTCGACTGATTCACCGTCACATCAAGCCCAGATGGCCCCAGTTGTCGACTGATGCTTCGTCAGATTCTTTCACTCTCGGCCGAGTTGGGTCGAGTTGGGTCGAGCGCGGCCCCCTACGCCGCCGGTCAACCGGAGCTACCATCGGTCGGGTTGTCCGCTCCGGCCCCGGAGTGGGGTCACGCGGTTACGGCGAGTGCTCCCACCGCCCCCAGGGGCCGGACATCGATCGGAACGGGGCGAGGACGAGGAGCGCACGGGCTGCCATGACAGCTGAACCGAGCCAGCCGAACGAGCCCAGCCGGCCGCAGCAGATCGCCGCGCCGTCGCGCGCCCTGTTCCCGGGCCGCCCGGCCGCCGCGCCGCGCACCCTGGTGGACGTCCTGGACGCCACTGTGCGCGCCCACCCCGACGAGCCGGCCCTGGACGACGGCCGCACCGTGCTCAGCTACCGCGCGCTGGCCGCCGAGGTCGAGCAGCTGCGCCGCCGGCTGGCCGCCGCCGGGATCGGCCCGGGCGACCGGGTCGGCGTGCGGGTGCCCTCCGGCACCAACGACCTGTACGTCTCGATCCTCGCCGTGCTCGCCGCCGGGGCCGCCTACGTCCCGGTGGACGCGGAGGACCCGGACGAGCGCGCCGAGCTGGTCTTCGGCGAGGCCGGGGTCGCCGCCGTGCTCGGCGCCGGGCGCGCCCTGACCGCGACGGTAGAGCCGACGACCGCGCGCGACCGCCGCCCCACCCCCGCCGACGACGCCTGGATCATCTTCACCTCCGGCTCCACCGGCAAGCCCAAGGGCGTCGCCGTCACCCACCGCAACGCCGCCGCCTTCGTGGACGCCGAGGCCGCGCTCTTCCTCCGGGACGAGCCGATCGGCCCGGGCGACCGGGTGATGGCCGGCCTCTCGGTGGCCTTCGACGCCTCCTGCGAGGAGATGTGGCTGGCGTGGCGGCACGGCGCCTGCCTGGTGCCGGTCCCCCGCTCCCAGGTCCGCAGCGGCGCCGACCTCGGCCCCTGGCTGGCCGAGCAGGAGATCACCGTGGTCTCCACCGTCCCGACGCTGGCCGCGCTGTGGCCGGCCGAGGCACTCAACGAGGTACGGCTGCTGATCTTCGGCGGCGAGGCCTGCCCGCCCGAGCTGGTGCAGCGCCTGGTCACCGAGGGCCGCGAGGTGTGGAACACCTACGGCCCCACCGAGGCCACCGTGGTCGCCTGCGCCGCGCTGCTGACCGGCGACGGCCCGGTGCGGATCGGCCTGCCCCTGGACGGCTGGGACCTCGCCGTGGTGGACGAGGCCGGCGAGCCGGTGGCTCCCGGCGGTACCGGTCAGCTGGTGATCGGCGGCGTCGGCCTGGCCCGCTACCTCGACCCGGAGAAGGACGCCGAGAAGTACGCGCCGCTGTCCTCGCTGGGCTGGGAGCGCGCCTACCGCAGCGGCGACCTCGTCCAGGCCGACCCGGCCGGTCTGCTGTTCCTCGGCCGCACCGACGAGCAGATCAAGCTGGGCGGCCGCCGCATCGAGCTCGGCGAGGTCGACGCGGCGCTGCAGGCCCTGCCCGGTGTGGCGGGCGGGGCCGCCGCCGTCCGGACCGCGCGCGGCGGCAACCAGCTGCTGGTCGGCTACCTGGTGGTCCAGGACGGCTTCGACCGTGAGCGGGCCGTCGAGCGGCTGCGCGCCGAACTGCCCGCCGCCCTCGTCCCGCTGCTCGCGACCGTCGAGACCCTGCCCACCCGGACCTCCGGCAAGGTGGACCGCAACGCCCTGCCCTGGCCGCTGCCCGAGCTGGAGGCCGCCGGACCGACCGAGCAGCTGTACGGCACCGAGGCCTGGCTGGCCGAGCAGTGGTCCGAGATCCTCGGCATCACGGTCGGCGGCCCGCGCGACGACTTCTTCGCGATCGGCGGCGGCAGCCTGGCCGCCGCCCGGCTGACCACCCTGCTGCGCAGCCGCTACCCCAGCGCGGCCGTCCTCGACATCTACCAGCACCCGACACTGCGCAAGCTCGCCCGGCACCTGGAGGGCACCGCCGCCGAGAGCGTCGAGGCCCGCACGGTGACCCTCGTGCCGACCAGGGCCAAGCTGCTGCAGCTGCTCCTGCTGATCCCGCTGTTCACCGTGGTCGGCCTGCGCTGGACGGTCGCCCTGCTGGCCGCCGGCAACCTGCTCACGCACCTCGGGGACTATCCGTGGGCGCCCACCGCCTCCTGGTGGTGGGTCGGCGCGGGCGCGCTCGCGCTGTACACCCCGGCGGGGCGGCTGGCGGTCTCGGCGGGCGGTGCCCGGTTGCTGCTGCGCGGCCTGCGCTCCGGCAGCCACCCACGCGGCGGCGCGGTCCACCTGCGGCTCTGGGCGGCCGAGCGGCTCGCCGAGCTGAGCGGTGCGACCTCGCTGTCCGGCGCCTGGCTGGTGCGCTACGCCCGTGCGCTGGGCTGCAAGGTCGCGCCCGACGTGGACCTGCACTCGCTGCCGCCGGTCACCGGGATGCTGAAGCTGGGCCGCGGCTGCGCGGTCGAGGCCGAGGTGGACCTGTGCGGCTACTGGCTGGACGGCGACCGGCTGCTGATCGGCCAGGTCAAGGTCGGCTCCGGCGCCGTGGTCGGCACCCGCTCGACGCTGCTGCCCGGTGCCCGGGTCGGCAAGCGCGCCCAGGTCGTGGCTGGCTCCAGCGTCACCGGCCAGGTGCCGACCGGCCAGCGCTGGGGCGGCGCGCCCGCCGTCAAGCTGGGCCGTGCCGAGCGCACCTGGCCCAAGGAGCGCCCGCCGCGCCGGGCCCGCTGGGCCGCGATGTACGGCGCCGGCGGTGCCGTGCTCGGCCTGCTCCCGGCACTGCCGGCCCTCGCCGGGCTGGCCGTGTTCGCCCGCTTCGTCCACCAGGGCGACTCCCTCGGGCCCGCGCTCGGCGGCGCGCTGCTCGGCCTGCTGCCGGCCACCCTGGCGTACGGCGCGGTGTACGCGGCGCAGCTTCTGGTGCTGGTCCGGCTGCTGAGCATCGGCCTGGTGCCCGGGCTGCACCCGCTGCACGGCCGGGTCGGCTGGCAGGCGTGGACGGTCACCCAGCTGATGGACCGCGCCCGGGAGGTGCTGTTCCCGCTCTACGCCGGGCTGGTCACGCCGCTGTGGCTGCGGGCGCTCGGGATGCGGGTCGGCCGGGGCGCCGAGGTGTCCACGGTGCTGGCGCTGCCCAGCCTGACCACGGTCGGGGACGGCGCGTTCCTGGCCGACGACACCCTGATGGCGCCGTACGAGCTGGGCGGCGGCTGGGTGCGGCTCGGCGAGGCGAAGGTCGGCGAGCGGGCGTTCCTCGGCAACTCGGGGATGACCGCGCCGGGCCGGTCGGTGCCCAAGCGCGGCCTGGTGGGCGTGCTGTCGGCGACGCCGGCTAAGGCGAAGAAGGGCGGCTCGTACCTGGGCATGCCGCCGATGCGGCTGCCGCGCTCGGCGGACCGGGCCGACCAGAGCCTGACCTACGAGCCGCCGGCCCGGTTGCTGTGGGCGCGCGGGCTGGTCGAGCTGGCCCGGGTGGTGCCGGTGCTGGCCTCGGGGGCACTGGGCCTGCTGACCGTGGCGGCGCTGTCCTGGCTGGCCGCCGGCTCGCCGCTGACCGCCGCGCTGCTGTCGGGCGTGGTGCTGCTGGGGGTCGGCGCGGTGGCCTGCGTGGTCGCGGTGGCCGCGAAGTGGCTGCTGGTCGGGCGGTTCCGGGCGGTGGAGCACCCGCTGTGGAGCGGTTTCGTGTGGCGCAACGAGCTGGCGGACACCTTCGTGGAGATGCTGGCGGTGCCCTGGTTGGTCGGTGCGGTGCCGGGCACGCCGGTGCTGAACCTGTGGCTGCGGGCGCTCGGCGCGCACGTCGGGCACGGTGTCTGGTGCGAGAGCTACTGGCTGCCGGAAGCGGATCTGGTCACCCTCGGCGACGGGGTCAGCATCAACCGGGGCTGCGTCGTACAGACCCACCTCTTCCACGACCGGATCATGCGGATGGATACTGTGGTCCTCCGCGAGGGCGCCACCCTGGGCCCGGGCGGCATCGTGCTGCCCGGCAGCACGGTGGGCGCGCGCAGCACGCTGGGCCCGGCTTCGCTGGTGATGCGCGCCGAGTCCGTCCCCGACGACACGCGGTGGCTGGGCAACCCCATCGAGGCGTGGCAGACCACGTCATGACCACCCGTCCCGGCCCGCAGGAAGCCCCCGTCCCCGTGAAGCCCAAGCACGCCCCGGCGGCCGCCGGCGCCCCGGACCCGTACTTCCCGACCAGCGGCGACCACCGCTACCGGGTGCACCGCTACGAGCTGACGCTGGACTACCGGCCCGGGCCCAACCGGCTGGCCGGTTCGGCCCGGCTGAGCGCGGTGGCGGACACGGTGCTGGCGGAGTTCGCGCTCGACCTGGCCGAGTTCCGGATCGGGCGGGTGCTGGTCGACGGCCGGGCCGCCCGCTACACCCACCGCGCCGGCAAGCTGCGCATCCGCCCGGCCAAGCCGCTCGCGGCGGGCGCGGCGTTCACCGTCGAGGTGCACTACACCGGCAACCCGCGCCCGGTGCGCAGCCCGTGGGGCGGCCTGGGCTGGGAGGAGCTGACCGAGGGCGCGCTGGTGGCCAGCCAGCCGGTCGGCTCGCCGTCCTGGTTCCCGTGCAACGACCGGCCCGCCGACAAGGCGACCTACCAGATCGCGGTCACCACGCCGTCCCCGTTCACCGTGGTGGCGAGCGGCCGGCTGCTGACCCGCACCACCCAGGCGTCCAGCACCACCTGGGTGTACGAGCAGAGCGCGCCGACCTCGACCTACCTGGTGACGGTGTCGATCGGCCACTACCGGCCGGTGCCGCTGGCCGCGCGGCCGGCCGTGCCGCAGACCGGGTACGTGCCGGAGCGGCTGGCCACCGGGTTCGCCCGGGACTTCGCCCGGCAGCCGGAGATGACGACCTACTTCGGCGAGGTCTTCGGGCCGTACCCCTTCGGCGAGTACGCGGTCGTTCTCGCGGACGAGGAACTGGACGTCCCGGTGGAGGCGCAGGGCATCGCCACCTTCGGCACCAACCACCTCGGCGGCGGCTGGGAGCGCGAGCGGCTGATCGCTCACGAGCTGGCCCACCAGTGGTTCGGCAACAGCGTCACGATCGCCGACTGGCGGCACATCTGGCTCAACGAGGGCTTCGCCAAGTACGCGGAGTGGCTCTGGTCCGAGCACGCCGGCGGCCCGGCCGCGGCCACCCACGCCGCCGCCGCGCACGCGCTGCTGTCCGGGCTGCCACAGGACCTGACCCTCGGCGACCCGGGCCGGAAGCTGATGTTCGACGACCGGCTTTACCAGCGCGGCGGGCTCGTCGTGCACGCGCTGCGGCGGGCTCTCGGCGACGACGCGTTCTTCGCGATGCTGCGGGACTGGACGAGCGTCAACCGGCACGGCGTGGTCGACACCGCCGACCTGCGGGCGCACGCCTCCCGGTACGTCGCCACCCCGCTCGGTCCGCTCTTCGAGGCCTGGCTGGAACGGCCGGAGCTCCCGCCGCTGCCGGGCTGACCGCGCGTCGGGACAGCCGGTCGTCCGGTCGGAGGAGAGGCGGTTTATCCGGTCGGAGGCGGGGCGGTTTATCCGGTCGGAGGCTGGGCCGGGCTGGACTACTGTCCGTCACATGTCGATGAGTTTCGAAGACCACATGACCGACCTGCCCGACGAGTTGCTCCCCACCACCCGCCGCGCCCTGCTGCACCGGCTCGCCGTCGCCCAGTCCGAGGGGCGCACACCCTCGATCGTCGCCGGCGTGGTGCGCGGCGGGCGGCTGGTGTGGAGCGGCGCCCGCAGCATGATCGACGGCCACGCGCCGACCCCGGACGTCCAGTACCGGATCGGCTCGCTCACCAAGACCTTCGTCGCCGTGCTGGTGCTGCGGCTGCGCGACGAGGGCCTGCTCGACCTCGCCGACCCGCTCTCCCACCACCTGCCCGGCACCCCGGCCGGCGGCGCGACGATCGCCCAGTTGCTCTCGCACTCCGCGGGGCTCGCCGCCGAGACCCCCGGCCCGTGGTGGGAGCGGACCGAGGGCTCGCTGCGGCCCGGCCTCGGCGACCTCCTGGAGGCCGAACGTCCGCTCAAGCACCCGGCCGGCCGGCTCCACCACTACTCCAACCCCGGTTACGCGCTGCTCGGCGCGCTGGTGGAGAAGCTGCGCGGCGAGCCCTGGGGCGAGGTGCTGCACCGCGAGGTGCTGGCGCCGCTGGGCATGGACCGCACCACGCTGCTGCCCGAGCACCCGCACGCCGGGGGCTTCGCCGTCCACCCGTGGGCCGACGTCATGCAGCCCGAGCCACTCACCGACACCGGCCTGATGGGCCCGGCCGGCCAACTCTGGTCCACCGGCGTCGACCTGGCCCGCTGGGCGGCCTTCCTCGCCGCCGGCGACGACAAGGTGCTGTCCGCCGACACCCTCGCCGAGATGCGCCGCCCCGCCGTCGCCCCGGAGGACGCCGGGTGGACCAAGGCGTACGGCCTCGGCCTGCAGCTGCGCCGACACGAGGGCCGGTTGCTGGCCGGGCACACCGGCTCGATGCCCGGCTTCACGGCGGGCCTGTGGATCAGCGAGGCCGACGGCCTGGCCGCCTTCGCCCTCTCCAACGCCACCAGCGGTGCCGACGCCGCGCAGCTGGCCGCCCGGTTGATCGCGCTCACCGCCGAGCACGAGCCGCGGCTGCCCGAGCCGTGGCGCCCGCTGAACGAGGTGGACGAGGAGCTGTTGGAGCTGACCGGCCCCTGGTACTGGGGCGCCGCGCCGAACGCCCTGCGGCTGCGGGCCGGCCGGGTGCTGGAGCTCGCGCCGCTCGCCGGCGGCGGCCGCGGCTCGTGCTTCCGGCCCGAGGCGAACGGCACCTGGACCGGCCTGGACAACTACTACGCGGGCGAGACCCTGCGGGTGGTCCGGGGCGCCGACGGCACGGCCAGCCACCTGGACGTCGGCTCCTTCGTCTACACCCGCGAACCGTACGGACCGGCCGACGCCGTTCCGGGCGGCGTCGACCCGGCGGGCTGGCGGGCCATGTGAGCCGGGTCGGCACGTGAGCCGGGTGGCCCGGGTGGGGTGACCGCGACCGCGGGGGCGTACGGTGCAGTCGCACGCCCCCGTTGTCCACCCCCTGCGAACGAGCGCCCGGTGCCGGGCAGATGACCGGCAGGCCACGGGTGGTCCCATTCAACAGGTGCACATCTGCGCTCCGCCGTGCCGCAACGTGGATGCCAACCGACTCGGAGAGACATACCGAGACCGGTTCGCGTCCATGCCCAACCACCTGCGGACCGGGACGGTGCCCTGGCGATCCACGGCACCGCCGATCGTGCTGCCCTGGAGGGTCCGCCATGACCACCGTCCCCACGTACACTCCGTCCGCAGTCGCCCCCGCCCACGACACCCCGGCGGTCCCCGCCCCGCGCCACCGGCCCGCGCCGGTGTCCGCGTCCGCCCCCGCCGCCTCCCTCACCACCCGCGCCTACACCGTCTCCCTCGCCCGCGACGAGGACGACGTGCGGGCCGCCCAGCGGCTGCGCCACCAGGTGTTCGCCGCCGAGCTCGGCGCCGTCCTGCACAGCCCGGTCGCGGGCCTGGACGTCGACCCGTTCGACGAGTACTGCGACCACCTCCTGGTCCGCGAGGGCGAGCACGGCACCGTCGTCGGCACCTACCGGCTGCTGCGCCCCGAGGCCGCCCGGCGGGCCGGACGGCTGTACTCCGAAGGCGAGTTCGACCTGTCGGCCCTGGCGCCGGTCCGCCCGGGCCTGGTCGAGCTCGGGCGCTCCTGCGTCCACCCGGACCACCGGGGCAACGGCGCCGCCATCAACCTGATGTGGGGCGGCATCGCCCGCTACCTCGCCGACACCGGCAACACCTGGGTCGGCGGCTGCTGCTCGATCGGCCTGGAGGACGGCGGCGCCACCGCCGCCCGGGTCTGGGACACCGTCAGCGCCAAACACCTGGCGCCGGCGGAGTACCGGGTCGCCCCGCGCCGCCGCTGGGACGCCACCGGTGTGCCGCGCGCCGAGCGGAGTGCGCTGCCGGCCCTGCTCCGCGGCTACCTGCGGCTCGGCGCCTGGGTCTGCGGCGAGCCCGCGTACGACCCGGACTTCCACTGCGCCGATCTGTACGTACTGCTCTCGCTGGAGCGCACCGACCCGCGCTACCTGCGGCACTTCCTCTCCGGGCTGCCCGGCCTGGGCACCGCGGCATGAGCGTCTGGCTGCCCACGGCGACCTGCCGGCCCGAGACCTGCCTGGCCGGCCCCGCACCGCATGTCTCCCACCCCCGGCGGGTGCTGCGGCTGACGGCCTGTCTGGCGGCGGTCGTGGTCGGCGTCGCGCTCATCCCGCCGGTCCGCCTGCTCCCGTACGGCGGCCGGGAGCGGCTGATCCGGCTCTGGGCACGCATTCTGCTCCGCACCCTCGGGGTGACCGTCCACCTCGCCGGGCCCGACGGCGGGCCTGCCGGTGCGGCCGGGGGCGGGGGCGGCGGGGTGCTTGTGGTGGCCAACCACGTGTCCTGGCTGGACATCCCGCTGCTCGCGGCCGGACGTCCGGGCCGGTCGCTGGCCAAGACCGAGGTCCGACAGTGGCCGGTCCTCGGCCGGCTGGTCGCCTGGGGCGGCACCGTCTTCCTGGACCGCGACCGGCTGCGGACGCTGCCGGACACCGTGGCGGCGGTCGCCGAGGTGCTGCGCTCCGGACGCCCGGTGATCGTCTTCCCGGAGGGCTCGACCTGGTGCGGGCGGGAGAGCGGCCGGTTCCGGCCCGCGCTGTTCCAGGCCGCGGTGGAGGCGCGCGCCTTCGTCCAGCCGGTGACCATCCGCTACCGGCTGGCGGACGGACGGCCGACCAGCGTCCCCGCCTTCGTCGGGGACGACGGGCTGCTCACCTCCCTCGCCCGGGTGGTCGCGGCCCGCGGGCTGGTCGCCGACGTGACGTTCCTGCCGCCGATCCCGCCGCCCGCCCGGGCGTCCACCCGGGCGGACGCCCGGCGCGAACTGGCCCGGACGGCGCAGGCGGCGGTGGAAGGGATCCACTGACCGGCCGCCACGACGGCGGCCGGTCAAGCTCGGTGGGCCTCGGCCGACTCCGCCGGGTGCGGTCGCCGCGCGCCGACGGCACCACCCGGGACGGCCCCGGTCGGGCCCGGCCCAAGGCACCCGAGGGCCCCACCGGCTCCCCGGCCGCAGGATAGGCTCGCCGGGCACCCCGGCCCGTACGACCACGGAGGAGTCACCGATGCCCGACACGTACCCCCTCTACGAACCCTACGCGCAAGGCCTGTTGGACGTCGGCGACGGGCAGCGGATGCACTGGAACGCCTCCGGCAACCCGGCGGGCACACCGGCCGCGGTGGTGCACGGCGGGCCCGGGTCCGGCCACAGTCCGGGCGCCCGACGGTACTTCGACCCGGAGCGCTACCACGTCGTCCAGTTCGACCAGCGCGGCTGCGGGCAGAGCCTGCCGCACGCAGCCGACCCGTCGACCGGGATGGAGCACAACACCACCCGTCACCTGATCGCCGACATGGAGCGACTTCGGGAACACCTCGGCATCGACAAGTGGCTGCTGTACGGCGGCTCGTGGGGATCCACGCTGATCCTCGCGTACGCCCAGGCCCACCCCGAGCGCGTGTCCGGGATCGTCATCTGCGGGGTCACCATGACCGACACCGACGAACTCGACTGGCTCTACCGGGGGGTCGGCCGGCTGATCCCCGGGCCGTGGGAGGAGTTCCGGGACTTCCTGCCGACCGCCGACCGCAGCGGCGACCTCCTCGCCGCCTACAGCCGACTGCTCAACAGCCCCGACGAGACGGTCCGACGAGCCGCCGCCACCGCCTGGGCCACCTGGGAGGACGCGGTCATCTCGCACGAGGCCCTGGGCAAGCCGAACGCCTACACCGACCGCCCCTCCGACGCCCTGATGGCCTTCACCCGGATCACCGCGCACTACTTCTCGCACCAGGCCTTCCTGGAGGACGGCCAACTGCTGCGCGACGCCGGACGACTGGCCGGGATCCCGGCCGAGCTGATCCACGGCCGGCTGGACCTCGGAGCGCCGCTCGGCATTCCCTGGAAGTTGACCAAGGCCTGGCCGGACGCCCGTCTGACGGTCATCGACGAGTCCGGGCACACCGGAAGCCCGAGGATGACGGAGGCGGTCCTGGCCGCGATCGAGCGCTTCGCCTGAACACCCGGGATCCGCACGGGCAGTTGGACCGTTCGTCACAAGTGGCCCATTCCAATGAACCCCTACGATACGATGCATGATCGCCTACGCCCCAGCCGCCCTGTTCTTCCTGTTGTTCGGGATCGGGGTACTGCGCGACCGCCGCCAGTTCAGCAACGCCGTCCTCCTCGGTATCGCCGTCTCGCTCCTCTCCCTCGCCCTGCTCGCCGAACTCCGCAGGACGACCACCACGGTGGTGGAGATCGTCGCGGCGGCGATCATCCTGCTGCCGGCCCTCGGCACGGCAGCCCTGGTCTGGTTCCTGCTCTCCAACGGGCTCACCATGATCCGCAAGGAAGGCAGACGACCCGCCAACCTGCTGTCGCTGCTCGCCGGGCTGGGCATCATCGCCGTCATCGTGCTGCTGCTCGCCGCCCTCGCCACCGGCTCGCGGCGGCTGGCCATCCTGGCGGGCACCGCCGTCCTGGTGGTCCTCTACGTCTCGTTCCTGTTCGTCTGCTTCGTCGGCTACGCCTTCCTGTACAGCCGCCACCGGCCGCGCCGGGACGTCGACTTCGTGGTCGTGCTCGGCTCCGGGCTGATCGGCGGCGAGCGCGTCCCGCCGCTGCTGGCCAGCCGGCTCAACCGGGGCCGCGAGGCGTACGAGAAGCAGGCCGCGCACGGCAATCCGCCGGTACTGATCACCTCGGGCGGGCAGGGACCGGACGAGAAGCTGCCGGAGTCCCATGCGATGGCCGACTACCTGACCGAGCGCGGCTTCCCGGCCGAACACGTCGAACGGGAGGACCGCTCCCGCACCACCGAGGAAAACCTGCTCTTCAGCAAGGCCCTCATGGAACAGGCCAAGCCCGACTACCGCTGCGTCGTGGTCACCAACAACTTCCACGCCTTCCGGGCGGCGCTCCTCGCCCGCAAGACCGGTGTCAACGGACACGTCTTCGGCTCGCCCACCGCCCGGTACTACTGGCCGACCGCGACCATCCGCGAGTTCGCGGCGGTGTTCCTCTCGCACAAGCTCGTCAACTTCGGGATCTGCGGCCTCCTCGCACTCTGCGGGGTGCTCGCGGCGCTCTGAGCGCCCATGTCACCTACCCCTCCGGCCTGAGCCCGGCGAACAGGTCGTTCTCGACCCCGCCCGCCCCGGCCGCCCCGCCTGCTCCACCGGCCACGGGCAGCAGGCTCCGGGCCAGGTGGTAGTCCTCGGTCGGCCAGACCTCGCGCTCGATGTCCCGCGGGTGGGCCATGAACGCGACCCCCGGCGCGACCTGGGTGGCGTGCGCCAGCATCGCCGCGTCCCGTACGGCGAACTGCTCGGCGCACGCTATCCGGGTGGTGGTCGTCAGGACGGGCGGGGTGTCGGGCCACCCGGCGAGCAGTTCGCCCATGGCCGAGGGGACGCCGCGCTCCGTCATGGCGTCGTACAGGGTCTGGAACCAGGCCCGGGAGAGCGCCACGTGGTAGTAGAGCTTGGACGCCTGCCAGGGCTCGCCCGCTTCGGGGTGGCGCCCCGGGTCGGCGGCGGCCTCGAAGGCCGCCACGGTGACCTGGTGGGTCATCACGTGGTCCGGGTGCGGGTACCCGCCGGTCTCGCCATAGGTGATCACCACGTGCGGGCGGAACTCGCGGATCAGTGCGACCAGCGGCGCCGCCGCGGCCTCGACCGGCTGGGAGGCGAAGCAGCCCTCGGGCAGCGGCTCGTCCGGCCCCGGCATTCCGGAGTCGACGAAGCCGAGGAACTGCTGGCGCACCCCGAGGATCTCCCGGGCGGCCGCCATCTCCTCGCGCCGGATCCGGGCGATGTCGGCCCGGACCTCGGGACGGTCCATCGCCGGGTTGAGCACCGAGCCGCGCTCACCGCCGGTGCACGTGACGACCAGGACCTCCACCCCCTCGGAGGCGTACCGGGCGAGGGTGGCCGCGCCCTTGCTGGACTCGTCGTCGGGGTGCGCGTGCACGGTGAGCAGGCGCAGGCCGCCGGGGCGTTTGGTGAACATGGATACCTCCGTGAGCGTCGATCGAGGAAGTGGAGGTCGAAGGGCTGGCAGTCGAAGAACCGACGGCCCGGTCAGACAGCGTTCTTGCGGGTGTTCGGGTAGAGCCAGGCCGGCCCGATCGCCAGCGCGGACAGGACCAGCCCCCACCAGAAGGTCTCCCCGAAGGCCGCGCCCGGACGGTCCGGGTGGCCGTGCTGTGCCTGCTGGAGGGCCAGCGTCAGCACTGCCGTCCCGAGCGCCCCGCCGATCCGGTTCAGCACGTTGACCGCACCCGCGGCCGCCGGCACCTGGGCCTTCTCGACGCTCCCGTACACCGCCGCCAGGCCGGGGATCGCGATGAGCCCCATGCCCGCGCCGCGCAGCGCCAGCGAGCCGGCGATCAGCCAGTCGGCCGGGTCGGAGCCGCTGCCCAGCTGGGTGAACGCGAGCGTGCCGACGAGGGAGCAGGCGATGCCGATCATGATCAGCGGACGCGGCGCGAGGCGGTCGGTTATTCGGGCGGCCAGCATCGCGGTGACCGCCGTGCCGAGGGCCTGCGGTGCGAGCAGCAGGCCGGCCTCCACCGCCCCGGCGTGCTTCACCTGCTGGTAGTAGAGCGGCACCAGGAACATCGAGCTGTAAAGCGCGGCGCCCTGCAGGAAGCTGTTCGCCGTCGCCACGGTGAAGCCGCGCCGGGCGAACAGCCGCAGGTCGATCAGCGGCGTCCGGACACCACCGCGCCCCACCCGCAGCGCGTACCAGCCGTAGACCGCCACCAGCATCGCGCCCGCCCCGAGAGCGGCCCAGCCGGCCGCTCCGCCGCCACCGATCGTCGAGAGCCCGTAGACCAGCCCGGTCAGGCCGGGGGAGAGCAGCACCAGGCCGGTCACGTCCAGCCGGGGCTTCGGCGCGTCCGACGTCTCGTCAGCCGGCAGCCAGCGGGCGGCCGACAGCAGAATCAGCAGCCCGACCGGCACGTTCAGCAGGAACATCCAGCGCCAGTCGAGGTGCTCCAGCACCAGCCCGCCGAGGATCGGCCCCAGGACGGGGGCCAGGCTGATCGGGAGCATCAGCGTGCCCATCACCCGCCCCATCCGGGACGGCCCGGCCGCTTGTATGATGATCGCCTGGCCGAGCGGTTGAATCATCCCGCCGCCGATCCCCTGCAACACCCGGAAGGCGATCAGACTGCCCGTCGACCAGGCCAGACCGCACAGCGCCGATCCGAGCACGAACAGGACGACCGAGGCGAGCCACGCCCGCCGGGCCCCGAAACGACCGGCGGCCCAGCCCGAGAGCGGCATCGTCAGCGAGATCGCCAGCAGGTACCCCGTGGCAACCCACTGCACCGCGGCGATCGAGCTGTGCAGATCGCGGCCGACGGAGTCGATGCCGACGTTGACGATCGTGGTGTCCAGCAGTGCGAGCACCGGACCCAGCGCGAGCACCGCGGCCATCTTCCACAGGCTCGACGGGATCGCCTCCGGCTCCCCCTCCCGGACTCCCCCTCGCCGGCCCTTCGCAGTGACGGATGCGGTCATGCGCCCTCCCCTGGTCGCCCCTCGGGCCAGTCGCCCTCGAGCCCTGTAGCCACCCTGGCGATCACTGTGGCGATCGCTCCGACGGCCCTCCGGCAGCCGTTCCGACCGCCCGAGAAGAACTTAGGACGGACCCACTCGCTGGGTCAAGCCTAATTACTGTGCTCGACCCAGCGACCTGCGCTAGGCTCCCGCCATGACCGAGACCGGGACCACGCCCAACCTGCGCGAACTCAACAAACGCCGCACCCGCGAGGCGATCTCGCACGCCGCGACCAGGCTCTTCATCGAGCAGGGCTTCGACCGGACGACCATCGCCGAGGTCGCGGCCGCCGCGGGCGTCGCCAAGATGACCGTCACCAACCACTTCCCGCGCAAGGAGGACCTCTTCTTCGACCTGCACGAGGAGCTCGTCGGCCGACTCGCCCGGGCCGTCGCCGAGCGCGCGCCGGGCGAGTCCGCGCTCGCCGCGCTGCGCCGCGACTGCCTGGCCAGGATCGACCGGCACGACCCACGGCTCGGCTTCTCCGGCCCGGCCTTCGCCCGCACGGTCTTCGACAGTCCGGCCCTGATCGCCCGGCTGCGCGAGGTGCACGAGCAGAGCGAGACCGCCCTCGCCGAGGCACTGGCCGAGGCCGTGCACGAGAGACCCGTCGGCTTCGAGAGCCGGGTCGCCGCCGCGCTGTTCGGCGCCGTCGACCGGGCGGTGTTCGCCGAGGTGCTCCGCCGCACCCTGGCCGACGAGGACCACGTCGCGATCGCCGCCGCGGTGCGGCCCTCCACCGTCCGCGCCTACGAGCGGCTGGAGGGCGCGCTGGGCGGCTTCGCCGTACGGGAGGCCTAGCGATCCCGGCCGGGACGAGCCACTCGGGACGATCCGCGCAGAACAACCCCGCACAGGGCAGAACACCCCGCACCGGACGGTCCACCGCACAGGACGGTCCAGCCGGGACAGAGCACCCTTGACGAAAGGTTGACCTGCTCACGGCAGAAGGTTGACGATCGCCGCCTCTATCGTCGGCCCATGCCCTCACAGCCCATCAGGCCCACCGCGCTGCCGGTCCTGCCGTACCGCAAGCCCACCCGGGGCCGGGACTACTGGGTCCTGAACGATGTCCTGCCCGACCCGGACGCCGTCCGCGAACGCTGCCTGGCCCGCGGCGAGTGGACCGAGGGCTACCCGCACCGCCCCGAGACCTGGCCCGGACTGCGCACCATGCCGGGCCTGGAGCCCGAGGAACTGGCCCGGGTCGAGTCCCAGGTCCGCAAGGCGACCGGTGCCTCCCGACTCTGGGTGCAGAGCACCCCGGGCGGCGGCACGCTCAACCACAACTGCGTCCAGGTCGTCGGCGCCGGGGAGTCGGAGTCCCGCCCGCACACCGACTCGCGCGCCCTCTGCCGCTTCGCCGCCGTGCTCTACCTCAGCCCGGGCGCGCCCAAGGACGCCGGCACCAGCTTCTACCGCCAGCAGTTCCCCGGCGGTCGCCTTGGCGGCAACGTGGTGGACGCCCCGCACAACAATCTGGTCGAGGCGCTCGGCACCCGCCGCGTGCCCGCCGACCACTTCGTCGAGGACGTCCGCGTCCCCAACCGCTACAACCAACTGCTGCTCTACAACGCCAATCTGATCCACAGCGCCACCGGCTACTACGGCGACGAGCTGGCGGAGCGCCGGATGACGGCGGTGTTCTTCTGGATGGCCTGACGCCACGACGTCGTGACAACGTGACGCCGTGACGACGCGGCGGGCGGCGCCGCCGGGCAGCTCAGGCCGCCCCGACGTGCGCCAGGCTCGCCCGCGTCAGCGCCGCCGCCAGCCGGGCCAGGTCCTTAGCCTCGACCAGCTGCGCCAGGCCCGCCGGACTCGCCGGCAGCCCCAGCGTCCGGGCCTCCTCCAGTACCCGCTCGTCGAAGTACGGCCGCAGCGACGGCCAGACCGCCTGCGCCTCCCGCCGGAAGATCCCGGCCCCGACCGGCCCGATCCGGGGAAACTCCCGCAGCAGCTCGCCGATCCGCTCCGGCTCGCCGCCCGCTTCCTCCCGCAGCCGCCGCAGGTCGCCGTGCCAGCGGTCGAGCAGCAGCTCGGCGCCCCGGCCGAGCGCGGTGGCGGTGCTCTCGTCGTAGCGCACGTAGTGGGCCCGGCCGAGCGCGGCGATCAGCGTGTCGCGCCGGGCGTCGGCCATCGCGCGTGGAGTCCGCAGACCGGCGGCCGACAGCTCGCGCGCCGCCGCCGTGGCGGTGTCGGCGCTGATCCGCACCGAGCACAGCACGGTCAGGACGAGCAGCCGGTAGAGCGGCGAGGGCTTGTCGCGCAGCGTGATCCCGGCTTCCTCCGCGTAGGTGCGGCCGAACCGGTCCAGCAGCTCGGAAACGGTTGCTTGCACGGTCATCACCTCCTCCCCCCACGCCTGCCCGGATTCGGGCCCCTCGCACCAGGGGACGCTCGCCGCATGGACCAGGACCCCACGGACCACACCCGCCCGAACCGGCCCGCCGTACCACCGGCCGTACCACCCCCCGTGCCACCCACCGCGCCACCGGCTGTGCCATCCACCGTCCCACCGACCGAGGCGATCCGCCCCGACTGGGCCGCACTCGACGAACTGCCCACCGCCGAGCTGCTCCGTCTGATGAACGCCGAGGACCGCACGGTCGCCGCCGCCGTCGGCGGACAGCTGGAGCGGATCGCCGCCGTGGTCGACGCGGTGGCCGCCCGGATGGCGCGCGGCGGACGGCTGGTCTACGCCGGGGCGGGAACGGCCGGCCGGCTCGGGGTGCTGGACGCCGCCGAGTGCCCGCCGACCTTCGGCACCGACCCGGCACTCGTCGTCGGCCTGATCGCGGGCGGGCGGACGGCCGTGACGGAGGCCGCCGAGGGCGCCGAGGACCGCCCCGACCTCGCCGAGGCCGACGTGGCCGTGCTCGCCCTCACCCCCGCCGACACCCTGGTCGGTGTCTCCGCCTCCGGCCGCACGCCGTACGCGGTGGCGGCCGTACGGGCCGCACGGGCCACCGGCGCGCTGACCGTCGGGCTGGCCTGCAACCGCGGTTCGGCGCTGGCGGCCGCCGCCGAGCTGGCCGTCGAGGTGGAGGTGGGCCCCGAGGTGTTGGCCGGCTCGACGCGGCTCAAGGCGGGGACCGCGCAGAAGCTGGTGCTCAACATGCTGTCGACGGCCGTGATGGTCCGCCTCGGGCGGACGTACGGAAATCTGATGGTCGACGTCCGGGCCACCAACAGCAAGCTGCGCGAGCGCGCCCGGCGGATCGTCGCCGAGGCCACCGGCGCCGACGACCAGAGCATCCGTCGCGCCCTCACCGCGACCGACGGGCGAGCCAAGGACGCGATCCTGCTCCTGCTCGCCGACATCGACGCGCCCGCCGCCACCCGGCTGCTCACCGCCGCGAACGGTCGACTGCGCGAGGCTCTGAAGGCAGCCCGCAACGGCTGATCCAAGCCCGTCGGCGACGGCCAGGACGGGATCGCCGAGCTCGGAGAACAGCTGGTCACGCTGTGGCGGTCAACGGAAAACCGGGCCACACCGAAGGTCTTCGCCGGAGCCGGGAAAGCAGTCGTCGCCCCGCTCGACCGCCCCGCCTCCGGCCGAGGCGCAGGCAGGCGGCGTGCGAGTCAGGCGGCAGGCGTGCGGGGCAGGCGGCAGGCGTCGGGACGGAAGCTGCCGGTGGACCTGCCGCTCGGCATCGCGCCGCGACCCTAGCGTGAGGTGCGGCGTCGGACGCACCGGCGAGGCGCCACAGGAAACCCCGCTACGCCGTCAACTCCCGTTCACACGGAAGGACTTAACACCCACCCATGTCCAGACTCCGCTCCCGGGTCGCCGCTCTGGCCGCCCTCGCTACGATCGGGTTCGGCGCCCTCACCACGGGTACCGCCGACGCCGCCCCGGCTGTTCCGGCCACCGCTCCTGCTGCTGCTCCGGCCGCGGCCGCCGCGCTGACCGAGCCCACCCACATCCCGATGAACAGCCTGCTGAACCGCAACCAGGCCTGGTACTCGCCGAACGGCCAGATCATGCTGGCCATGCAGGGCGACGGCAATGTCGTCCTGTACCGCGGCACCACCCCGATCTGGGTGGCCAAGGGCGCCATCCCCAACGGCAACATCCTGGTCATGCAGGACGACGGCAACCTCGTCGTGTACGCCGCCGACAACACCCCGCTGTGGGCCAGCAACACCGGCGGCCACCCCGGCGCCGAGCTGGTCATCTACAACGAGGGCGCCATCGCGGTCCAGCTGAACGGCAAGGCCCTGTGGAGCAGCGTCCAGTCGACGCCGACCCTGCCCCCGTGCCCGCCGTGGGGCCCGCCCTACCCGGGTCAGGTCACCTGGCCGTGGTGCCCGACCTGGCCGTTCCCGAGCTGACCCCCGGCCCGGACGACCGCACGCCTGGGCACCTGAGCCCGGCCCGCACGCCTGCCACTCGGACGACCGCACGCCTGGGCCCGTAAGCACGGACCGTACCCCTGCCGCCCCAGCGACGGCGGGGGTACGGGCCGTGCCCCGGTCGCGCCCCGCGTGTTCCCGGGCCCTACCGACCCGACCCCGGTCGGCCTATCGTTAGCTGGCGGAAGCTATCGAAATCCCCCTCTCCGACCCCCGGCGGCCCGATGGGCCCCTCACCAGGAGGCAGCGGCGGCGACTCGACTTTCCGGGGGCGGCAGGACCGGACGTCCGCCAGGTCCGCGGCGGTGTGGAACCGGACCACCCCCGGTACAAGTGGGTGGCCCTGTCGAACACCACCCTCGGCACGCTGATCGCCACCATCAACGCGTCGATCGTGCTGATCTCGCTGCCCGCGATCTTCAACGGCATCGGGCTGGACCCGTTGCAGCCGGGCAACGTCAACTACCTGCTCTGGATGCTGATGGGGTACATGCTGGTCACCGCCGTGCTGGTGGTGACGCTCGGCAGGCTCGGCGACGTCCACGGCCGGGTGCGGATCTACAACGCCGGGTTCCTGATCTTCACCCTCACCTCGGTGGCGCTCTCCCTCGATCCGCTGCACGGCGGGGGCGGGGGCGCTGTGGCTGATCGTCTGGCGGGTGGTGCAGGCGGTCGGCGGGTCGATGCTGATGGCGAACTCCGCCGCGATCATCACCGACGCGTTCCCGCCGAACCGCCGGGGGACGGCGCTGGGGGTGAACATCGTCGCGGGCATCGCCGGGTCCTTCATCGGCCTGGTGCTGGGCGGTCTGCTGGCCGAGTGGAACTGGCGGTCGATCTTCTGGGTCAATGTGCCGATCGGCGTCCTCGGCACGGTCTGGGCCTACCGCTCGCTGCGCGACACGGGGGTACGGCGGCCCGCCCGGGTCGACTGGTGGGGCAACGTCACCTTCGCGGTCGGCCTGACCGTCCTGCTCGCGGCGATCACCTACGGCATCCAGCCGTACGGCGGCCACACCATGGGCTGGACCAACCCGTGGGTGCTGGCCGGGCTGATCGGCGGGGTCGCGCTGCCGGCCGTGTTCTGCCTGGTCGAATCCAGGGTCGCCGAGCCGATGTTCCCGCTGAGGCTCTTCCGCGACCCGGTCTTCACCGGGGGCAACGCGGCCACCCTGCTGGGTTCGATCGCCCGCGGCGGGCTCCAGTTCATGCTGATCATCTGGCTGCAGGGCATCTGGCTGCCGCTGCACGGCTACGACTACGACTACGCCGACACCCCGCTGTGGGCCGGCATCTACCTGGTCCCGCTGACCGTCGGCTTCCTGGCCGCGGGGCCGCTCTCCGGGTACCTCTCGGACCGCGCCGGGGCCCGGCTGTTCGCCTCCGGCGGGCTGGTGGTGATGGCGCTGTCCTTCGCCGGACTGCTCCTGCTGCCGACCGACTTCGGCTACCCCTGGTTCGCCGTCCTGGTGTTCCTCAACGGTCTGGGGGGCGGCCTGTTCGCCGCGCCCAACACCGCGCTGATCATGTCGAGCGTGCCCGCGGAGGCGCGCGGCGCCGCCTCCGGCATGCGGGCCGCCTTCCAGAACGCCGGCATGGTGCTGTCGATCGGCGTGTTCTTCTCGCTGATGGTGGCGGGCCTCGCCGGGTCGCTTCCGCACACGCTCACCGCGGGACTGACCGCGCAAGGCGTCCCCGTCGGCGACGCCCGGGCCATCGCCGCCCTGCCACCGGTCGGCACCCTCTTCGCCGCCTTCCTCGGCTACAACCCGATCCAGCAGTTGCTGGGCCCGCACGTGCTCGGGCAGCTCCCGCCCGGCAACGCGCAGACGCTGACCGGCCGGGAGTTCTTCCCGCAGCTGATCTCCGGGCCCTTCCACGACGGCCTGGTCGTGGTCTTCTGGCCGGCGATCGCGATGTCGCTGGTCGCGGCGGCCGTCTCGCTGGTCCGCGAACGCCGCCGGCCCGCCGCCGTCGCCGCCCCCGAGGCGGACGCCGACGCGGCCGAAGCGAAGGCGGACCCGACCACGGCGGACGCGACGTGACCGGGGCGGACGGCGCCGGACTCCCCGCCGAGGCGGTGCTCCGGCTGCGCCTGGTGATCGGCCGGCTCAACCGGCAGATGGCCCGCACCGCCGACGACCAGGACCTGACCGCCGCCCAACTCTCCGCGCTGGCCCGGGTGGAGCAGCACGGCCCGCTACGGCTCGGGGAGTTGGCGGCGCGCGAGGGGGTGACCGTTCCCTCCATGGTCCGCACGCTCGCGCCGCTGACCGCGGCCGGGCTGATCGCCAAGACACCGGACCCGCTGGACGGCCGGTCCCAACTGCTGGCCCTGGCGCCACAGGGCGAGGAGGCGCTGTCCCGGATCCGTCGGGAACGCTCCGCGCTCCTGGCCCGCCGCAGCACCCGGCTCAGCGCGCGCCAGTGCCGGGAGTTGGAGGCGGCGCTCCCGCTGCTGGAACTGCTGCTGAACGAGCCCGGAACACCCGAGCCGTCCCCGCACCCACCGAGGGCCGAATCGCCCACCACCCACGGAGGAGACGCGGACAGCTGAGGAGACGCAGACGGCTGGAGGGGCCGCGACAGCCGGGGGCCGCCGACGGGCTCCGGCGGCGGCCCCCTCGAACGTCGCCTCGCCTCAGGCCGGAACGCCCTGCCACGGCGCGCCCTGCCACGGGCCGTACGCCGCGACCTGCGCACGCAACTGCCGCAGCGCCCGGGCGGAGGCGATGCCCACCGCGCCGACGACCAGCCCGTCCCGTACGCAGGCGCCGGCGAAGCGGCGCTCCTCGAGGCCGCCATCGACGACCTCGAAGCGGTCGGCGCCGCCCGGGCGGCCGAAGGCCTGGACCCGCAGCCCGTACTGGTCGGTCCACAGGTACGGGACCGGCTCGTACGCCTGCCGCCCGCCGTCCTGGCCGGTCAGCAGGTTCCGGGCGACGCACAGGGCCTGCTCGGTGGCGTTGGTGCGCTGTTCGAGGCGCCGTCGACAGCCGGTGCGGGGGTCGGGCCAGGAGGCGGCGTCGCCGGCCGCCCAGATGCCGGGGCCGGCGGCGCAGTGGGCGTCGCAGACCACACCGTCGTCCAGCCGGACGCCGCTGCCGGCCAGCCAGTCGGTGTCCGGCACCGACCCGATGGCCATCAGCACGACATCGGCCGCCAGTTCGGTGCCGTCGGCCAGGCGCACCCCGGCGGCCCGGTCGCCGCGCCGGACGACCGCCGCGGCCACGCCCTGCCGGATCCGCACCCCGTGCTCGCGGTGCAGGGCGGTCAGCAGCGCGGCCGACTCGGTGCCCAGCACAGCGGCCAGGGGTGTGGCGGTGGACGTCAGCCAGGTCACCTCAGCCCCGAGCCCGACGGCGGTGGCCGCCGCCTCCGCGCCGAGCAGCCCGCCTCCGACCACCAACAGCCGGACGCCCGCGGATAGTTCGGCGCGCAGCGCGAGCGCGTCGGCGAGCGTGCGCAGCACGTGGGCGCCGGGCGTGGTGGCGTCGGCGCCCGGAAGCCGGCGCGGCCGGACCCCGGTGGCCAGGACGAGGGCCTCGCACCGCACCCGCCGGCCGTCGGACAGTTCCACCGTCCGCTCGCGCCGGTCGAGGCGTTCGGCCCGCACCCCGAGGCGCAGGTCGAGGCCGAGTTCGTCCAGCGCCCGCGGGCCGCGCAGCGCCAGGCGCTCCGGCTGCCACTGCCCGGCGAGCAGCTGCTTGGACAGCGGCGGGCGGTCGTACGGCGGCTCCTCCTCGGCTCCGATCAGGGTGAGGCGGCCGTCGTACCCGGCGCGGCGCAGCGCCTCGGCGGTGTGCAGTCCCGCCGCGCCCGCGCCGACGACGGCCACCGCGCGCGGTGCGCTCACGCCTCGTCCAGCCGGATCGCGGCGGCCGGGCAGACCGCGGCGGCGTCCCGGACGGCCTGGTGGGACTGGGCCGGGGGCTGGGCGTCGAGCAGGACGACGATGCCGTCCTCGTCGCGCTGGTCGAAGACCTCGGGGGCGGCGAGCACGCAGTGTCCGGCGCCGCAGCACTTCTCCTGGTCGATCTGGACGAGCATGGGGTTCCTTTCGGGGCGCGGCAGGATCGGCCTGCCGGGGGCGAACTGCACTGGGGTGGTTGGCTGTTGCGGCGGGTGGCCGACAGGGCCCGGCCCGGTCGCGGTGCCGACAGTCACCAGGCATCGGCCACCAAGCGCGTGGCACCGAGCGTCGGCCACCAGGCGTCGGGCACCGAGCCTCGGCCACCAGGCGTCGGGCACCGAGCCTCAGTCACCAGGCGTCGGGCACCGAGCCTCAGTCACCAGCCGTCGGTCACCAGCCGACGGGCAACTCCTGGACGCCGTAGATGAGCATCTCGCCGCGGAAGCGGACGTCCTCGAACGGGACGGCCAGGCGCAATCGGGGCAGCCGCCGCAGGACGGTGTTCAGCGCGATCTGCAGTTCCAGCCGGGCGAGCGGCTGCCCCAGGCACTGGTGGACGCCGAAGCCGAAGGCCAGGTGCAGGCGGGCGTCACGGGACAGGTCGAGGGCGTCGCCGTCCGGAAACTCCCGCGCGTCCCGGTTGGCGGTGTTGATCATGCAGATCACGCCCTCCCCGGCCCCGATCCGGACCCCGCCGACGGTGACGTCCTCGGTGGCGACCCGGGTCAGGCCGGAGTGCACGATGGTCAGGTAACGCAGGAGTTCCTCGACCGCGCCGGCGACGGATTCCGGGTGCGCGCGCACGTGGGCGAGCTGGTCGGGGTTCTGCAGCAGGGCGAGGACGGAGAGCGCGGCCATGTTCGCCGTGGTCTCGTGCCCGGCCACCAGGAGCAGCCGGCCCATCGCGCCGATCTCCTCGGTGTCCAGATCGCCGCGCTCCACCAGCCGGCTGAGGATGCTCCCGTCGGGCTCGGTGCGCTTGGCCTCGGCGAGTTTCACCAGGTAATCGGCCAGTCTCTGCTGGGCGGCGCCCACCTCCTCGGCCGAGGAGTCGCGGCGCAGCAGGATCCGGCTGCACTCCTGGAAGAAGTCGTGGTCCTGGTACGGGACTCCGAGCAGCAGGCAGATGACGAGGGAGGGCAGCGGCAGGGCGAACTCGCGAACCAGGTCGGCACGGGTGCGCCCGGCGGTCATCCGGTCCAGCAGGTCGTCGGCGATGCGCTGGATCTCGGGGCGCAGCGCCTCGACCTTCTTGATCACGAACTCCCCGGTGAGCATCCGGCGCAGCCGGGCGTGCTCCTGGCCGTCCATCCTGATGAAGGTGGGCTGACCGCTGCTCAGCTGTCGGGCGCCGGCGCTGATGAACGGGAAGCCGGAGCGGGTGGCGTCCGAGCTGAAGCGGGCGTCGCCGAGTACCGCCTTGACGTCCTCGTGGCGGGTGACCAGCCAGCTGGGGGCGCCGTCCCACAGGGAGACGCGGCTGATCGGCTCCTCCTGCTGAGCCTTCCGGTAGGCGGGCGACGGGTCGAACGGGCAGACACCGCGGGCGGCGGGGTGGGCGAACCGGGGGGTCTGAGCGGTTGTGGCCATCATGGGCTCCCTTCTCGGAGCTTCGGGTGCCGACGGCGTCGGGCGGGTGGGCCCGCGGCGCCGCGGAGCAGTTCCGGACCATTTACATGCCCTAAGCAACTAACTCACCGTCACGCTAACTCGCGATCCGTGGCGATGAAAGGGCTCACCGGGCGACGGTCGGATCTGTCCGAAAACCGGTCAGGGACCCGCAGCGCCACCGCGCCCCGCACCGGATCGCTACAGTTCCCCCATGCCGGACGCCACCGATCATCGGACCGCCACCTCCGACCTGGAGGCCGTGCTGGCCTCGCTGGCCTACCTGCTGACCCGCTCCCAGGAGCACGAACGCCAGGCCGCCCGGGCCGGCATCACGGCGGCCCGGGCGGACGTCTACCTGCTGCGCGCGCTCGCCGACGGGGAGGGCGCCAGCCGGGTGGGCGACCTCGCCACCCGGCTGATGGTCAAGCCCTCCCACGTCACCCGGCAGATCGACCGACTGCAGGGCCAACAGCTGGTGGAGCGCACCCCGGACGCGGCGGACCGGCGGGCCCGCCAGATCGAACTGACCACCGAGGGGCGGGCGATGCTCGACCGCCTGAAACGGGCCAACATCGCCGGGCTCGCTGACGCGCTGGAGGGAATCCCGGAGTCGGACGTCGCCGCCACCGTCACCGTGCTGCGCCACCTGATCGACCGCTACGTCCACCGGGTCCGGACCTCGGCGCTGTCCGAGGACGATACTCCCCCGGACGGACCGGCCGAGGAAACCGGAGCGGCCGGCCGCGCCGACCCGGATCCAGCCAAATCGCCCACCGTTACCAGCCAGTGACGATCCGTCCACAACCGATCCGCCGAACAGGGCGTCCTTCGAGATGGCAGAGCCCGAAGCGCGGCATCCGCCTTCGGGCCGAAAACAATCACCTCCCCTCGAAAGGGGTGCACCTGTGATCGTCTCCAAGCGGAACTCCCTGCGCCTGGCCGCCGCGACCACCCTCAGCGCGATCTCCCTCGGGCTGGCGGGCACCGCCATGGCCGCCGCCCCCGCCGCCCAGCCCGCGGCCGCCACACAGCCGGGCATCGTGCAGCAGGGCATCGTGCAGTCGGCCGCCACCCAGCCGGCCGCCGCGCACGCCGCCATCACCGCCAAGCCGCCGGTCTCCGCCGTCCCGGCGTGGCAGCTGTTCCGCGTCACCGGCACGACCACCGGCCTCAAGGCGGGCAGCACGGTGACCCTGCAGCAGAAGCAGCACGGCAGCTGGGTCACGCTGCCCGCCTCCGTCCACACGACCCGCGACGGCTCCTACTCGCTCGGCGTGAAGCTCGGCCTCAAGGGCCTGAACGAGCTGCGCATCACCAGCGGGGACAGCGCCTCCCCGGTCTTCACCGTCACCGTGCGCTGACCCACGGCGCACGGCCAACGGCCAACGGCCAACGGCCAACGGCGCGCCGAAGACGGCCCCCACCGGTGGCGGTGGGGGCCTTCTTCGGCGCGCAGGCCGCTCGGGCGAGCAGCTCTGCCAGGGGCTCAGGCCGTCAGCACGATCTTGCCGGTGACGGTGCCGGACTCCGCCAGCCGCAGGGCCTCGGCGGCGCTGGTGAGCGGCAGTTGGGCGGCGATGCGGGCGGTGACCTCGCCACGGCCCACGGCGGCGAGCACCTCGGCGAGGTCGTTCCGAAGCTGTGCCCGGAAGCGGTCCTTGCCGAGCGCGCGGCCGGCCCAGATGTTGTAGAAGTACGCGTGCCGGCCGTTGGGCAGGGCGTTCCACAGTGCGGTACGGGCAAGGATCTTGAGGACCGGCCACTGCTTGGAACCGGTGTCGTCGCGGGTGGAGGCACTGCCGTACGCGACGAGGGTGCCGCCGGGCGCGAGCAGCTGCCAGGAATCGATCACGCTACGGCCGCCGACGTGGTCGAAGACGGCGTCCACCCCGCCGGGCGCCAGTTCCCGGACCAGCGCGGGGACCTCTCCCGCCCGGTAGTCGACGGGGACGACGCCCAGGTCCCGCAGCGCCTCGTGGTGCCGGGCGGAGGCCGTACCGATCACCCGCGCCCCGGCGGCGCGGGCGAGTTGGGCCAGCACGGACCCCACGCCGCCGCTCGCGCCGTGGACCAGGACGGTCTGCCCGGCGCGCACCCGGGCCTTGCGGTGCAGCATCTGCCAGGCGGTGATGCCGTTGACCACGACCGTCTCGGCCTGCGCCGCGGTGAGGCCCTCGGGGACGTCGACCGCGTCCGCGGCATCGACGACCACGTGGCTGGCCCAGCCGCCGACCTTCACCAGCGCGGCCACCCGTCGCCCGGCCAGCGCCGGGTCGACGCCCGGCCCGGTCGACAGGACCCGGCCCACCAGGTCGTATCCGGGCACGAACGGGAACGGCGGCTGGTCGTAGTACCGGCCGCGGCGCATCTGCTGCTCGGCGAAGGAGACGCCGGTGGCCTCCATGGCGATCACGATCTGCCCCGCGCCGGGCTCCGGTACGGAGGCGTAGCGGATCTGCAGGCCCTCCGGGTCGACGATGCCCGGCAGAACGACCTCGACAAGGCGCTCGTTGGTCACGGCCGCCTCCTTTCGTAGAAGCTGTTGTGTTCGTTATAAGTTCTAACGCACTCCGGAGTGATAGTCAACAACAAGCGTGAGACCTTCTAACGCGGATGGCGCGCGGGACGCGCCACGCCGATGCCTCCACGACCGTCTCGACGAGTCCCGTTTCGAGCCGGAGCAGATGGCCGGACACCGAGGCGAGGGTGTCGCGGGACGGCAGCGGATGGCCGATGCGTTCCGCCCGGCCCGCACCTTTCCAACCTCTTGACGAACTCATGACACTGACGGACCATCATGCTGGCGCGCGCCTCACCTCCTCCACCGTTCCGCCCCCACGGACCCCCACAGGAGGACAGTCATGCGACTGCCCCGCCGAGGGAAGCCCGCCGCGGCCACCGCCGTTCTGCTGGCCCTCGCCCTCGCCACCCCGATCACCGCCCAGGCCGCCTCCCCCTACCGCCTTTCGGCGCCCACATCCGCCGGTGCGGACAGCGCCGCCGACACCGCTGCCGGCACCGCGCGGCAGTACCGGCTCGACGGCCCCCGTACCGTCGCCGAACGCACCACCATCGCCGCCACCGGCGCCTCCGTCGACGCCGTCCTGCCCGACGCGGTGGTGGTCACCGCCACCCCCGCCGAGGCCGACCGGCTGCGCACGCTCGGCTGGTCCCCCACCGCGCTGCCCGGCCCCGACCACGGCACCGAGTCGGGTTCCGGCCCCGGCGGTGAGGGCCTGGACGAGAGCCTGGCCGGCCCGGTGTACGACTTCCCGCAGGCCGACTCCGGCTACCACAACTACGCCGAGGCCACCGCCGACATCGACGCCGTGGTCGCCGCGCACCCGGACATCATGAGCAAGCGCGTCATCGGCACCTCCTACGAGGGCCGGCCGATCGTCGCGGTGAAGATCAGCGACAACGTCGGCACCGACGAGGACGAGCCCGAGGTGCTGTTCACCGCCCACCAGCACGCCCGCGAGCACCTCACCGTCGAGATGGCCCTCTACCTGCTGCACGAGTTCGGCGACAAGTACGCCACCGACAGCCGCATCGCCAACGCCGTCAACAGCCGCGAGATCTGGGTGATCCCCGACCTCAACCCGGACGGCGGCGAGTACGACATCGCCACCGGCCGCTACCGCAGCTGGCGCAAGGACCGCCAGCCCAACCCCGGCAGCAAAAGCGTCGGCACCGACCTCAACCGCAACTGGAACTACAAGTGGGGCTGCTGCGGCGGCTCCTCCGGCTCCACCTCCAACGAGACCTACCGGGGCAGCGCCCCGGAGTCCGCCAAGGAGACCAAGGTGGTCGCCGACTTCGTCCGCAGCCGGGTCGTCGGCGGCAAGCAGCAGATCACCGCCGCCATCGACTTCCACACCTACAGCGAACTGGTGCTCTGGCCGTTCGGCTGGACCACCGCCGACACCGCCACCGGCATGACCGCCGACGAGTACAACACCTTCGCCACCCTCGGCCGCACCATGGCCGCCACCAACGGCTACACGCCCGAGCAGTCGAGCGACCTCTACATCACCGACGGCGCGATCGACGACTGGCTGTGGGGCGCCCAACGGGTCTTCGCCTACACCTTCGAGATGTACCCCGGCCCGAACGGCAGCAGCGGCTTCTACCCGCCCGACGAGGTGATCGGCCGCGAGACCAGCCGCAACCGCGAAGCGGTCCTGCGCCTGGTGGAGACGGCCGACTGCGTCTACCGCGCGATCGGCAAACAGCAGCAGTACTGCGGCATCCCCGCCTGACCGGTCGCATCGCCGGCCGTCGAACCGGGCTGCGAGAGCCAGTCGACGGCCGGTCGACGGCAGGTTGACGGTCGGTCGGCAGCGGGTCGACGGCCGGTGCCGGCCGTGCGGCGCGCTGCGCACCAGCCTTCGTCCAGCCCTTACCGGGCGGCGCGCAGCTTGAGGACGTAGGTCGCGGTGAGCGCCACCGCACGGTCTTCGTCCTGGGCCAGATCCCCGAGGGCGCGTGACGACGTCGTCCCCGGGATGTCCGCGAGCGCCTGGGTCAGCCGTCGACGGGCGGGCGTTCCGGCGGTGCCGGGGGCGAGGCGGTCGACGAGTCCGGTGGCGATCCGGTCCGCCAACGCGGGATCACCGGCGGGGTCGCCGGCCAGCGCGCTCAGTGCGTCGGCCGCGTCGGCGTCGTTCCTCGCCTCGACGATCATGTCGATGAGCGTCGGGACCGCGTCGGACACTCCGCGTGTCCCGAGTGCCAGGGCCGCGTACCCGCGGACGACGATGTCGGTGTTCGTGAGGGCCTCCCGCAGCAGGGCGGTCGCCTCGCCGTTCGGAATCTCGGCGATGGACCGGACGGCACGCTCCCGCACCTCGGCCGCGGGTGAGCCGAGGCCCTTCGCCAGCGCTTCCAACGCGTCCTCGCCGGATTGCGCCAGAGCCCAGCGGAGGGCTCCGGCGACGTTCGGGTCCGACTCGCCCAGCACGGCCTCGGCCAGGGCTTCCACCGGTACGGAGACCTCCTCGGCGGCGGACAGGGCCGCTCGCTGGCGAGCGCCCGCGTTCTTCGACTCCAGCGCCTGGAGGAGCGAGACGATCTGGAGGACGTCCTCCCAGCCGGCGGGTTCCGCGGCACCGATCCGACGGAGCCGGGTGAGCAGCTCCGTCTCCGCCGCGATGCGGTCCAGCGTCCGGCGGAGGAGGTCGTCGACGAGTTCCGAGGGCGCGAAGCCGGGGTCATCGAGCGCGCGCCCGACGTCGCTCAGCGACAGCCCCAGTGACCGCAGGCTCTCGATGTGGAAGATCCGCCGGATGTTCTCCTCGGAGTACTCCCGGTAGCCGGAGTCGGTGCGACCCGACGGCCGTACCAGGCCGAGCGATTCGTAGTGCCTGAGCATGCGGGCGCTGACCCCGGACCGCTGCGCGACGTCACCGATCAACACTGCCTACCCCCCCTCCTGGTCGCGCCCGCCGAGGGCGACGACGCGCTTCGCCTCCTCGATCGCGAACTCGAATCCGGCGTCCGGGTCGCGCGACAGGCGTTCCGTGGCGATCGCGTGTGCGCGCACGCGGGGGTCGGGGTCCGCCGTCGCGGCGCCCAGTGCCGGCGCCATCGCCTCCCCGAGCGCGATCAGCGCCCGGCTGAGGCTCAGCTGCGTCTCGCGTTCGCCGCGCCCGAGCTGCGTCGCCAACCCTACGGCCAACGCCTGCTCCGCACCGTCGGGCACGAGCACGACAGCGGCCCGCCAGGCACTGCGGGCCACCTCCTCGTCGGCGTCGGACAGCAGCGCCGGTGTGATCGCCGGCCACGCGCGCCGGTCCCCGATCTTGGACAGCGTGTGCAGTGCCTGGCTCCGCGCCTGCGCACGCTCCGAGCGGGCTTCGTCGACAAGCGCCGGGACCGTCATCGATGCCGCGTGCCGGGTGAGTGCCCACGTGAGCATTTCGCGCACGGAGAACTCGGGCTCGATCGCGCACCGCTCGATGAGCTTGCCGACGAACGCCGGCTCCGGGTTCGTGCCCACGGCCAACGCCGCCTGCAGTCGGACCGACGAGTTGTCGCTCTCCAGTCCCCGGAGGGCTCGCGCCTCGTTCGCGTTCGCCTTCGCGTTCGCCTTCGCCTTCGCGTTCGCCTTCGCCTTCGTGTTCGCCTTCGCGCTCGTGTTCGTGCTCTCTGTCGGCATGGTCATCAGGACTACCTCCTCGGCCACAGTGAAGGCCTTGTCACTGTGTCAAGGTCAAGCAGAGCCGGGCCGAGGGCCGAGGGAGGCAGGCCCTCGGTCCGAGGAAGGCGGGCCCTATCCCAGCCGCAGGTCCCCCGCTGCCACGACCTCCCCGAGACGCGGGAAGTCGAGTTCCACCGACGCCCGGTGTTCCTCCGCCGTGAGCGCGGTCATCGCGTCCTCGACGAACACCAGCTCGTACCCGTGGTCGGAGGCCGCGCGGGCGCTCGACTCCACCCCGAGGTTGGTGGCGATCCCGGCGAACACCAGGGTCTCCACGCCCCGTTCCCGGAGCAGCTCGTGCAGGCCGGTGCCCTGGAAGGCACCGAGGGTGCGCTTCACCACGACCTCGTCGGCCACCGCCTCGACCTCCGCGAGCAGTTCGCTCCCGGGCGGCTGCTCGGCGACGTTCGGCCGGTCGACCCGTACGGCGACGACCGGGGCGCCGGCGGCGCGGAAGGCCCGGGCGAGCTCCAGCGAGGTCGTCACCACCTCCGAACCGGCGTGCGGCGCGAGCGGGTTGGCGACGATCCGGCTCATCAGGTCGATCAGGACCAGGGCCGTGCTGCGGGGATCAAGGGTGGGCATGGCGCCAACCTAGCCCATCCCCCGGCCCGGCCGACTCCGCCGCCTCCCGGGCGATCTCCGCCCGGAACCCCTCGATCATCACGCGCAGCCCGTACTCGAAGTCGGCGTCGTGGTCGGTCATCCGCAGCACGTCGGCGGCCTCGCGTAGCAGCGGCAGTTCGCGCAGCGCGTCGTCCGGGAACGGCGGCCGCTCGCGGTCTGCGGCGTCCTGCCGCCAGGCCTGTTCCTCGGTGACCCAGCCCATGATGTACCGGTCGACGGTCAGCAGCAGCCGCAGCGCCGTGCGCGGGCGCAGCCCAGCCCGACTGAGGGCAAGCAACTGGGCCTCGACGGCCGGGAGTTCGTCGTCGGCGGGCAGGGTGCCGGCGTGCACCCGGGCGCCGTCGCGGTAGGCGAGCAGGGCGTGGCGCTTGGCGCGGGCGTCGGCGGCGATCCACGCCGGCCAGTGTTCCGGGTCCGGTTCGCGGTCGGGCGGGAGGGCCTCGGCGAGCATGGCCTCGGCCATCAGGTCGAGCAGTTCCCGCTTGTTCTTGAAGTGCCAGTACAGGGCCGGCGACTGGACGCCGAGTTCGCGGGCGAGCCGGCGGGTGGTCAGCCCTTCGATGCCCTCCTCGTTGAGCAGGCGCAGCGCGGTGCGCACCACGTCGTCGCGTTGCAGCGCCATCCGTTCGACCTCCCGGGTTAATCGCTTGCCGGACTCACCTTATCGCCGATAAGTTCCCGAGCTGGAACTTATCAGCGATAAGGACCGCCATCACTGCCACCTGCCCACCCGCCACCACCGCGACGACGCCGGCCACGAAGGGACCAACCCCGTATGACCTCCACCCCCGACCGCTTCCGGTCCCGGCTGCTCCCGAACACCGCGCCCTGGCGGTCTTCCCGGGACTTCCGTCTGATCTGGACCTCCGGCACGGTCACCCTGCTCGGCTCGGTCTTCACCATGACGGCGATCCCCCTGCAGATCGCCGACCTCACCGGCTCGCCGTGGGCCGTGGGCGCGGTCGGGGCGGTCGAACTCGCGCCCGTCATCGTGTTCGGCCTGTACGGCGGTGTCCTCGCCGATCGCGCCGACCGCCGCACGGTGGCCCTGGTCACCGAGTTCGCGCTGGCCGCGCTCAGTGCCCTGCTGCTGGCCAACGCGCTGCTCGATGCGCCCGCTGCCTGGCCGCTCTACGTGGCCGCCGGGGTGGCCGCAGCCCTGCAGGGCATCCAGCAGCCCTCGGTCGAGGCGATGATTCCGCGCCTGGTGCCACCCGATCACCTGGTGGCGGCCGGCTCCCTGCTCTCGCTGCGCTGGAGCGTCGGCGGGGTGGTGGGCCCGGCCGCCGCCGGGCTGCTGATCGCGACCGCCGGCGCCCCTGCGGCCTACCTGGTCGACCTCGGCACCTTCCTGCTCTCGCTCGCCCTGCTCGCCCGGGTTCGTCCCGTCCCATCCGAGCGGGACGCCGTGAAGCCGCAGCTGGGCGAGTTCGTCGCCGGCGCCCGGTACGCCGCGCGGCGGCCTGACCTGATCGGCACCTATCTGGCCGACCTCGCGGCCACCGTCTTCGCCCTGCCCACCGCCCTGTTCCCGTTCCTGGCCGCGGAGCTGGACGCGACGTGGGCGCTCGGCCTGCTCTACTCGGCCGGAGCGGTGGGCAGCCTGATCGCCGCGGCGACCGGCGGCTGGACCGAGCGGGTACGCCGACACGGCCGACTGGTGGTGCTCTCCGCCGCCCTGGTCGGCGCGGCGACGGCCGCGGCCGCCGTCGCCCCGGGCCTGTGGGTCGTCCTGTTCTGCCTGGCCGTCGCCGGCGGGGCGCACTGGATCGGTGACACCTTCCGCAGTGCGATCTGGAACCAGTCCATTCCGGACGAACTCCGGGGCCGCGCCGCCGGGTTGGAGATGCTGATCGGCTCCGCCGGGCCGGCCCTGGGCGATCTGCGGGCCGGCGGCCTCGCCGTCCGGCAGGGCATCCGGGCCGCCCTGCGCACCGGCGGCCTACTCTGCTTCGGCAGCGCCGCCATACTGCCCGCCGCGATCCCCGCGCTCTGGCGCTACGACCGGCGCGCCCACCCCACCGCGCCAACCACCGCGCCAACCCTCCAACCGACCACCGGACCGGCGGCGGAGCCCACCCCATGAGGCACGCCCAGTGGCCCGGCCGGACGCGGGCACTTCAGACCTCCAGGCCGGGCGAGGGCCCTTCGGGATCACACGGTGAGTGCCCGCGCCGAGGCCCGGATCGGCATCGGGAGTTCGGTCCGCCCCCGCAGGTAGCGGTCCACCGCCGCGGCCGCCGCCCGTCCCTCGGCGATCGCCCAGACGATCAGCGACTGTCCGCGTCCGGCGTCACCCGCGACGAAGACGCCCTCCGCCGCGGTGCCGAAGCCGTCGTCCCTGACCAGGGTGCCCTCGGACCCGGTGGCGAGGCCGAGTTGGGCGAAGAGCCGCTGGTCCGGCTCCGGCCCGGTGAAGCCCAGGGCGAGCAGTGCGAGCTGCGCCGGCAGGCTCTGTTCGGTGCCGGCCCGCGGGCGGCGGTCGGCGGGCTCGGTCTCGGCGAGGCGGACGGCGGCGAGCCGGCCGTCCGGACCGGGTTCGAAGCCCACGGTGACCGCCGCGAACTCCCGGGGCCCGGCCGCCGTGGCGCCGGACTCCTCGTGCGAGGTGGTTTCGCGGTACACCTTGGGGTGGACCGGCCAGGGCTGCCCTGGCGCCCGGCGCTCCGGTGGGCGCGGGTTGATGTCCAGCTGGGTGACCGAGGCGGCGCGTTGGCGCAGTGCCGTGCCCAGGCAGTCGGCCGCGGTGTCCCCGCCGCCGACGATCACCACGTGGCGGCCTTCGGCGGAGACCGGCGAGTCCGGGCAGTCACCCTCGTCCACCCGGTTCGCCCAGGTCAGGTAGTCCATCGCCTGGTGCACCCCGGGCAGTTGGCGTCCGGGCACCGGCAGTTCCCGGCAGGCCGTCGCGCCCACGGCGACGACCAGCGCGTCGTACCCGGCCCGCAGCTCTTCGCCCGGCAGGTCGCGGCCGACCCACACGCCGGTGCGGAACGCGGTGCCTTCGGCCCGCAGTTGGTCGAGCCGCCGTTCCAGCCGGTGCTTCTCGAGCCGGAACGGCGGGATGCCGTACCGCAGCAGCCCGCCGGGGCGGTCGGCCCGCTCGTACACCGTGGTGGCGTGCCCGGCGCGGGTCAGCTGCTGGGCGGCGGCCAGCCCGGCCGGGCCCGACCCGATCACGGCGACCCGCCGCCCGCCGCCCCGCCCGTCCCCCCGCCTGTCACCCCATCCGCCGGTCTGTTCGGGCGGCAACGGTTCGTCCCAGCCTTCCTCCCAGGCCCGGTCGGCGATCGCCAGCTCCACGTTCTTGATGGTCACCGCGGCACCGTCGATGGCCAGCACGCAGGCGCTCTCGCAGGGCGCCGGGCAGAGCCTCCCGGTGAACTCCGGGAAGTTGTTCGTCGCCAGCAGCCGGGCCGCCGCCGCCCGCCAGTCGGCGGCCGCCACCAGCCGGTTCCAGTCCGGCACCAGGTTCCCGAGCGGGCAGGCGCTGTGGCAGAACGGCAGCCCGCAGTCCATGCAGCGCTCCGCCTGTCCGCTCACGATCGGCAGCAGCGCCCCCGGCCGGTACACCTCCCGCCGGTCGTCGAGCCGTTCCCGCGCGTCCCGCCGCGCCCGCTCCGCGCGCGGGGTGGTGAAGAAGGCCATCCGGTCTGCCATCGCGGCCTCCGGCAGGGCGTGCCGACACTGACCCGGCGGCCCACCCGGCGGCACGCCACCGTGTGGCCACCGTACGCCCACGAAGCAGCAGGCGAAAGCGGTACCCGGAGATGCCCGCCAGGCCGTCTACCCGACCCGCCCGGAACGGTCGTGAGCACGCCAGGGAGAATCTTCGCCATGACCCACACCGTGCTGATCGCCGAGGACGACCGGGCCATCCGCGACTCACTCACCCGCGCGCTGATGCTGGAGGGCTACCGGGTGCGGATCGCCGCGAACGGCACCCAGACCCTGGCAGTCCTCGCCGAACAGCGCCCGGACGTCCTGCTGCTCGACGTGATGATGCCCGAGCCGGACGGCCTGGAGGTCTGCCGCCGGCTGCGCGCCGCCGGCGACCGCACCCCGGTGCTGATGCTCACCGCCCGGGTCGAGGTCCCGGACCGGATCGCCGGCCTCGACGCCGGGGCCGACGACTACCTGGTCAAACCCTTCGACGTGGACGAGCTGTTCGCCCGCCTGCGCGCCCTGCTGCGCCGCAACCACACCGCCCCGGCCACCGAGGTCCTGACCGTCGCCGACCTGCGGATCGATCCGCCCGCCCGGCGGGCCTGGCGCGCCGGCGAGGAGCTGGAACTGTCCCGCACCGAGTTCGACCTGCTGGAACTGCTGGCCCGGCACTGCGGGGCCGTCCTCGACCAGGCCACCCTGTACGAGCAGATCTGGGGCTACGACTTCGGCCCCGGTTCGAAGAACCTCGCCGTCTTCATCGGCTACCTGCGCCGCAAGCTCGACCGCTCCGGCCTGGCCCCGCTGATCCACACCGTCCGCGGCGTCGGCTACACGCTGCGCGAGCCGTGACCGGCCCGGGGCGCCGCCGCCCGCGCCTGCCGCGCCTGGGCCTGCGCACCACCCTCTCGCTCGCCTTCGCCGCGATCGCCGCCCTGGTGGCGGTCCTGATCGGCGCGCTCGGCTATCACGCCGCCGCCCGGCTGATCCGGGACGACGAGGCCGCCGACTTCACGGCGGCCGTCCGGTCCGTCGACCGGCAAGTCGAACAGCAGGTCCTCTTCCCGGGCGACTTCGCCGGCCCCAGCGGCCTGAGCGACGACCTGCTGCGCCCGATCCGGGTGACCTCGCAGGCGCTCTCCCCCGACGCCCGGGTGCTCCCCGGCACGGCCCGGCTCGACCTGCCGTCGACCCCGGCCGACCGCGAACTCGCCCGGGCCGACGAGCCCGGCCGCACCGTGACCGGGCTGCGCCGACTGCACGGAGACACCCTCCGGGTGGGCGTGGTCTCGCTCGGCGGCCGTCGCGGCGCGGTCCAGATCATCCAGCAGGTCGGCCCCACCGAGCACCTGCTGTCCGCCCTGCGGATCCGGACCGCCTCCCTGGTGGCGGTCGTCGCGGTGCTCGCGGGCGGGGCCGGCTGGCTGCTCGCCCGGTGGATCTCCGGACGGCTGGTCCGGCTCACCGAAGCGGCCGAACTGGTCGCCACCAGCGGGCGGTTGGACGTCCCGGTGCCCGCCGCCGGGACGGACGAGGTGGGCCGGCTCGGCCGGGCCTTCGACCGGATGCTGGTCCGGCTCGCCGCCGCCAAGGAGAACCAGCGTCGCCTCGTCCAGGACGCCGGGCACGAGCTGCGCACCCCGCTGACCAGTCTGCGCACCAACCTCGCCGTACTCCCGGCCATGGACCGGCTGCCGCCCGCCGAGCGCGCCGCCCTGATGGCCGATCTGACCGAGGAGGCACGGGAGTTGACCCAGCTGGTGGAGGAGCTGGTGGCACTCGCCGCGGATCGCAGGGCGGACGAGCAGCCGGCCCAGGTGGTCCTGGCCGAGGTGGTCCGCGGGGCGGCCGCCCAGGCCCGGCGGCGCAGCGACCGGGAGATCCTGGTGGACGCCGACGACACCGTGGTCACCGCCCGCCCGGACGCGCTGGCCCGGGCGGTGGGCAATCTGCTGGACAACGCCGCCAAGTTCGACCCGGCCGGCGCGGGCCCGATCGAGGTGGTGGTGCGCGGCCCACGGGTGGAGGTGCGCGACCGCGGCCCGGGTATCGACGTGGCCGACCTCGACCGGGTCTTCGACCGCTTCTACCGGGCCACCGCAGCCCGTAGCCTGCCCGGTTCGGGGCTGGGCCTGGCGATCGTGGACGAGGTGGCCCGCTCGCACGGCGGCACGGCCTTCGCGACCAACCGGGCGGGCGGCGGCGCGGTGATCGGCTTCACGCTCGGCAGGTGACGCCTGACGGCTCGATGCTGACCACTGACGACATCCGGCTGACGGCACGAACGGGCCCGGCGTGACCGGGCCGCACGAACGGGCCCGGTGCGTCGACGCACCGGGGCCGCCGTGGAGTTCACCCTCAGACGGCGGCCAGCAGCCCCCGCCCGAGCCAGTCGGCGTTGTCCTTCACACCCGGCAGGACGAAGAAGTACCCGCCGCCGGTCGGCGAGATGTAGTCCACCAGCGGCTCCCCGATGAGCCGGGTCTGGGTGGCCTCGAACTGCCGCACCACGTCTTGCTGGTAGCAGCAGAACGCCAGGCCCATGTCCAGGTTGCCCGCCTTGTCGATGCCCCGGTCGTAGTTGTAGCCGCGGCGCAGGATGCGGGAGTCGTCGGTGTCGGCGGTGCGCGGGTTGGCGAGGCGGATGTGCGCGTCGAGGGGGATCGCCTTGCCGTCCGGGTCCTTGGCGTAGTCCGGCGCGTCGGTCTCCTGGTGGCCGTCGAGCGGCGCGCCGGTGTCGCGGCGGCGGCCGAACATCTTCTCCTGCTCGGTCAGGGTGACGCGGTCCCAGAACTCGATCAGCATCCGGATGATCCGGATCACCTGGTAGCTGCCGCCGACGGCCCAGGCCGGCTCGCCGGTCCCGCCGTTCACCCAGATCAGCCGATCCATCTCCCGGGACGAGCCGGTGTCCGGGTTGACGATGCCGTCCTTGAAGCCGAGCAGGTTGCGCTGGGCGCCGTCCGGGCGGGACTGGTTCTGGAAGCCGTCGATCCGCCAGAGGATCTGCAGCGCGCCGCGGGTGTGCCGGGTGAGGTCGCGCAGCGCGTGCAGCACGGTGTCCTGGCGGTCGGCGCAGATCTGCAGCGAGAGGTCGCCGTGCAGTTCGGCGGCCTGCAGGTTGTCGTTGGGGAAGGTCTTCATCGGCGTCAGCTTGAGCGGCTTGGCCTTGGCCAGCCCGTAGCGGTCGTCGAAGAGCGAGGCGCCGACGCCGACCGTGACGGTCAGGTTGTCGGTGGGGACGGTCGGGCCGAGGATGCCGCTGTCCGAGGGTGGCGCGCCGACGCCGAGGTCGGGCGGGGTGCCGCCGGCGGCGAGGAAGCGGATCCGCTCGGTCAGGGTCTTGAGGAGGTCTTCGAGGCCCTTGCGGTCCTGGGCGATCACCTGGCACGACACGAAGGCCGCGTAGCCGGGGGCCGGGGTGGTGATCCCGGCCTGGTGGTCGCCGTGGAACGGGACCGCCCCGCTCTTGGCCTGCCGGCCGTCCCCGGCGGCGGCCGGGCCGGCGCCGAGGGTGAGGGCGCCGCCGCCGAGCACGGCCGCTCCGGCACCCGCGCCGAGCGCGGCCCGGACGAAGCTGCGCCGGGCCGGACCGGCCGGACAGCCGCTCTCCGGCGCGGCCACGGCGGCGGCGCGGGCGGCCTCCTGGGCGGCAGCGTGCGGGAACGGGCAGGAGCCGGCGGCTGCGGTGTGGTCGGTCATCAGGCGGCCTTCCGGATCTCGAGCAGGGCGGGGATGGGGGCGAGGTCTTCGAGCAGCTGGCCGGTGGCGCCGTTGAGCCGGCGGCGGGCGTCGGCGGACAGCCGGTCGACCGGGGTCCAGCCCTCGGGCGCGTGGGCGGCGGCGACGAGGTCGCCGACCCGCTTCATCCCGGCGTTCACCCGCACCAGCAGCTGCGGGTCGCGCTCGTCGAGCAGCGGCTGGAGCAGGGTCAGCAGCTCCTGGGTGCCGGCCAGGTTGGCCTGGGCGGTGGCCAGGTTGGTGCCGCTGCCCATGTCGGTGTCGCCGGTCAGCTCGAACTGGAGGGTGTTCTCCAGGATCTCGTGGGCGCGCAGCGGCAGGTCGGCCGGGTCGAAGTCCTGCGTCGGGAAATCGTGGGCCAGCTTGGCGACGTTCTGCGCCAGCTCGTCCGCGACGGGCGTCAGGTCGGCGGCGGACTGGCCGTGCCACAGGCCGTACTCCAGGCGCAGGAAGCCGGTGAAGCCCTGGTCCTGGTACTTGTCGGCGAGGCCGTCCGGGCGCCCGTCGATCTTGCCGTCGAGGTCGGCGAAGGTGCCGTAGGCGGCGCCGAGCGAGGCGTACTGCAGGTGCGCAGTGAGCCAGTCGGCCTTGGCGGTGGCGAGGTCGCCGGAGTGCACGTCGGCCTGGAGCTTCTGGGACTGCGTCATGAGGGTCGCGAGGCCCTGGTCGACGTAGTCCTTGTAGCTGTCGAGCGGACCCTTGAGGTCGTCCTCGGAGACCGGCTTGACGGCCTTGACCTCGCTGCCGCCAGTGAGGTGCACGGCGGCGGAGGTGACGGCGTTTCCGCCGGTGGGCACGCAGCGCCAGGCATAGTCGCCCGAGCCGATGGTGGCGGTCAGGGCCCGGGTGGTGCCGGGGGCCAGGCCCTCGACCTCGCCGTAGACCGCGCCGGTGCCCGGGTTGACCAGGTACACCTCGGAGACCTTGTCGCCGGTGTTGTGCATCTGGAACACCTGCTGGCCGGGCTGCGGGGTGCCGAAGCCCTTGCCGCAGTCGTGCTCGGAGACGGTGACGGTGGCGGAGCTGTCCTGCTTGCCGTCACTGACCGCAATGACGGCGCCGGCCACCACGACCGGGACGGCGACCAGCGCGACCGGCAGCACCCAGCGCGGACGCCCGGGGCGCACCGGTCCGGTCTTCTGCTCGGTGGGCACGGCCTTCTCGGCCGCAGCCGGCCCGGAACCCGCGGCGGGAGTCGCGGCCGGCGCACCCGCGCCGCCCCGGACGTCCTCGATGAAACTCGTCATCACGATGCCCAGGTACGCGACGTAGCCGATGACCTGCAGGACCGTCATGGTGACGGTCAGGTTGAGCGTGCCCTGGACGAGCGTGGCGTACCAGGACGAGGCGTCCAGGTGCCCGCTCAGGTCGAAGGCGTACGTGCTTCCGCCGCCGACCAGGCCGGACTCCTGCAGGTCGCGCAGGCCGTAGCCGAGCACGCCCGCCGCGACGACGATCAGCCCTGCGCCGGTGATGGTGAAGAACCGGGTGAGGTTCATCTTCAGCGCCCGCCGGTACAGGCCCCAGCACAGCCCGGTGGAGAGCACCAGGCCGACGGCCGCGCCGAGCAGCGGGCCGGTGGACTCCCCGGCGGTGCGCACGTTGGTCCACAGGAAGAGCGAGGTCTCCAGGCCTTCGCGGGCGACCGCGAGGAAGCTGGTGAGGACCAGCGCGCCGGCGCCCATCGCCAGCGAGGCCTGGACCTTCTCCTTCAGCTCGGCGGAGAGGGTGCGGGCCGAGCGGCGCATCCAGAACACCATCGCGGTGACGAAGCCGACCGCGATCAGGCTGAGCACCCCGCCGAACGCCTCCTGGGCGTGACCGGAGAGGGTGGCGGAGGTGAAGGTCAGCACCGCGCCGAAGCTGAGACTGAGCGCGATGGCCGCCGCGACGCCGGTCCACACCTGGGGCAGTCGGGCCTTCTGGCCCGCCCGGACCATCGTGGCGACCAGGATCGACACGACCAGTCCGGCTTCCAGGCCTTCGCGCAACCCGATCAGGAAGCTGGGAAACGCCTCATCCCACATGCAGCGGGCTCCTCCCCCGGGCCACCCCGGGCCGTCACCTGTCCTCGCCCCGCCGCGGTGGCGGTGGAGCGGCACAGCCGAACGCCCCGGACGTCGTGGTCCAGGGCGCTTCGGCTTAGCTTAGGCAAACCTTAGAGCCGCGCTGGTCAACTGCACCCCCGCTTCAGGTAAGGGTTCGGTATGGAACCCCCCGTGCGTTCCCCAAACCGGCACGTCGCTGCGGTCGACGGGAGAAGGGCGGTCGGCGGGAGACGGACGGCCGGCGGAAGGCGCGCGCCACCGCTCGGCCCGTCACCCCCACCACTGCTCGGGTACCGGCTCCGGCTCGGCCGGGACCGTCACCGGTTCGGCGGTGCGCACCAGCAGGTCGCCCGCCTCCGTCTCGGCGACCAGGTAGCCGCACTCGCGCAGCACGAGCGCGGCCGCGCCGCTCAGCGCCGCGCGCGCCTCCCGGGTGAGCGGCCCGTCCGGCTCCGCGCCCGGCGTCCAGCCGACCACCACGCCCTCGGGGTGGTGGCCGATCCACAGCGGTGAGGGGCCCGGCGCGGTGTCGAACCCGGCGCGGGCCAGGGCTTCGGTGACGTCCTCGAAGAGTTCACGGTGATCCACCATTGGCGCAGCGTAGGCCGTGGACCGCGCGAGCCCCGGGCGCGGCGCGCGCCGAATCGGTTCAGCGGCACCCGACCGCAGCATCGGCACCCGTTGGGCCGACCGGCGGCCAGCCGATCGGGCGTCAGGAACCCCCGTCCGGCCCGACACGAGCGGCCGGACAGGCCGATGGACGTGCACAGTCGGCCCCCTGCCGACAGCATGTCAGAGTAAGCGCTCCATTACCCTGAGCAACGGGTCCAGCGGACCACCCCGGTCCGCGCGCCGGTCCGACCGGCGGGCCCGTATCGAGAGGTCCCATGATCACAACACTTCGCCGGCCGGCGTTCCCGCCGACGGGGATCCAGCACGGCACGCCGAGGACGCCGGGGAGCCCGTCGTGAGAACCGACCAGCAGTCGCAGCCGGGACCGGTGACCACCACGCGCGCCAAGCCCGCGAACAAGGCCGAGGCTCTCGCCGACTGGACCGACGGCCGGCTCGGCATCTACTCCCTCGCCAAGGCCAATCTGCGCAAGATCTTCCCGGACCACTGGTCCTTCATGCTGGGCGAGATCGCGCTCTACACCTTCGTCATCATCATCCTGACCGGCGTCTGGCTGACCCTGTTCTTCAAGCCGAGCATGGGCGAGGTCGTCTACGAGGGCTCGTACGTGCCGCTCAAGGGCGTCCCGATGTCCGAGGCCTACGCCTCGACAATCGACATCAGCTTCGAGGTCCGCGGCGGCCTGCTGATGCGGCAGATCCACCACTGGGCGGCGATCGTCTTCGTCGCCTCGATGCTGACGCACATGATGCGCGTCTTCTTCACCGGCGCCTTCCGCAAGCCGCGCGAGGTCAACTGGGTCTTCGGCGCGCTGCTGCTGTTCCTCGGCATGTTCGACGGCTTCATGGGCTACTCGCTGCCGGACGACCTGCTCTCCGGCACCGGCATCCGGTTCATGGAGGGCGCGATCCTCGCCGTCCCGATCGTCGGCACGTACCTGCAGTTCTTCATGTTCGGCGGTGAGTTCCCGGGCACCGACATCATCCCGCGGCTGTTCACCGTCCACATCCTGCTGATCCCGGGGATCATGGTGGGCCTGCTCGCAGCGCACCTGATCCTGGTCTTCTACCACAAGCACACCCAGTTCGCCGGGCCCGGCCGGACCAACGAGAACGTGGTCGGCATGCCGCTGCTGCCGGTCTACACGGCGAAGGCGGGCGGCTTCTTCTTCCTGGTCTTCGGCGTGGTCGCGGTGATGTCGGCCATCGCCACGGTCAACCCGATCTGGGCGTACGGCCCCTACCGGCCCGACCAGGTGTCCACGGACGCCCAGCCGGACTGGTACATGGGCTTCTCCGAGGGCCTGGTCCGGGTGATGCCCGGCTGGGAGATCAGCGTCTGGGGCGGCCACACCCTGAATCTCGGGGTGTTCATCCCGCTGATGATCTTCCCTACCGTCCTGATGATCATCTGGGGCTACCCGTTCCTGGAGGCGTGGGTCACCGGGGACCGCGGCGAGCACCACATCGCCGACCGGCCGCGCAACGCCCCGGTCCGTACGGCCTTCGGCGCGGCCTGGATGGGCCTGTACCTGGTCCTGCTGGCCGGCGGCGGCAACGACCTGCTGGCCACCCACTTCCACCTCTCGATCAACGCGATCACGTACGCGGTGCGGGCCGGCTTCTTCGCCGTGCCGGTGGTCGTCTTCGTGATCACCAAGCGGTGGTGCCTGGGCCTGCAGCGGCGGGACAAGGAGAAGGTGCTGCACGGCCGGGAGACCGGCGTCATCAAGCGGCTCCAGCACGGCGAGTTCATCGAGATCCACGCCCCCCTGCCGCAGGGCCGGCTCTTCACCCTCACGGCGCACGAGCAGCCGCGCCCGACGGTCCTGCCGCCGGAGGTGGACGAGAACGGGGTGGTCCGCAAGGCCGGCATGTGGACCCGCGCCCGGGTGAAGCTGTCCCGCGGCTTCTACGGCCAGGACAGCCAGATCGCCAAGCCCACCGCCGAGGAGCACGCGGAGGTCACGAGCGGCCACGGCCACCACTGACCCCCGCTCCGGGCAGGACGAGGGCCCGCTGCGCCGGCAACGGCACAGCGGGCCCTCGCCCTTCCTCCGGACGCAGTGGTCCTGCGAGACTCAGCCCCGCAGGACCGCCGGGACGACAGCGAACAGCGCCGCCGCCAGGGTGACGGATAGGCAGAGCGCCGCCCAGCGGGTGCAGATCCGGCGGCATTCGCCGCGGTAGCGGGCGGCCAGCCGACGGCAGCGCTCCACGGCGCGGTCCACGACCTCCTCGGCGTAGCGCAGCCGGTCGGCGGTGTAGGCCTGTTCGAGGCTCTCCCGCTCCGCGGCCGGGAGCCAGGGGAACTGTCCGGCGAAGGCGCGGGCGTCCCGCTCGGCCGCCGCGACCTCCGCCTCCCAGGCCAGGAAGCCCTCGATGCGGGCGAACTCCACCCGGGATTTCGCCCGGCCGCCCTCGCCGGTGGGCCTGCCCTGGCGAGGGTTCCGTGCTCTCGGCGGACGCTGTCTGCCACCCATGACCGCTCCTCAGGTCCTGTCGAGTCGTCCCGCCGGAATTCCTGCGGGGTTGGGCTCTTGGCGCGAATCGCTCCGCAACCAGGCAACTACTACCAGCGACGAACCGCAGGTGGCGGGCGGCTCGCCACAGCCCCGGAGGGCCGGTAAAACTTGCGTGGCACGCACTATTGCGCGGCGCGCACTTTCTGCGGAACAGTGGTGCCATGACGAACGGGCAGCCCGGCCTGCGGGAACGGAAGAAGGCCGCGACACGTGAGGCACTGAGCTGGGCGGCACTTCGCCTGGCGGTGGAGCGGGGGCTGGAGAACGTCCGGGTGGAGGACATCGCGGCCGAGGCCGGGGTGTCGCCGCGCACCTACAACAACTACTTCTCCAGCAAGGCCGAGGCGATCGTCTCCCGACACCAGGACCGGGTCCGGCAGGCCGCCGAGGCACTGCGGGAGCGACCGGCCGCCGAGCCGCTGTGGGAGGCGCTCACCCAGGCCATGCTCCTGCCGTTCGGGGCCGCGACCGAGCAGCCGGACCCGCAGTGGACCTCCGCCGTACGGCTGCTGCTGCGCGAACCGGTACTCCAGGCCGAGCTGTGGCGCGGCGGGGCGGACACGGAGGCCGGGCTCGCGGCCGCGGTGGCCGCCAGGACCGGGACCGACCCGGACCGGGACCTCTACCCGAAACTGGTCGCCGCGACCGCGCTGGCCGCGGTCAAGGTCGCCAACGACCAGTACCTGAACGCCGACCCGCCGGTGCCGTTCCGGCCACTGCTCGAGCAGGCGCTGCACCTGCTGGCAGCCGGGTTGCCCAGGCCGTCGTCCCGCTGAACTCACCGTCCCAGAGGGGGGACCCATCATGCATGACGTCGTCATCGTCGGCGCCGGCCCGGTCGGGCTGTTCCTGGCCTGCGAACTGGCCCTGGCCGGAGTCCGGCCGGTGGTGCTGGACCGACTGCCCGAGCGCTCGGGCGAGCAGAAGGCCAACGGGCTGGTCGGCCAGGTCATCCGACTGCTCGACCACCGGGGTTTGTACGAGCAGCTCGGCACCGCGCCGGGCGCGCCGCAGCCCGTACCCCGCTTCGTGTTCGGCGCCTTCCCGCTGGACCTGCAGCGGCTCGACCGGAACCCGCTGCACGCCCTGCTCGTACCCCAGCACCGGATCGAGGAGGTACTGGAGGAACACGCCCGCGAACTCGGCGTCACCGTACGCCGAAACTGCGAGGTCACCGGCTTAGTCCAGGATGCGACCGGTGTGACCGTGGACGTCCACGGCCCGGACGGCGCCGGGCAGGCGCGCGCCCACTACCTGGTCGGGGCCGACGGCGGCCGCAGCACCGTCCGCAAACTCGCCGGGATCGGCTTCCCCGGGGTCACCTCGCCCGACCCGGTCTCCCGCGTCGCCCACGTGCTGCCGCCTGAGGGGGCCCGGCTCACCGACGACGGCGAGGTCCTCCTGCCCGGCTGCCCGACCCCGATCCGCCCCTTCACCCACACCCGCACCGAGCACGGCGTCTTCGTCCTCTCGCCCTTCGACCAGGACGCCGTCATGGTCGCCACCATGGAGTGGGGAGGCCCGCCGGTGGACCAGCAGGCCCCGCTCACCCTGGACGAACTGAGCGCCAGCATCCGCCGGGTCACCGGCGCCGATCTGGCGCTCTCCCCGGCCCGCACGCCCGGCCCGTACACGCCGCGCCGCACCGTCGGCCACAACACCCGGCTCGCCGAGCGCTACCGCGACGGCCGTGTGCTGCTGGTCGGCGACGCCGCCCACGTACACGCCGCGACCGGCGGCCCCGGCCTCAACCTCGGCCTGCAGGACGCCGCCAACCTCGGCTGGAAGCTGGCCGCCGAACTCCAGGGCTGGGCCCCGACCGGCCTGCTGGACAGCTACCACCGCGAGCGCCACCCGATCGGCGAGCGGGTCTTCATGCACTCCCAGGCCCAGATGGCCCTGATGGCTCCCGGCCCCGGAACCACCGCACTGCGCGCCCTGGTCGGCGAACTGCTCTCCTACCAGGACAACCTCGCCCGGATCGCCGCGCTGCTGGCAGGCAGCGACATCCACTACGACACCGACTGCCCGCACCCGCTCGCCGGACGCTTCGCACCCGACCTCGCGCTGACCACCGCCGCGGGCGCGGTCCGGCTCGCCGAACTCGCCCGTGGCGGGCGCCCGTTGCTGCTGGACCTCACGGGCGGGAAACTCGCGCTCGCGGCCCGCGCAGCGGGGTGGCAGGACCGGGTGGACTTCGTGGCCGCCGACTGCGCCGAACCGCCCGCCGGTGCGCTGCTGCTTCGCCCGGACGGGTACGTGGCCTGGGCGTCCGGGGTCGACGAGACCGAACCGGAGGGCCTGACACGGGCGCTGCGTGGCTGCTTCGGTGACGCCCGCGCCTGAGGATGTCCACCCTCGAGGCAAAGACGTGATCCGGCCGTTCCGACGCGACTGACGCCTGGTCAACTAGGGTCGTGGCCGGCGCGTTCGGCAGGGACGGGCCTCCTCCTGACGAAACGGGGAAACGGTGCGCATCGGAATCATCGGCACGGGCATGGTCGGGCAGACCCTGGGGAGCAAGCTGGTCTCGCTCGGCCACCAGGTGACGCTGGGCTCCCGCCGCAAGGACAACGAGAAGGGGCTGGCCTGGGCAGCGCAGGCCGGCCCCGCCGCCCAGTGCGGGACCTTCGCCGAGGCCGCGGCCTTCGGCGAGGTGGTGCTGAACGCCACCGGCGGGACGGTCTCGCTGGCGGCGCTGCAGGCCGCCGGGGCGGAGCACCTCGCGGGGAAGCTGCTGATCGACGTCTCCAACCCGCTGGTGTTCGACCCCGAAGGCCAGGTGACCCTCGACCCGGTGAACACCGACAGCGTCGGCGAGCGGATCCAGCGCAAGTTCCCCGAGGCCCGGGTGGTGAAGGCGCTCAACACCATCAACTGCGAGCTGATGGTGGAGCCGGGCCGGCTGACCGGCGAGCACAACCTCTTCATCGCCGGCAACGACGCGGCGGCCAAGGCCGAGGCCGTCGCACTGCTCGGCAGCTTCGGCTGGCCGGCCGAGTGGATCATCGACCTCGGGGACATCGTGGCCGCCCGGGCGACGGAGATGCTGATGCCGTTCTGGCTCCGGATGATGGGGCACTTCGGCAACGCCGAGTTCAACTACTCCTTCCGGCGCCCCGCGTAACGCGGACGGGCCCGCCTCCCAGGTGCACCGAGCGGGCGGGCCCCACGCCCACCGGGTCCCGGGCGGCGGGAGCCACACGGCGGTGGGGGAGAATGGGCGCATGTCCCGACCTCGCCCCGCGCCCCGCACCGCCGCTCCCCGGCTGCTGCCCTCCTCCCCCTGCCCGTGCGGCCCGCCCGCCGCCTACGGCGACTGCTGCGGCCGACTGCACCGCGGCCGGGCGGCGGCCACCACCGCGGAGTCGCTGATGCGCTCCCGGTTCAGCGCCTTCGCCGCGCAGGACGAGGCGTACCTGCTGCGGACCTGGCACCCGGACACCCGGCCCGCCGAGGTCGACTTCGACCCGGCGCTGCGCTGGACCCGGCTGGAGGTGGTCTCCGCCTCCGAGGGCGGCGCGTTCCACGCGGAGGGCACGGTCAGCTTCCGGGCGCACTGGACCGAGGGCGACGAGGAGGGCGTGCTCACCGAGCACAGCCGCTTCGTGCGGTACGAGGGCGCCTGGGTGTACCTCGACGCCCTCTCGCTCGGCTGAGCCGCCCTCCGGGTGGCCGTCCCTCCGGGTGGGTCGCCCCGCCGCGTGGTCGTCCCCACAGGTAGTCGTCGCTACAGATAGTCGCTACAGGTAGTCGTCCAGGCGGCCCAGGGAGAAGCCGGCCGCGGTGACGTCGTTGACGACCTTGCGCAGCAGGTCCGGCATGGACGCCTTCCAGATGTCGGTGCCCCGGAAGTGGGTGAGGATGATGTCACCCGGATGGAGCTTCCGGTCGTCGTAGCGCCACTCCATGTGGTCCGGGAAGGCCTCCTCGTTCCACATCGGCACCCCCTGCACCCCGCAGGAGGCCGCCGCGCGCAGCGTGTCGTCGTTGTACTCGCCGTACGGCGGCCGGAACAGCCGGGGACGGACGCCGATCTGCTGCTCCAGCTGGTCCTGCTGGTTGCAGATCTCCTGGCGCTGGGTCTCGTAGTCCAGGACCTTCAGGTTGCGGTGGTTGATCGTGTGGTTGTTGATCTCCACGCCCTGGGCGTGCAGGTCGCGGAAGTAGCCGTAGTTCTCGCGGGCGAGGTAGTCGGACACGTAGGTGCTGAGCGGGATCCCCAGCTCCTCGGCCATCCGGGAGAACGCGGGGTCCTTCTCCGCGCCGTCGTCGACGGTCAGGAAGACCACCTTGTCGTCGGTCGGCACCCGGTAGACCACCGGCGGGCGGCCCTCCGCGAGCTTGACGCCCTGGACGGGGGTGAGCTGGACCCTGGTCGCCGGGCGCGGCGGCGCCTTCAACGGCGGGCTCTCCAGACCCCAGCGCTGCGCGGTCTCCAGCGCGGTCCGGACCGCCCCCTCCTGGCGCGCGACCGCCTCGCTGCTGGTCTCCTCCTCCTGGCGGGCCAGGCCAGGCAGAAACGGCGGCGCCGCAGGCGGGCGGGCCGCGCCGCGGCCGGCGACCTCGGGGGCTGCGGCGGCGGCAGCGGCTTCGGCGGGTGCCGCAGCCTCGACGGCGGGTACCGCGTCTTTCGTCGCCGGGGCCGCCTTCGGCCCGGCGGGGCCCGCCGGACCGGCGCAGCCGGTGATGACGGCGGAGAGGCAGACGGTGGCCAGCAGGCCGGTCCGCGCACCGCTCCGGCTCTTCTGACTCCCCCTCAAACCCCCATTAATCTGACAATCTGATGGTCTGTGCATAGCTGCACTGCTCCCCCGCCGCGCACCCCTGCCAATCCCCTCATCACCCGTGCGGGGCAACGGCGCGCCGGAGGCCTTGCCGTTCCTTTGCCGTCCGCCCGCCCCGCCCGGGCCCGCGCCGCCCCCGAAAACCGATTGCGACGACGGCGACAGGGAGTGGATCATGCGCGCATGACGAGCACCGCGCCCCGCCGCCCCGACCTCTGGGCCGTCGCCACGGCCGACGTGACCACCCCCGAGGCCCTGGAACTGCTGCGCGAGTACTACTACGACGTGGCCAACCGCTACTACCGCCTGCACCTCGGGCGGGAAGGCACCCCGGAGCAGTTGGAGTCCGGTCTGGCCGACTCCCCCAGCGACGACCTCGTCGCCCCGGACGGCCTGTTCCTGCTCGGCCGGTACGACGGCGTCGCCCACGCGTGCGCCGGCCTGCGGCGACTCGATGCCACCACCGTCGAGCTGACCCGCGTCTATGTCCGCCCCGACCTGCGCGGCACCCGCGGTGGCGCCCGCCTGCTCGCCGCCGTCGACGAGGCGGCACGCTCCCTCGGCGCCGACCGGATCGTCCTCGACACCCGCCTCGACCTGGTCGAGGCCCGCGCGCTCTACGCCCGGCACGGCTACCAGGAGATCCCCGCCTACAGCAACGGCCCGTACGCCCAGATCTGGTACGGCAAGGAGCTCACCGTGCCGGAGCTGCAAGGGCGTTGAACAGCAGCGGCGACGACCCGGCGGGCCGGGACCTCGCCCGGTCCCCGCTTGGAGGCCCGCCGGCTACACCACGCCGGGGTCGGAGCAGCACCCCCGGCCGTCCGCCAGGGCGGCCTCCAGCTCGGCTGCCGAGGGCGGGTCGGCGCCCGGGCGGGAGACGGTCAGGGCGGCGGCCGTCACCGCGTGGGTGAGGCAGGTCGGGAGGTCGGCGCCGCTCGCGCGGGAGTGCAGGAAGGCCGCCATGAAGGAGTCCCCGGCGCCGACGGTGTCCGCCACCGGGACCGGGACGGCCGCCGCCTCGACCCGGGTGCCCCCGGCGGTGCGGGCGAACGCGCCCTCGGCGCCGAGGGTCACCGCGACCACGGACGGGCCGAGGGCCAGCCAGCGCTCGGCGACCGCCTCGGGCCGCTCGCCCGGGTAGAGCCAGGCCACATCCTCGTCGCTCGCCTTGACCAGGTCGCTCAGCGCCACACAGCGCTCGACGCGCCGGACGGCCTCGGCCCGCTCCCCCATCAGCGCGGGGCGCACATTGGGGTCGTAGCTGATCGGTGTCCGCCCGCGCCACCGCTCCACCAGCGCCAGCACCGCCGCCGCGCCCGGCTCGGTGACCGCGCCGATCGAGCCGACGTGGATCGCGGCGGGCGCCTGTGCCAGGTCGGTCGGCGCCGCCCCGGCCGACGGCAGCGTCCAGCCGATGTCGAAGGTGTAGCGGGCCCGCCCCTGCCCGTCCAGCCGCACCACGGCCGAGGGCGTCCGCGCGACTTCGGCGGCCCGCACCCGCACGCCCGCCGACTCCAGCTGTGCCCGGATCAGCCGGCCGTTGGCGTCCGGCCCGAGCTCGGTGAGCAGCGTGGCCGGGCGGCCCAGCCGCGCCAGACCGTACGCGACGTTCGCGGGACTGCCGCCGGGGTGCACCCGGTCCGGGGCGCCGTCCGTACGGACGATGTCAGCGACGCACTCGCCGATCACCAGAACGTGCGAAGCGGGGCTGGTCACGGCGGCTCCTGGCGTCCGGGGCGGGGCTCGTCTCGGCCGCCAGCCTACGGGGTGCGTGCACGGGGAGTGCGTCCGCGGGGAGTGCCAGGGCATGAAAGTACGGCCGCCGGACCTGGCCAGGTTTTCCGACGGCCGTGGCCTCGTCCGTCAGGGGACGAAGCACTCCCGACGTTAGACCGCGCCCGGGGGCCGCGCCATCACCGTGGGCCGTCCGGGGGATGGCGGTGTGTCGCCGGCCCCCGGATCCCGCGGATCGTGCCTGCCACGGGCCGGCGGTCCACTAGCATCCGTGCGCGGTCTACCTGTCCCGGCGGCTTCCGCGTCCGCTCCCACTGGTGAAGTGCGGTGATCATTCCTGTCCAGGCCCCGTGCCGGTCTCGCCCTGTCGCTCGTGCTCAGTGCGGTGCTGCTGTCCGCGAGCGTTCCGTCGGCCGGTGCCGTCGACGGGTTGGGCGATCCGGTCTTCCCTTCGCTCGGGAACACCGGGTACCGGGCGCTCGCCTACGACCTGGCCTTCGACTACCGGGCCGACACCCGCACCGTGGACGGCACCGCCGTGATCACCGCCCGGCCCGACCGCACGCTCGCCCACCTGGAGTTGGACGCGCTCGGGCTGGCCGTGCGCGCCGTCCGGGTCGACGGGCGCCCGGCGGCCTTCGCGACGCACGACGAGAAGCTGACCGTCACCCCGGCCGAGCCGCTCCGTCCGGGCGCCACCACCGAGTTGACGGTCGAGTACACGGCCGATCCGCGGGCCGCGCTGCCGCACACGGGCTGGGTCCCGACGCCGGACGGCTTCGCGGTGGCCGGCCAGCCGGAGAGCGCGCACACCGTGTTCCCGTGCAACGACCATCCGAGCGACAAGGCCCGGTTCACCATCGCGGTGACCGCACCGGACGGCCTCCTGGGCGTCGCCAACGGCCGGCTGGCGCAGACCGAGCGGCACGGCGACGGCCGCACCACCCGCCGGTACCTCTCCCGCGAGCCGATGGCCACCGAGCTGGTTCAGGTCTCGGTCGGCGACTACACCGTCCGCGAGCGCACCGGCCCGCACGGCCTGCCGCTGCGCGACGTCGTCCCGACCGCCCGGGCCGCCGAGCTGGAGCCCGCGCTGGCCCTCACCGCCGACCAACTCGCCTGGGCGGAGCAGCACCTGGGGCCGTTCCCGTTCGAGACCTACGGCCTCCTGCCGGCCAACACCGACGCCCCGGAGGCGTTCGCCTTCACCGGCCTGGAGACCCAGACCCTGACCCTCTACAAGCCGAACTTCCTGCGCCGACCGGAGTCGGAGATCGGCTCGCACATGATGCACGAGCTGGTGCACTCCTGGTTCGGCGACAGCGTCTCCCCGGCCAGGTGGTCCGACCTCTGGCTCAACGAGGGCCACGCCGACTTCTACGGTCTGCTGTACCGCTACGAGCGCGGCTGGCCCGACGCCTGGGACCACCTCACCCTGGTCGACCGGATGCGGGACGTCTACGGGCTCGGCGACCAGTGGCGCCACGACTCCGGGCCGGTCGCCCTCCCGAACGCCGCCGACCTCTTCGACAGCCAGCGCTACACGGGCGGCGCGCTGGTGCTGTTCGCGCTGCGCGAGAAGGTCGGCGCGGACACCTTCGACCGGATCGAACACGCCTTCCTGCGTGAACACCGCTACGGGAACGCGACCACCGAGGACTACGTGCGCACCGCCTCCGAGGCGTCCGGGGAGGACCTGAGCGGGTTCCTCCACGACTGGCTGTACGGACTGCGCACGCCGCCGATGCCGGGGCATCCGGACTGGACGGTGCGGCCGGTGGGGGCGGCGGCACCGCAGGACGGGGCCCGGGCGGCGGGCGGGACGGGGGTGGCCCGGGGCTCCGGGACGCTCTGACGGCGCCGCTGGGGCTCCTGTTGCACGCCCCGGCGCGCCGGTGTGCGTCCGGTCGCCGCGTGCGCGCCCTGACCGGCAGGGGCTGGTGAGGCCATGGTGGTTCCCACGGCCCGCCCGCCGCCCGGCCTGAGTCCCGGTCGGCGCGCGGGCCGTCCAATGTCTCCGCGCGGGCCCTCGCCGCGCTCCCCGGCCGGATTGTCAGTGGCCGGTGCTAGCGTCCCCAGCACGATCGACGAACGGTCGGGAACGAACGGGGGGCCTTCTCATGGGTGTTGAGCTGCGGGAGTTCGGGGTCGAGGTCTACGACCGCTGGACGGCGCTGTGGAACGGCGAGTTCGGGCTGGCCGAGAAGATCATGGCGCCCGACTTCACCCTGCGGTACACGCAGGCGGGCTCGGAGGTGTTCGACGAGGTGCGGACGCCGGCGGCGCTGGCCGAGGTGATCCGGCATTGGCACGCCAAGCGGTCGGAGCTGCGGTTCGAGGCCGAGGGCGTCGCCGTGGTGGACTTGGAGTCGGTCGACGGGGTGGTGTCCGGCCTGGTGGCCCGGCCGTACCTGGCAAGCTTCTCGGACGGCGAGGGCGGCATCGTGGCGCGCAGCGGGACGGACGTCCTGCGACTCAGCGGCGGGCTGATAACCGAGGTGTGGTCGGTCTCCTCCGGTTCCGCCGGGCGGACGTTCTACCGGGTCTGACGCGCTGTCGGCACGGCGGCGACGGAGAGCACGGGGTGGTTCGTGCGGGCCGCCCCCGTAACCCTTCCGGCGCAGTGTCGTTGGACGGGCCATGAAGAAGCGCAGCATGCTCGCCGTCGCCTCGCTCGCCGTGGGTGTCGTGGCCTCTCTCACCGCGCCGAGTGCGCACGCCAGCGCCGTGGGCGGCCAGGAGGGACTGCCCGGGCCGTTGAGCAGCGCGCCCGACGTGGTGCCCGGCCACGTCGGCGACGCGGGCGGTGTCGTCGGGCACGCCACAGGCTTCGTGACCGGATCGGCGGACGGGCTGGTCGGGGTCACCCCCGCCTAGTCCGGGCCACGGTGTCGGGGCCGGGCCGCCGCGTCAGGGGCGACCCGGGCTCCCGTCTGCTCAGGACATCGGTGCCCCGAGGTCCTGGGTCCAGTAGGGCGTGCCGGCCTGGTTGGTTGCGACGCCGACGCCGATGTCCTTGAAGCCGCAGTCGAGCATGTTCGACTGGTGGATGCCGCCGTCCATCCAGCGGGCGAAGACCGCGGCCGGGGTGGTCGGGCCCCGGTCGATGTTCTCGCCCCACTGGGACCAGCGGTAGCCGGCGGCGGTGATCCGGGCGTCGGTGCGGACGCCGTCCGGGTTGACGTGGTCGAAGAAGCCGCGGGTGGCCATGTCGTCCGTGTGCTTCTGGGCGGCGGAGTGCAGCCGGGGGTCGATCCGCAGCGGGGCGCAACCCACCTTGGCGCGTTCGGCGTTGACCAGGTCCACCAGCTGGCGTTCCGGGTTGGGCACCGGTGCGGCGGTGACCATACGGGTCGGTGTGGGCGTGGGTGTGGGGGTGGGGGTTTCCGTGGGCGTCTCCGTGGGCGTCGGCATCGACACAGGTGTCGGGACGACCGCCACGGGTGCGGCGGCGACGCTCGGGGTGTCCTGGGCGGCGGCCGGGGCGGTCGGCTCCGGTACGGCCGCCAGCGGAGGCTCGCTGTGCTGCGGCCAGACCAGCGCGAGGGTCGTCACGGCCACCGCGGCGGCCGCGCCGCTCACCAGGACGGCCTTGCGCGCGGCGGTGCCGGCCCAGCCGCCGTGTCCTCCGGCAGCGGCGTGCGCGCCGCCTCCCGTACCGGACCCGGCGCCCGAGCCCGCCCCCAGGCCGGCGCCCGAGCCGGCTCCGGTGGCCGCGGTCTGGGCGGCGACGGCGGCCGCGGTGTGCTGGAAGTGGAGCAGGACGGGTGAACCGAGCGGGATCGGCACCAGAGCGAGACCGGCCAGCAGTCCCTCGGCGGGAAAGAGGTCGCGGCCGAGGCCGTCGCAGTCGGCGCAGCCGCGGATGTGACGGGCGATGCGCTTGCGCCAGACCGAGTTCGGGGTGCCGTCGAAGCCGGCGGTGAGCTCGGTCAGTTCGGGGCAGCGGGGGTAGGCGCTGAGGGCGCGGACGACCACGCGGCCTGCCTCGAGCTGCTTCTTCATCCGCTGGACGCGGACCGCGGTGTGCTGCGGGCTCAGGTCGAGGGCCTCGGCGAGCTCGCCGCGGGTCAGGTCGCCCGCGGCCTCCAGCCACCACAGGGCGAGCAGTTCGCGGTCGTCGGGGTCAAGCCAGCGGGTCGCTTCGGCGACCTCGCGGCGCTGGCCGGAGAGGCCGAGCCGCAGGATGGTGAGGTCGGTGAAGTCGGCCGTGGGGTCGGCGACCTCCCAGGTCTCGTCCAGTCCGCCGACGGCCTGCTGCTGACCGGCGGCGTAGCGGCGGCGCACCTGGTTCATGGTGATGGCGACCAGCCAGGAGCGGAACGAGTCCGGGTCGCGGAGCCCGTCCAGGCCGTCCAGCGCACGGATCATGGTTTCCTGCGCGACGTCGTCCACGTCGGCGTGGCCGCCAAGGGCGCGGCCGGCCACGTTGTAGACGAGCGGCAGCCAGGTGGCGACCAGCGCCTCCTGGGCCTGCCGGTCGCCGGCCTGCGCCGCGAGCACCAGGGTGCTCCCGGTCCTGTTCTGCACATCAGCGTTCATGGTCCGCACTCCGCATTGCCGTGTTTCCGTCCGCCGCTGCCTCCTCGGAGACCCGTGGGGAGTGATCAGATAACAACAATGTGCGCGGAATCGGAAAATCGGCCCGGATCGGCGGCCGTATCAGGCCGGGGCGGAGGCTGGATCGGCGGCCGGATCGAGTCGGGAAGGGCGTGCCCGAACAGCTCGGGCCGAGGGCCGGTCAGGCCGGTGCGGCGAACACCTGGGTCCACCACGGGCCGCCGGAGCCGGTCCGCACACCCACGCCGAGCTGCTTGAACGCGCAGTTCAGGATGTTGGCGCGGTGGCCGGGGCTGTTCATCCAGGCGTCCATCACGGCGGCCGGGTCCTTCTGGCCCCGGGCGATGTTCTCGCCCCAGGTGCTCCAGCGGTAGCCGGTGGCCTCGATCCGGTGGTCGGCGTGGTAGCCCTCGGGGCTCGCGTGGTCGAAGTAGTTGCGGTCGGCCATGTCATCGCTGTGCGACTGGGCCGCGGTGGCCAGCCGGGGGTCGGAGGTGACCGGCCCACAGCCGGCCTTGGCGCGCTCGGCGTTGACCAGGTCCACGACCGCTTGGGCATCCGAGGGGGCCGCGCCGCCGCCGACCGGGGCTGCCGGCGCGGTGGCGGTCCGCTTGGCGGCGGTCGGCGCGGCGGTGGTCCGGGTCGCGCTCGCGGTCGCCTTGGCGGCGGAGGCGGAGGCGGTGGGGGTGGGGGTCGGGGTGGCGGTGGCCGAAGCCGTCGGGGTGGCCGGGGCGGTGGCGGGCGGCGTGTCCGGGGCGCTCGGGGTGGCCGCCGGGTCGGTCGCGGCCGGGCCGGCCGGCGGCACCGGGGCGGCCGGGTTCGCTCCCCCGGCGCCGGGGACCTGGATGCCCTCGTGCGTGCCGATCTCGGCGGCGATCAGCGCGTCGGCGGCCATCGCCTGGCCGACGGCGTCCCGATCGGTCTGCTTGCCGCCGTACGCGGCGTACCCCGCACCGGCCAGCGCGGCGATCAGCCCGGTACCGGCCACGGCCGCGACCACAGCGGTGACCGGCACGAACCCGCCGCGCCGCCGGCGACGGCCCTGACCGGCCTGCCGTTCGGCGGCCCGCCGCGCGGCCCGGCCACCGGACCGGCCGTGGGCGCCGCCCGCGCCGCCGTCGCCACCGGTCGCCGGGCGAATGGTCGTCCTGTCGTCGCTGTTCACGTGGTCACGCTTTCTGTTCCGGGTCGGCCGGTCGGGTGCCGACACCTGGGAGACCTCCCGGCAGCGCGCCGATAACAGAAAGTCCGAACGAATGTCCGGCGGCCCGGTCACAGCCTCAGCGCATCAGAGCTCGGCGCATCAGAGCTCGGCGCATCAGGCCTCAGCGGGCCGGGCCCCAGCGCAGCGGGGCTCAGCGCATCCTCAGCGCAGCGCGGCGTCCGGGGCCATGTCGTAGGTGAGGAACGGGGTCCGGGTGGCGACCTGGTCGTACTTGCTGCGGGCCCGGTAGTTGGTCTCGGCGGTGATCCAGCGGACGGTGTTCCAGCCGCGCTCGGCGGCGATCTCCCGCAACCGGGCCAGCAGCAGGTCCACCGCCCCGCCGCCCCGCACGTCCGGAGCGACGAAGAGGTCGTCCAGGAAGCAGCCGACGGCCCCGTGCAGCGGCCGGGCGAACGGCCGGTAGTGGGCGAGCCCGACCGGCGTCCCGTCCCCGTCCCGCACCAGCAGCCCCTCCACCTCGTGGTCCTTGTCGGTGAGCCAGGACCACACCAGCTCGGCCTTCTCCTCCGGGCACGGCACGCGGTAGAACTCGCAGTACCCGCGGAAGAGCTCACGCCAGGCGGCGAACTCGCCGGGCTCGGGTGCGCCCACGCTCCAGCGGGCGGTGGGGGTTTCGCTCATCTCGGTCTCCTCGGGGTCACGGCGCGGTGCGGGGCCCCAGCATGACGCCCCGTCGCCCCGCCACCGATCTCCATCCCGGCCAAGATCGGCAACCTCACACTCCACTCCGTCACTTGGGAAACCGGACAGCGCCGATCCCGCCCCCCCCCCCCCCCCGGGGGGCGTGCCGCCACCCGCCGGGTGCCGCGACGGAGGGTGCTCACCGAGGAGGGTGCTCAGTGAATGGTCAGTGCCTGGCCGACCTGCCGGAACCCCGCGCCGATGCGGTCGGCGAATCCGGGCGTGGCGGCGCTGACGCTGCCGTTCGCCTCCCCCGAGGAGAGGTTGTGCGTTCCCTGGAGGGTCAGGTTCTCCGTCGGCGCTCCGGCCAGGTCGACGAAGAAGAGGGACAGCGTCAGCATGGCGACGTGCAGCGTGTCGGTCCCACCGGTCACGACCCGCTTGCTGCTCGCGTAGTCCGCGACCCGGCTCCCTGCCCGGAGGACCTCACCCCCTTCGAACTGCCACTGCCCGGCGGCGTCGTCCACGGTCACCAGGCTGCGCTGGTCCAGTGTCAGGTCGAGGGCCGGTGCCGGCTGCGAGGTGCTGCCGTCAGACGTACTGCCCTCAGAGGTGCTGCCGACGGCGGCGGGGTCCGCCACCCAGCCGGTCACCATGCGGACGTACCGCTTCGGCGGGCCGGCGGCCAGGTCCCAGGCGAAGTCGTGCGGAGGGGTGGGCGGCTGGGTGTCCTCGAGCGTTCCCTGGCTGGCGTTGGGCACGCCGCTGCACAGGAGGATCCGGCGGCCACGGGGGGCCTGGATCCAGAGGCCGTCGTAGGCCACCACCTGGTCGGCGCCGAGCGAGTCCTGGGGCATGGTGAACCCGAGCGAGATCAGGCTCGGGAGGGACGCGCGGGTGAACGCCCAGCGCCGCACGCCCTTTCCGACGTCCCGGAGGATGCCGAATTCGTGGGCGTCACCGGTGTCGCCCCTGGCCTGCCAGAACATCGGCCGGATGCCGTCGTACGCCATGACGACTTCGAGCTGCTCCTCGAAGCCGGGCTCGTTGATTCCCGGGGTCCCGTCCGATTTCAGGCCCGAATGGGCGCGGAAGGTGACGTGCGCGGTCTCCGGTGCCGACAGCAGCTGACCGTAGTTGAGGCCGTTCGTGGGGCTCGGGGCCGGGAAGCCGATCTTCGCGAGGGTCGCGGGATCTCCCGTGACGGTGACCGTCCCCGTCACGTGCCCCCGCCAGCCCTCGACGGTCAGGGAGTTGTCGAACCCGTAACCGGTGGCGACCCGGGGCAGCGCGAGGTCCGCGAACGCGGCGTTGATCCGCTCGGCCACCTGGCGGGGCGTGAACGCACCGGCGGCGAAGGCGACGGTCCGTGCGACCCCGTCGACCGTCACCACGATCTGCTCCCCGGCCGCGAAGTTCGCCGTCCCGCCGGGGAACGGGGCTCCCTCATGCCGGGCGGGGACGCCGTTGATCTGCCGGAAGGGGGCACCGGTGACGCCCAGCGCCTTCGCCACCTGCGCCGGGAGCCCGCCGACGTTGAACCCGCCGCCCACCACCGTGACGCCCGGTCCGAGCTGGGGCGGGAGGTCGGATTCGCACCGGCAGTTCAGCAGGACGGACTGGTTGGTGTCCATGTAGTAGGGCGGCTCGGAGAACCCGCCGTCGACGTAGCAGTCGACGTAGCCGTTGCCGGCCAGACTGGAGTCGTAGATGCCCGCTTCGCAGCTCAGCGTCACGATGTGTTCGAAGTGGCTCGCCTGCGCGTCCTGGCCGTGGGCGTACGTCGCCCAGAAGCAGTCCTCGGCGAAGATCCGGGAGACGTAGGAGTCGTTCGTGGCGAAGGCGGTGATGTGGTCCGGCTCCGCGGGGTGGTTCGTGCGCCCGTCTAGGTCGATGCCGCGTTCCCAGTTCAGCAGGTACAGGCTCTCGGCCCAGATCCGGTTCTCCGCGTGGATGCCGCGCCGCGCGAAGCGCTCCGGAGCCGGGCCGCTCGCGCGGGTACGGATCAGGGCCAGGCCCTCGAAGTGGGCGTTGGCCGAGGAGGGCGCCACCACGACGAATCCGTCCTGGTCGGGCGGGAACAGCAGGGTCGTGACGCTGCCCGGCACATTGACGCCGCCCTCGTCGACGGCGGTGCGCACCATCCCGCCGTCCCCCCGGAAGTGGACCGGGGTGGTGACCTCGATGGGAGCCTGGTCGATCCGGTACCGGCCGACCGGGATCTCGACGATTCCGCCGCGTTTGCCGAGTGCGTCGATCGCCTTCCGGAAGGCGGTCGTGGAGTCCGTCGTGCCGGTCGCGTCGGCTCCGTGGGCAAGGACGTTCTCACTCATGTCGATCCGACCAATCCGACCGCTCTTCGGGAAGTCGTCCTCTCTTCATCGTCACACCGGAGTACCGCACCTGCAGCTCTGCTGAGGCGCGGGCCCCCGGGGGCGCGGATGCTGGGGTGGAGGAGGTGGTGTGGTGGCGGGGTTGCGGCGGTTGGCGTCGGTGTCGCGGGCGGTGGCGGCGGAGCCGGGGCGGCGGGCGAAGACGGGGCTGTTGGCCGGGTGCCTGCGGGAGTTGGGGCCGGTGGAGGCGCCGGCGGCGGTGGCCTTGCTGTCCGGGGAGTCGCAGCGGCTGCGCACGGGGGTCGGGCCGGCGGCTCTCCGGGGGCTGCCGGAGCCGGCCGGGGAGGCCTCGCTCGGGGTGCGGGAGGTGGAGCGGGAGCTGGAGCGGATCGCCGGAGTGCACGGGGCCGGGGCGCAGGCGGAGCGGCGGCGGTTGTTGCACGGGCTGTTCGCGCGGGCGACCGAGGTGGAGCAGGGGTTCCTGCGGGCGGTGCTGGTCGGGGACCTGCGGCAGGGGGCGCTGGACGCGGTGGTCGGGGACGCCGTGGCGCAGGCGGCGGGGGTCCCGGCGGCGGCGGTGCGGCGGGCGCTGATGTTCCGGGGTTCGGCCCGCGCGGTGGCGGAGGCGGCGCTGACCGGCGGGGAAGCCGCGCTGGCGGCGTTCCGGCTGGAGGTGGGACGGGCGGTGCGGCCGATGCTGGCCGCCTCCGCGCCGGACGTGGCATCGGCGCTGGAGCGCACCGGTGCGGCCGCGCTGGAGTGGAAGCTGGACGGGATCCGGGTGCAGGTGCACCGGGACGGCGACGAGGTCGCGGTGTTCACCCGGAGCCTGGACGACATCACCGCGCGCGTCCCCGAGGTGGCGGAGGCCGCGCTCGCGCTGCCGCTGCGCTCGGCGGTGCTGGACGGCGAGGCGATCGCGCTCGGTCCGGACGGGCGGCCGCGTCCGTTCCAGGAGACCGCCGCGCGTACCGCGGCCCGGCGGGATCCGGAGCGGCTGCGCGCCGAGGTCCCGCTCAGCGTCTACTTCTTCGACCTGCTGCACCGGGACGGTGAGGACCTGGTGGACCGGCCGGGCCGGGAGCGCTGGGCGGCGCTGGCCGGAGCGGCGCCGCCGGACCTGCGGGTGGCGCGTACCGAGACCGGGGACCGCGAGCAGGCGCTGGTCTTCTTCCGGGACACGCTGGCCCTCGGCCACGAGGGCGTGCTGGTCAAGGATCCGGCGGCCCCGTACGCGGCCGGGCGGCGCGGAATCGGCTGGATCAAGGTGAAGCCTCGACACACCCTCGATCTGGTCGTGTTGGCCGCCGAGTGGGGCAGCGGGCGGCGGCGCGGGTTCCTCAGCAACCTGCACCTGGGCGCCCGGGCGGCGGGCGAGCCGGGGCTCGGCCCGTGGGTGATGCTCGGCAAGACCTTCAAGGGCCTCACCGACGAGACGCTCGCCTGGCAGACCGAGGAACTGCTCGCCCGGGAGACCGAGCGGGACGCCTGGACGGTGCGGGTCCGTCCGGAGCTGGTGGTCGAGATCGCCTTCGACGGCCTGCAGCGCAGCCCCCGCTACCCGGCCGGCCTCGCCCTGCGGTTCGCCCGGGTGGTGCGCTACCGGCCGGACAAGGGCGCCGCCGAGGCCGACACCGTCGCGACCGTGCGGGAGATCGCCGCAGCCGAGGGCCTGTCGTCCTGAGCTCGCCGTCGGGGCGGCGGGACCCGCCGCCTGTCGGGGTCGCGTCCATTCAAACCTGCCGCACCGCGCCGGCCCTCCGGCGGAAGCCGAATCGGCCATTCTCGACGATCCCGCACCGCACCCTCCGTGGACGGAGCAGCGGCGGTTAGGTTGGCAATGACAACGAGAGGCAGCCGCCGGCAGCCGGCGGCGTACTGGCGAAAGGTGCCCGACCATGCAGGTGAACGTCGACCGGGACCGCTGCTGCAGCTCCGGGATGTGCGTCACGACCATGCCCGCGGTGTTCGACCAGGACGACCAGGACAGTCTGGTGATACTCCGTCAGATCACCTTCCGGCCCGATCAGTTCGCCGATCTGCGACTGGCCGCCCAGCTCTGCCCGGGCGGGGCGATCACCGTCACCGAGGACGAGCCCGCCGAGCTCGACGACTGACAACTGCTCTGGTGACAACGACCCCCTGACGGAACGCCAGTCATCACCATCCCCCACCGGAGAACACCGCGACGCAAGGAGACCCCACCTTGACGAGCACACCCGCCGCCGCCATCCCGATGCCGGCGCCGCACTCCGCCGGCTGCCCGTTCGGCCCGCCGCCCGCGTACACCAAGGCCGCCGCCACCGCCGCCGTCACCCGCGCCGACCTGCCCGAGGGCGAGTCCTGCTGGCTGGCCACCGGCTACGCGGAAGTCCGCACCATCCTGTCCGACCGCCGGTTCAGCGCGGACGTGCGTCACCCGAACTTCCCGCTGCTGCTGCCCGGCCGCCGGGAGATCATCGCCGAGAACCCGAACTTCCTGCGGCTGGACGACCCCGAGCACGCCCGGCTGCGCCGGATGGTCACCGGGGACTTCCTGGTCAAGCGGGTCGAGGCGATGCGCCCCGCCGTCCAGCAGATCGTCGACGAGGCGCTGGACCGGATGACCCAGGGGCGCACCGAGGCCGACCTGGTCACCGGCTTCGCCCTGCCGGTCCCCTCGCTGGTGATCTGCCTGCTGCTCGGAGTCCCGTACGAGGACCGCGAGTTCTTCCAGAGCGTCAGCCGGACACTGCTCAGCAACACCAGCACGCTGGAAAAGCTCTCCGAGGCCCGGGACGAGCTGCTGGACTACCTGAGCGGGCTGGCGGCCCGCAAGCGGGAGCAGCCGGAGGACGACATCCTCAGCCGGCTCGCCGTCCGGGACGACCTGACCCCGCGCGACGTCGCCGGCACCGGCATCCTGCTGCTGATCGCCGGGCACGAGACCACCGCGAACATGATCTCGCTCTCCACCGCCCTGCTCCTGGACCGGCCCGACCACGTCGCCAGGCTGGCCGACCCGGCGGCGGTGCCCGGCGCGGTGGAGGAACTGCTGCGCCACCTCACCATCGTGCACACCGGGTTGCCCCGCGTGGCCCTGGAGGACGTGGAGCTCGGCGGTGCGACGATCAAGGCCGGGGACGGCGTGATCGCGATGCTCTCCACTGCCAACCGGGACGAGACGGTGTTCGGCGGCGCCGGCGGCACGCCCGCCGACGAGCTGGACCTGGACCGGGACGCCCGACGGCACCTGGCCTTCGGCTTCGGCGTGCACCAGTGCCTCGGCCAGCCGCTGGCCCGCGCCGAGCTGCAGATCGCCCTGGCCACCCTGTTCCGGCGGCTGCCCGGGCTGCGGCTGGCCATCCCCCGCGACGAGCTGGCCTTCCGTACCGACTCGTTCATCTACGGCATGCGGTCACTGCCCGTGACCTGGTGACCTCACGGTGACGCCGCCCGGCCGGGGTCCGGAGGCCGGAGACGTCGGGTCCGGGACCGGAAACGTCGGGCCGGGCCGGAAATGTCGGGATACGGGCGCGGAATCACGGATCGCCGGTCACCCGGCTGGCCCCTGCGCCGGGGCGGAGGCAGGCTGGAAGGGCGAAAGAGACACCCGGCCCAGCCGCGCCTCCGGCCCGGCGCCCCCGGACCGGCCGAGGAGACGGAGCCCGCGATGACCGACATGAGCGAACGGTCCGAGGTGAGCACCGACCGCGACGAGGACGTCCGCGCCGCCGACCCCGAGGAGGGCATCACCTCGATGCAGAACCTGCACGCGCAGGACACCTCGCAGGCGGAAGGCGACGCCATGCTGGACGAATCCGGCCGGCTCGACTGACCGTCCGCCGTACCGACTCGACCGCCCGGTGGAACCGGGCGGTCGCCGCGACCGCAGGTGTCGCTGCCCGGGCGGCGACCCACCGGCAGGGGAGGATAGGCGCATGACCGAACACGACCAAGGCAATCGGCAGGCCCGGCCGCCCGCGGACCCGCGCGCGTCGTGGGCGACCTGGACCACCCAATCGATCATCAGCGGCCCCGGCGGGGTCACCACCACCGAGGTCGGACCGATCTCCGGCGACCTCACCGTGCACACCACCTGGGTGGACGGCGAGGCGCGGCTGACCGTCCAGTACACCGGCGCGCTGGACTGGTACACGGTGTCCGGCAGTCCGGTGCCGGCGGTCGACGAGATCACCGCGCGGGCGATCCACCAGGCGATGGTGAACGGCGTCAAGGCGGGCCGGGGCGCGGGTGCCCCGCCGCCGCCGACCCCGTAGCGGAGCCCCGAGGTGCCGGGGCGCCGGAGCCCTACGGGGCCTCCTCGCCCTCCGGCACCGTCGTACCCCGCACCGCCGGCGCGGCCGCGGCCCAGTAGGCGCGGCCCGCCGACGGGCGGGCGCGCAGGTCCGCCCGCACCTCGTCGGCCAGCCGGCGGGTGTCGCTCCGGTTCATCGTCGCGCCGATGCCCGCGCCGACCAGCAGCGGGATCAGCGAGGGCAGGTGGCGCAGCGAACTGCGGGTGAGCCGGCGGCGCACCCGCTGGCGCACCTCCGCGCCGATCGCCAGCGCGGCGAAGCCGGCCGGCCTGACCAGCAGCGTCGCGTCGATCCCGCGGCGGTTGGCCCAGGCGCCGAGGTACGCCCCGGCCCGCTGGCCGGCACTGCCCTGCGCCGGGGCGCCGTAGACCTCGTGCAGTTCGGCGATCAGCTTGATCTCCACGGCCGCGACCGCGAGCGTCTCGGCCGCGATCTCCACCGGCATCGCGGGCGGCACCGGCATCATCGCCGCCGCGCCGACCCCCGCGCCGAGCGCGCCGGAGGCCCGGACGGCGCCGGTGACCAGCAGATCGGCCAACTGCTCGGGGAAGGCCGCGCCCGGGTGCTGCGCCCGCAGAGTGGCGAGGTCGCGCACCGGGATCCGGGGGGCGGCCCGCAGCAGCTGCTCGGTGAGCGCCTTGCCGCCGTACACCGCCCCTCGCGCCACTCCCTGGGCGGCCCGCCCACCGCTGCCGAGCAGCCGGGAGGCGTGCACCACCACGGCCCGGCCGCGGCTGCGCTGCTTCGCCGCGTACGCGGCCTCCGGACCTTTGCCGACGGGCTGCTCGGCCTCCTCGACCAGTTCGGCGAGCTGCTCGGCCAGGTCCGGCTCGGGGGTGGACCGGGAGCGGCCCGGTCTGCGGAAGACTGCCATGGGGATCCACTACCCCCACGGGTCGGGGGCTACGCGGTGACCGCCGCTGACTCGGTGACCTCCACCCCGCGCCAGAATGCCACCCGGCCGCGCACGTGCTCGGCCTCGGGCTTCGGGTCGGCGTAGAACCAGGCGGCGTCGGGGTTGGTCCGCCCCTCCACCTCCAGGGTGTAGTAGCCGGCGGTGCCCTTCCAGCCGCATACCGTGGTGGTCCCGGAGGGCCGCAGGTACTCGGTGCGAACCGACTCGGCCGGGAAGTAGTGGTTGCCCTCGACGAGGACGGTGTCCTCGCTCTCGGCGATGACGATGCCCTGCCAACTCGCTGTGGTCATGCGGTGATTGTGCCCGAGCGGCGATCGCCTCCGCCAGCGGTCCGGCGGGACCGGGCGGACCGCCGGCCGAGGCGGACGGCCAGGGCGGCGGCCAAGGCGGACCGGGTGGTCAGGGCAGCGGGTGCGCGTGGACCGGCAGGTGCGGGGACTGGTGGCCGCCGCTGGCGAGCATCCGGACCTCGCCGGAGTCGCTGATCTCGGCCCGCACGATGCCGCTCTCGTCCTCGTACACCGGATGGCCGCCCGGGCCGGTCGCGCTGGTGCGGGTGACCACGACGACGTCCTGCGGGGCCTGGGTACCGGGGGTGCCGGGGAACGTGAGGGCGTAACGCTTGGCGGGGTTCATCACCGGTTCCTGCTCCTACTCCCTGTACGCGGATACTCCCTGCCCGAGGGCGCCGGAACTAGCCGACGGCCTCGGCGGCCGGGGCGTGCGAGCCACGGACCTCCAGCTCGCCGAGGAGCCGGGCGGTGGCCTCCGCGACCGCGTCCACGGCCCGGTCGAAGGCCTCCCGGTTGTGCGCCGCCGGGGCGCGGAAACCGGAGACCTTCCGGACGTACTGCAGTGCGGCGGCGCGGAAGTCGTCCTCGCCGGCGTCGGGCGTCACTGGCGGTCGCAGCGTCTTGATGTTGCGGCACATGCCCCCAGTCTCGCGCGCGCAGGCCCTACCGGCGACCCCCATTCGTCATATACGCCCCACGAGGGCGTCATCCGACCGGATTAGGATGCCGGACGAACGAATTCATCCGCCGCGTGCTCCCCCGGTCCTCGGCATCACCCCGGAGTCACCCCCTTGCCTCTCGCGCTGCTCGCGCTGGCCGTCACCGCGTTCGCCATCGGCACCACCGAATTCGCCGCCATGGGGCTGCTCCCCCAGGTCGCCGACAGCCTCCACGTCTCCATCCCGCAGGCGGGCTGGCTGATCTCGGCGTACGCACTGGGGGTGGTGATCGGCGCACCACTGCTCACCGCGCTGGCCGCCGGACGGCCGCGCAAGGCGGTGCTGGTGGCACTGGCCGGGCTCTTCGCCACCGGCAACCTGCTGTGCGCGCTCGCACCGGACTTCTGGACCCTGGCCGCCGCACGGCTGGTCACCGGACTGCCGCACGGGGCCTTCTTCGGGGCGGGCGCGGTGGCCGCGGCCGAGCTGGTGGCGCCCGACCGGCGGGCTCGAGCGGTGGCCGTGATGTTCTCCGGGCTGACCGTCGCCAACATCGTCGGCGTGCCCGCCGCGACCCTCCTCGGGCAGCACCTGGGCTGGCGGGCGACCATGATCGTGGTCGTGCTGATCGCCGCAGCCGGGACGCTCGCCATCGCCAAGCTGGTGCCCGCGCTGCCCTCCCCCGGCCAGTCCGGGCTCCGGCACGAGCTGCGGGCCTTCCGCAGCGGGCAGCTGTGGCTGGCGCTGGCCACCGTCGTGTTCGGCTGCGGCGGCTTCTTCGCCTGCTACAGCTACATCGCGCCGCTGCTCACCGAGGTCTCCGGGTACGCCACCGGCTCGGTGACCCTGGTGCTGGCGCTGTTCGGCGTCGGGATGACGATCGGCAACGTGCTCGGCGGGTTCGCCGCCGACCGGGCCCTGCGGCCGACCGTCTGCGCGGCCTTCGTCCTGCTCTCCGCGACCCTGGCCCTGTTCGCGGTGACCGCGCACGCCCGGTGGTCGGCGGCCGTGACGGTGGTGCTGATCGGGCTGTTCGGCTTCGCGATCGTGCCGGCGGTGCAGACCCTGGTGCTGCAGAAGGCGCGCACCGCGCCGACACTCGCCTCGGCGACCGTGCAGGGCGCCTTCAACCTGGCCAACGCGCAAGGCGCCTGGTTCGGCGGGCTGGCGCTGGACGCCGGGCTCGGCTGGACCTCGCCGACCCTGGTCGGCGCAGGCCTGGCCGCCTCGGGCGCGCTGGTCGCGGTACTCGCCTGGGCGGCCGACCGGCGTCGGCCGGCGCCCGTCGTCGCGGAACCGGCCGCCGCCGCCCCTGCCGCTGGTGCCGGTGCCGGTGCCGGTGCTGCTCCCGCGATGACCGGCGCCTGACGGACCTCTACAGGACCTCGATCTCCCGGTGGGCCCCGGCGAGCAGCCGGTAGCCCTCGCCGTTGGCCTTGATGCCCGTCCGCTCCTCCTCGCTCAGCTCCCGGCGGACCTTCGCCGGGACGCCCGCGACCAGCGAGCCCGGCGGGACGACCATGCCCTGCGGCACGACCGCGCCGGCCGCGACCAGCGAACCGGCCCCGATCCGGGCGCCGTTCAGCACGGTGGCGTTCATGCCCACCAGGACGTCGTCCTCGACCGTGCAGCCGTGCAGCACCGCGTTGTGGCCGACCGAGATCCGCTCGCCGACCACCAGCGGGAAGCCGGGGTCGGCGTGCAGCGTGCAGTTGTCCTGGATGTTGCTGCCCGCGCCGACACGGATCGACTCGGCGTCGCCGCGCAGCACCGCGCCGTACCAGACGCTCGCGCCGGCGGCGACGGTCACGTCCCCGACCACGACGGCGTTCGGTGCGACGAAGGCGCCCGGGTCGACGGCGGGCACCTTGCCCCCGACTGCGGCGATCAGCGGCTCTGCCATGTCTCGTCCTCCTGGTGGCGGTGGGCCGTGGTGTCGCCGGTCAGCCTAGGAGGTCGGTCACGGTGCCATGCGGGCGAGCCCGGGTGCGGGATCGGCCGTGCCGGGCCGGGGGCCGCACAGGGCGGTCGTGATCACCCTGTTCCAGGCGGCGTTGGCGGTGTCCTGGTCCGGGATGTCGTAGATGGTGGTGCTCCCGGCGAACTGACGCTTCCCGTCCGCAGAGCCGAGCATCATCGTGACGTAGCTGGGGAAGCCGCCGGCGTGGCCCCAGAAGGTGCCACAGGGGGTGTCCAGCCTCTGCAGGCCGAGACCGTAGGACCGGCCCTCGCCGTGGGCGGTGGTCTGCTGCATGGCGGCGAGTTCGGCCGGGTGCAGCAGGCGGCCGCCGAGCAGGGCCGCGAGGAAGGTGGTCAGGTCGGCGGTGGTGGAGATGCCGGCGCCGGACGATCCCGCCATCGTCGGGTTGAGCAGGGTGACGTCGACCGGGCCGGTGTCCGCCTTGTGGTAGCCGTGGGTGTGGGGAGCGGGGATGACGAGCGAGTCGCCTGGCATCAGGGTGCCGGTGAGGCCGAGCGGGCGGATGATCCTGCGGGTCACCTCCTCGTTCCAGCTGCGGCCGGTGAGCTTCTCGATGATCATGCCGATCAGGACGTAGTTGGTGTTGGAGTACTGCCAGTCCGCGCCGGGCGGGAAGGCGGGCGGGTACCGGCCGGCGATGTCGACGAGGTCCCGGAGGGCGTAGTGCGTGAAGCGTCCGCCGTCGAGCCACTCCGGCCGCCGGTAGTCGAAGGCCGGGTCCTGGGTGTAGTCGGCGACGCCGCTGGTGTGGTTGAGCAGTTGCCGGACGGTGATCGCGGTGCTGTTCGGGACGATGCCCGGCATCAGGCACTCCAGCCGGTCGTCGAGGTCCAGCCGGTGCTCGCCGACGAGTTGCAGCAGCGTGGTGGCGACGAAGGTCTTGGTGGCGCTGCCGATCCGGAAGGCACCGCGGGGGTCGGCGGGTTCGCCGGTGGCGAGTTCGGCGACGCCGGTGGCGTTGCGCCAGACCAGCCGGCCGTCCTCGCGGACGGCGGCGAGGGCGGAGGTCGAGTAGCCGGTGTCGGTCATCCCGGCGAGGGCGGAGGTCGAGTAGCCGGTGTCGGTCATCCCGGCGAGGGCGGCGTCGGCGGCCGCCCAGTCGGCGTGTCGCCCGGGGGTGTCCACGGCGCCGGGGCGGGTGGCGACGGTGTGCCGGCCGCCGCACCCGGCGGCGACCGGACCGGTGGCGGGCCGGGCGACGGCGGCCGGGGCGAGCACGGCGAGCAGGCCCGCGCCGACGGCCGCGACGACGGCGGTGCGCAGGGCCGGACGGCGGCGCGTCGTCGGAGCGGTCTGGGCGACTGTCGGGGCGGCGGTCATGCCGGCCTCCCTGGTCCGGGTCGTGGAGATGGTCAACCGGGCTGCTGCCCGGGGCTCCTGACACCCTGCCAGGAATCCGGTCGGCCGCCGTCGCGCCGCAGGACGGAGTCCGACCCGGAACGAACCCGGAACGGACCCGGAGCCGTACCCCGAGACGGCTCGGGGTAGGGCTCCGGGGTTGAGTCAGACGGGGCCGGTCAGGCAAGGCCGCTCAGGTAGGGCCGCTCAGGCGACCGGGGCGTGCTTGCGCAGGACCTCGATGAAGGCCCGCAGCCAGGCCGGGTGGTCGGGCCAGGCTCGGGCCGAGACGACCAGGCCGTCCACCACGGCCTCGCCCTCGACGAACTCGGCGCCCGCGGCCCTGATGTCGGGGGCCAGCGCCGGGTAGGCCGAGGTGCGGCGGCCCTCCAGTACCCCGGCGGCGGCACTGATCAGCGGGCCGTGGCAGATCTGCGCGACGGGCTTGTCCCCGGTGAAGAAGTGCCGGGCGATCCGCTGCACGTCGGGGTCGTTGCGCAGGTATTCGGGGGCGCGGCCGCCCGGGATGACCAGAGCCACGTAGTCGGCCGGGTCGACGTCGGCGAGGGCGATGTCGGCGGGCCAGCTGTAGCCGGGCTTCTCGGTGTAGGTGTCGTAGCCCTCGACGAAGTCGTGCACCACGAACTGCAGGCGCTTCTTGGTCGGGGCCGCGATGTCGACCTGGTAGCCCTCCTCGCGCAGCCGCTGGTACGGGTAGAACACCTCCAGCGATTCGGCGGCGTCCCCGGTGACGAGCAGGATCTTCGATGTCATCTCCGACATCCCTTCACGTGATCGGTCGTCAGGTCTCGTGCGGGCTCCGATCAGTGGCGGCCGGCCGGGCCCGGTCCAACGTGCCGCACCCGTCACGTCGTTGGCAACAGGACGCACCGGGCGTACGACGGCGCATCCGGAGGTGCGCGCGCCGATTGCGGAGACTGCGCGCCGGGCGACCGCCCGGCTGCGGCGCCCGGCGATGCCCGGCCTAGAATCCTGCTGCCCACGACCGACCTTCGCCGGAGGAACCCATGCCGGACCGCACCACCTACCTCGTCCTCGCCGGCTACCAGAATTCGGGCCCCGAGCACTGGCAGACCCACTGGGAGGCCGCCGAGCCGGAGTCCTTCCGCCGGGTCGAGCAGGCGGACTGGGAGCAGCCGGAGCAGGCGGACTGGGTGGCCCGGGTGGACGCGGCGGTGGCGGCGGCCGCCGCCGAGGGCCCGGTGGTGCTGGTTGCCCACAGCCTGGGCTGCGTCACCGCGGCCCGCTGGGTGGCCACCGCGCCCGCCGAGCGGACCGCGGCCGTCCGGGGCGCGCTGCTGGTCGCCCCGGCCGACGTCGACACCGCGGAGGTACCGGAGCTGGTGGGCTTCCGGCCGGTGGCGCTGGAGCCGTTCCCGTTCCCGACCGTGGTGGTCTCCTCGACCGACGACCCGTGGGTCTCCCCCGAGCGGGCCCGTGCCTTCGCCGCGTCCTGGGGCGCCCGGTACGTCGAGCCGGGCGCGTACGGGCACCTCAACTCCGCCTCCGGACTGGGCGACTGGCCGGAGGGCCGCACACTGCTCGCCGAGCTGTGACACCGTGAACGGGGGGACGATGGACAAGCGGACGTCCCGGACCAGGCGCGTCCTGGTCCGGCTGCTGGCGGCCGGCGGGCTGGCCGCCGTACTGCTGTACACCGAGGGGCAGTGGGAGAGCCGCTCGGGCGGCCGGATGCTGGTCGCCGACCTGCTCAACCGGCCCGAACTGCTGCTCGGCGCGGCGCTGGCCACGCTGATCGCGGCCGCCTGGCTGGGCGACCTGCGCGGCGCCGCCCTGCGGACGGCCACCCGGGCGGTCACGGTGACCGCCGGCGTGGTGTTCCTGCTCGGCGTGCTGGCCGCGCACAAGGTGTCGGCGGCCGAGACCCGCAGCCGGGAGGCCGCCCCGGCGGGGGCGGAGCAGGCGCTGGTGGTGGTGCACCGCTCGTACGCCACCGGGCCGACGCCGGGCGAGCACTGGCAGGTGTTCCTGGAGTCCGGCGAGGGCTGGACGGCGCGGCGCTGGTCACTGGCCGACATCGGCGGGGGCCCGGACGACGCCCGGCTGGTGGAGGCGAGCTGGACCGGGCGGGAGCAGATCACCGTGGTGACGGACTCCTACCGGCGGGTGTTCAACCTCGACGAGGACAGCGGCGAGCCGGTCGAGGCCCGGTAGGCCCGACGCATGCCAGGACGGCTCACCCGAGCCCCAGGGCGTGCGCGGCGAGCGCCAGCAGCGCGGCGTTGCCGGCCGCGCCCAGGGCGGTGGCGGAGAGGAAGCGGGCCGCGGTGCCGTCCGGGAACGGGTTGACGGTCATCGCGAGCAGGAAGCCCGGCATCGTCCAGACCACCGCCGTCCACTGCCGCACCGCGTTGGCGGCGCCGGGGCCGGTCGCGGCGCGCCGTTCGTGCGCGGCGGCGAGGCCGATCACCAGGGAGCCGGCCAGGTAGCCGATCGAGGGGCAGAAGACGGCGGGGACGCCGAGGATGCTGTGCGGCATGGCGCCATCGTCCGCCGACGCGGCGCGGCCCCGCATGAGTACGGGTACTCAGGCGGGGCCGGCCGGTGCGGACCGCGCTTCGGCTACTGGTCCTCGGGGTCCGGCGGGGTGGACGGCGCGGAGCGGCCGGTCGGGTTGGCGCCGCGCGGCTTGGCCTGGCCGCCGTTGTTCCCGTTGTTGCCGTTGTTCCCGTTGGCCCCCGGGCTGCCGGTGGCCGGGGCGCCGGTGCAGGTGACCGGGTTCGGCGAGCCGCTGGGGGTGCTGCAGCCGGTGTCGCGCTTGGGCGGGTCCGGGATGTAGACGGTGGTGAACCGCTGCTCCGGCATGTTCCGGACCGCGTCGCTCATCGCCTGCTGCCAGATCGGCCCCGGGCCGGTCGCGCCGAACACCTCGGCCTGGTACTTGCCGCCGATCCGGATGTTGCGCATCGGCACCTTGGTGCCCGGGCTGCCCAGCCAGACCGAGCCGGCCAGGTTGCCCGTGTAGCCGGTGAACCAGGCCGACTTCTTCTCGTCCGTGGTACCGGTCTTGCCGGCGATCTGGCGGCCGTCGTCCAGGCCCAGGTCCCGGGCGGTGCCGCCCTTCTCGGTGACCCCGAGCAGCACGCTGTTGACCACGTCGGCGGTGTCCTCCGACATCACCTGGGTGCACTGGGCCGGCGGCACCGGCACGTCCTTGCCGTCGACCGTGGTGATCCGGTTGATCGCCATCGGCGCGCAGTGGCTGCCCCGGGCGGCGAAGGTCGCGTACACGTTGGCCATGGTCAGCGGGCTGACCTCCTGGGTGCCGAGGCCGAGCGCGGGCACCTCCTGCAGCGGCGAGCCGTCCGCCTTGCCCGCCACGCCCAGCTTGTTGGCCATCTGCTTGACCGCGCAGAGGCCGATCTCCTGCTCCATCTGCACGAAGTAGGTGTTGACCGAGAGCGCCATGGCCTGCTTGAGCTCGTACGGGCCCTGCTCGGAGGCGCTCTCGTTGGGGATCGTCCCCTCCTTCTTGCCCTTGCTGAGGTTCTTCCAGGTGCCGTCGCAGGTCTTCATCGTCGGCCAGTCCATCCGGTTCGGCGCGTCGTACCGCTGGGTCGACGACAGTCCGGCCTCCAGGGCGGCGGCGGCCACGATCGGCTTGAAGTTGGAGCCGGGCTGGAAGCCGATGCCGCCGCCCATCGCCGCGTCCACGTTGTAGTTGACGACGGTCTCGTTCTTCTCCTTGGCCAGGCCGTACGGGCGGGTCTGCGCCATCGCCAGGATCTTGCCGGTGCCGGGCTCGACCATCGTCATCGCGGCCGAGACCGGGTCGGTGACGTACACCTTGGTGGAGACGGCGTTCTGGGCGGCGGCCTGCTTCTCCGGGTCCAGGGTGGTGTAGATGTTGAGGCCGCCGGTGTCCCACAGCTTCGTGCGCTCGGCCGCGCTCTTGCCGAACGCCGGGTCCTGCTTGACGACGTGGCGCACGTAGTCGCAGAAGAAGCCCATGCCGGCCTTGGCGGTGATGCAACCGTTCTGCGGGTCCTTGTAGGTGAGGCCCAGCGGGGCGGCCTTCGCCTCCTTGGCCTGGTCCGCGGTGATGTGCTTGTTCTCCACCATCTTGTCGATGACGGTGTCGCGGCGCTTCTGGGCGGCCACCGGGTGCAGCTTCGGGTCGTACTGGGTGGGGTTCTGCACGAGCCCGGCGAGCATCGCCGCCTGGGGGAGGCTCAGGTCCTTGGCGTCCTTGCTGAAGTAGCGCTGCGCGGCGGCCTGGATGCCGTACGCCTGGTGACCGTAGAAGGTGATGTTCAGGTAGTTGGTGAGGATCTGTTCCTTGCTCAGGTCCTCCTCCAGCTTGATGGCGTACCGGAGTTCCTGGATCTTGCGGCCGAGCGTCTTGCGCTGCGCCTCGCGCACCGCCTCCGGGTCGTCCCCGGCCTTCTCCACGTTGACGTTCTTCACGTACTGCTGGGTCAGCGTGGAGGCGCCCTGGACGGTGGCGCCGCTCTCGGCGTTCTTGGTGACGGCCCGCAGGACGCCCTTGAGGTCCACCGCGCCGTGCTCGTAGAACCGGGCGTCCTCGATGTCCACCTGGGCCTGGCGGATCAGCGGGGACATCTGGTCGGCGGTGAGGACGGTGCGGTCGCGTTCGTAGACCTTGGCGATCAGAGCGCCGTTGGCGTCGAAGATCTGGGTGGCCTGGGTGAGCGGCGGTGTCTTGAAGTCGTCGGGGATGCTCTCGAAGCCCTCGGCGCCGCTCTTCGCCCCGAGCCCGACCGCGCCGGCCGCCGGGAGGATCAGGCCTGCCAGCAGCACCCCGCCGAGGACGCTGGCGCCGAGGAACTTGGCCGCGTGGCGCAGGATCCCGATCGGGGTCTCACGGCGCCTCGGGCGCGGCACCCAGGTGTCGCCCGGGTCCGGGGAAGATATGCGGCGGCTCTTCGGTGACATAGATCGAACATTAAGGCCGTGAACACCCCGCGTGGGCGGGGTGTCGGCGAGGGATTGTCACAAAATCGCGACAGATTCGACTCATTCTCGAGAGTCGAACGGACGTGCACGCAGGGACAAGGGCCGTTCGTCCACGGCCTGTTGGCCCCGCGTGCCACCCGGCGGGCTCGGACCGCGCCCGTCTCCCGCTCAGCAATTCCCCGGCTCGCGCCCGGCTTTCCGGTACCCGGCCCTCACCGGTCCCACGCTCACTCCGGGCACGCCCACTCCGCCCGCACCCACTCCGCCCGCGCTCACTCCGCCGGGCAGAAGACGTCCTCGGCCGGGCGGCGGCCCGTCACCAGGTAGTCCGTCACCACCGCGTCGCCGCAGGCGTTCCCGTGGGCCACGTACGTCTCGTGGCCGCCCGAGTCCACCGCCACCATCCGGGCCCGCTGCCCGAACGCGGCGCGCAGCTTGAGCGCGCCGGTGTACGGGCTGTAGGGGTCGCGCAGGTTCTGGGCCAGCAGGACGTTCGCCGGGCCGCGGTCGGTCACCTTCACCGGCGGCTCGGCGGGCGCGGACGGCCAGAAGGCGCAGGGCGTCACGTTCGCCGGCATGCCCGCGGTGAGCGGACGGGCGGCACGCTCGGCGGCGACGTCCTTCACGTACGCGGCCGGGTCGGTGGGCCAGCTGACGTCGTTGCACAGCGTGCCGACCGAGACGGCGATGGTGTTCTGCATGACCTGCTCCGGCGGTGTCATCGGGGCGGGCAACGGGCGGCGACCGAGACCGGCCAGCATCAGCCCGGCCAGGTGCGGGAAGGCGGCGTCCGCGGACAGGCTCTGCATCATGGTCTCGCGCAGCACGTTTCCGTTCAGCTCGGCCGGCTCGGCCCCGGGCCAGGGCAGCGGAGCGCGGTCCAGGCGGGCGGCGAGGTCGAGGAAGAGCGGGCGGACCTCCTCGGGGGTGTCCGCGACCCGGTCCGGATTGCCGGGCGACGCCGCCCACTTGGCGAAGTCCGGGAAGCGGTCCTCGGCACCCTGGCCGAAGGCGGCGAGCCAGCCGCGCTCCACCCGGGTCGGGTTCGGGTCGTCGTTGCTGTCCAGCACGATCCGGTCGGTCCGCTGCGGGAACATGGTGGCGTAGACGGCACCCGCGTAGGTGCCGTACGAGACGCCCCAGGCGGAGAGCTTGCGCTCGCCGAGGGCCCCGCGGATGGCGTCGATGTCGCGGGCCTCGTTCGCGCTGGAGATGCTGCGCAGTACCGGGCCGCCGTTGCTGGCGCAGGCCTCGGCGAGGCGGCGCGCGTAGCCGACGTTGCCGTCGATCGAGCCGTCGGCGGCGGGCCAGGAGCGCAGCTTGACCATCGTCAGGTCGGAGCGGTCCAGGTCGCAGCTGACCGGGGTGGAGCGGCCGACGCCGCGCGGGTCGAAACCGACCAGGTCGAAGCGGTCCAGGACGGACTGCGGGAGGCGCTTGGCCGCGCTGCTCGGAACGTCCAGGCCGGAGCCGCCCGGTCCGCCGGGGATGGTCAGCAGGACACCGTGGCGCTGGCCCGGCCGGGCAGCGGGGATGCGGGAGATCGCGAGGGTGATCTGCTCGCCGTACGGGTCGCGGTAGTCCAGCGGGACGGTGACGGTGGCGCACCGCTGGCGCGGGTCCGCGTCGCCCTGGCAGGTGGTCCAGGTGAGGCGGTCCTTCCCGGCGTTCGGAGCGTCGGCGGAGGCGGGCAGGGCGGTCAGCGCGGTGACGGCGAGTGCGGCGGCCGCGGTCGCGGCGGCGGTGACGGTGATCGTGTTCTTCGGCATGCCCAAGAGTCTGCTGCGGCAGCGCACTTGGCCCCAGCCGGGCAGCGGGCCGGTCGGGGGTAGGGGAAACCCCCGTCCACCGGGTGGAGGCCGCAACCGGGTGCGGCCTCCGACGCCGGGGACCGGCGGATGGTGAGGGTGCCTCAGAGAGGATTCCGGCGGGCCGACAGCGGGGTGCGTCAGAGGGTGTGTCAGAGACCGAGCAGGGCCGGGTCGGCGGCGAGGGCGCGCAGCGGCTCGCGCGGGTCGGCGACCAGCCTGCGCCCGGCCAGGTCGAGGATGCCGCCGACGCCGGTGATCTCGGCGGCCAGCACGCCGTCCTCGCGGATCAGGCGCTGCACCACCTGGAAGGTCTTGCCGTCCCGCCAGGTGAACGAGCAGCTCACGTCCACCGAGTCGCCCGCGCGCAGCTCCCGCAGGTACTTGACCGTGGTCTCCAGGACGACCGGGCCGACGCCCTTGGCGACCAGGTCGGCCTGGCGGATCCCGGCCGCCTGGAGGTATTCCCAGCGGGCGTGCTCGGCGTACTGGAGGTAGACGGCCTGGTTGAGGTGGCCCTGGGTGTCGGTCTCGTACCCGCGGACGGTGATGCGGGTGGTGAAGTCCTGATCGGTCATGCCCGCACGCTACTCCTGGCAGCAGGGGTGCCACCTCGTGTCTTCCGTCACCCCGGACACGTCAATCGGGACCTGTCAATCCGGACCCGTCAATCCGGCAGGGTCGCCGCCAGCGGTGCCAGGGCGTCCGGCCGTTGGTCGACGGGCAGGTGCTCGACCGGGTGGAAGCCGCAGCCGAGCGCGGTCGCGCCGCCGTCGCACGTCCGGTCGTCACCGACCATCAGCACATCGGCCGGGGCCAGGCCGAGCCGGGCGCAGGCGGTCTCGAAGATCACCGGGTCGGGCTTCTGGGCCCCGATCTCGTAGGACAGGACGTACGTGTCGACCAGCTCGTCCAGCCCGTGGGCGCGGAAGACCGGGCGCAGGTCCCAGCCGATGTTGCTCACCACGGCGACCGGGACGCCCCGGCGGCGCAGCTCGCGCAGCACGGGGGCGGCGTCCGGGTAGGGGCGCCAGCTCGCGGGCGCCATGTGGGTCTCGTACAGGGCGTCCGCGTCGAGGCCGGCGGGCGGTTCGGCCGCGCGGGTCAGCGCGGTGTACGCGGCGCGGTGCAGCTCGGGGGTCAAGTCGCGGGTGTCCCATGCCTCCTGGACCTCCGGCGGGATCCGGCGCGGCGGCACACCGCCGGGCAGTGCGCCGAACTCCTCCAGCCGGTCCACCAGTTCGGCCTGCTCACGGGCGGGCAGGTCGAGGCCGGTGGCGGCGGTGAAGGCCGCCAGCCACTCGGCGGTGGAGACGACCCGGAAGAGGGTGCCGGAGAAGTCGAACATCACGCCTTTGGTCATGGCGTCGAGCCTAGCTGCGTGTTCGACGTGGCGAGGGGTCGTGAGGACTCAGCGCAGGGTGAGGATGCGCGGGCCGTCCTCGGTGATGGCGACGGTGTGCTCGATGTGGGCGGCACGCGTGCCGTCGGTGGTGCGCAGGGTCCAGCCGTCCGGGTCGGTGTCGTAGTCGTCCCGGCCGCCGGCGATCAGCATCGGCTCGATGGCCAGCACAAGGCCCGGCCGCAACGGGTAACCCCGGCCCGGGCGGCCGACGTTGGACACATGCGGGTCCTCATGCATGCGGCGGCCGATGCCGTGCCCGCCGAAGCCCTCCGGCGTGCCGAACCGTCCGCCTCGGATGACGCGGCCGATGGCGTGGGAGATGTCGCCGGTCCGGTTGCCGACCACGGCGGCGGCGATGCCGGCGTCCAGGGCGCGCTGGGTGGCGTCGATCAGCGCGGTGTCCTCGGGGCGGGCGGCGCCGACGGTGAAGCTGACGGCGGAGTCGCCGGCCCACCCGTCCAGCACCGCACCGCAGTCGATGCTCACCAGGTCGCCGTCGCACAGCCGGTAGCCGTTCGGGATGCCGTGCACGACGGCGTCGTTGACAGAGGCGCAGATGACGGCGGGGAACGGGACAGGCGCGAAGGACGGACGGTAGCCGAGGAACGGCGAACTCGCCCCGGCCGCGTTCAGTACGCCCCGTGCGACCTCGTCCAGCTCCAGCAGGCTGACGCCGACTGCCGCCGTCTCCCGCACGGCGGCCAGCGCGTCCGCCACCACCCGCCCGGCCTCGCGCATCGCCTCGAGGGCGGCGTCCGACTTGATTTCGACCATGGTGAACCACTCCCCTGGATCCAATTCTTATACCGGTATTTGTATCACGGTCGATGGTGGACGAGCATCCACCCGGCACGTGCCGCGAGGAAGCCGACGGCGGGGCGGGGCGGCGGCCGCAGACGGCCTGCCAGGGAATATGTGGCGATCGGGTGGCTCGCGATCCGCTAGTGTTCGGCCGCGCAATCCGATGATCTGACCATGAGGAACCCACGTGACGACCCCGCCGACCGCCCCCGTCGACGAGACCCCCCAGCCTGCCGAGCCGCTCCCCCAGCAGCCCGGGGGCGCCGAACTCCCCGCCCCGGCCGAGCTCCCCGCCCCGGCCGAGCCCTCGCGGCTCCGCCGGATCACCCGCCGCGTGGGAGGCCCGCTCCTCCTGGTCGCGCTGATCACGGGCGGCCTGATCGTCGCCAACTTCGCCAGCAAGTCCGAGCCGGAAGCCGCCCAGGCCGGGGACTGCGTGCACGACATCGGCCACGGTTCCAAGCCGAAGATGGAGCTCGTGACCTGCACCAAGCCCACCGCCGACTACAAGGTCACCAAGGTCGTCCACGACGGTGGCGCCCAGGCCGCGTGCGACTCCGAGGCGGATGACGTCTTCGGCTCCTACTCCGAGGAGCGCAACACCACCGTCGTCATCCTCTGCCTGGCCCTGAACCGCGACCGGCCGGGCGGCCCGGCCGACCTCCCCAACTGGCCCGCCGACTCCACCGCGCCGAAGCCCTAGGGTCCGTCTTCGAGCCCCCGTCGTCCGGTCACGGGCCGGAGTCCGAGCCACAGGCCCTAGACTCTGGGGCATGGTGAGGACTCCGCTGACCCCGTGGGAGCACGCTCGTGGGGAGCGCTTCGGGGCGCTGCTGCGCGAAGCGCGTGGTGAGCGCAGCATGGTCGAGGTGGCGGCGGTGGCCGGTGTCTCGGCGGAAACGCTGCGCAAGATCGAGACTGGGCGGGCGCCGACCCCGTCGTTCTTCACCATCGCAGCGCTGGCCTTCGCGCTCGACCTGTCGCTCGACGAGCTCGCCTCCGCCTGCGCGGTGCCGGCGGACGGCGAGCACGGAGAGGCGCTCTCGGCATGACGGACGACGGCCCGCCCGGCGCGTGGTGCGCGGGGCGGGCCGTCGTCCCGGCCGTGGCCGTGGCCTTGGTGCTGGTTCAGCCGACCGAGCTGTTGTAGCTCTCGATCGCCGGCTGCAGCTCCTTGGCCGCGTCGGCCAGCGCCTGCTGGGCCGACTTGCCGCCCGAGATGGCCTGCTCGATCGCGGTCTCCACGCCCTTGCGGGCCTGCGGCATCACGCCGAGCAGGCAGCCGGCGGTGGCCGGGGTGGGCTTGGTGGCCTTCAGCTGGTCGATCGCGGTCTGGAACTGCGGGTACTTGGCCACCCACTCCTTGTCCTTGGGGTCGTCCAGGGACTTCGTGTTGACCGGGAAGTAGCCGGTGCCGGTGTGCCAGACGGCCTGCTGCTCGGGGGCCGTCACGAACTTCTCGAACTCCCAGGCGGCGCGCTTCTCGGCGTCCGAGTGGCCGGGGCCGCTGATCCACAGCGAGGCGCCGCCGATCGCCGGGCCGCCCTGGTCGGCGGCGGTGACCTTCGGGAAGGCCGCGGTGCCGACGCCGAACTTCGCCGCCTCGGTGTAGCCGCGCAGCACGCCGGTGGACTCCAGGTGCATCGCGACGGTGCCGGCCTTGAAGGCGGCCTGGGCGTCGTCGGTGGTGCGGCCGGTGTTGGCCGCGTAGCCGCCCTTGACCAGGTCGGCCCACCACTGGACGATCCGGGCGCCCTGGGCGGAGTCGAACACGACCTTGCCGGCCTTGTTGCTGCGGCCGTTGTCGTTGTCGCAGTACATGGAGCCGGACTCGGCCAGCAGCTGCTCGACGAACCAGCCGTAGATGGCGGCGCCGAAACCGTAGCGGACGGTCTTGCCGTCGGCGTCCTTCTTGGTCAGCTTCTTCGCCAGCTCGCCCAGCTCGTTGAGGTCCTTGGGCGGCTGCGCCGGGTCGAGGCCGGCCTCCTTGAAGGCGTCGGTGTTCAGGTAGAGCAGCGGCATCGAGGAGTTGAACGGCATCGACTGGAGCTTGCCGCCGACCGAGTAGTAGTTGCGGATGTTGGCGTCCAGGTCGTCCAGCGCGTAGCCGTCCTTGTCGGCGAAGGCCTGGGCGGGGACGGTCTGCTTTGAGTCGATCATGAACCTGGTGCCGATGTCGTAGACCTGCACCAGGGCGGGCGTGCCCTTCTGCTGCACCGAGGCCTTGTACTTGGTGACCAGCTCGTCGTACTTACCCTGGAACTGCGCCTTGACCTCGATCTTGCCCTGGTGCGCGGCGTTGAACCGGTCGACCAGCCCGGTGAGCACCTCGGCGTTCTTGCCGGTCATCGAGTGCCAGAACTCGACGCTGGTGACGCCGGAGGCCTGGTCGAGGGCCTGGGCGCCGGGCGCGGCGGCGTCGTTGGAGCCGCCGGAGCCGGAGCCACCGGAGGAACTGCAGGCGGTCAGGGACAGGCCGGCCACCAGCAGGGCCGCGAGCGCGCGTGCACTCTTCTTCACGAGGGTTCTCTCTCTGGTCGGAGGGGACGCACGTCGACAGGACGGACGTGGGCAGGACGGACGCGGGCAGGACTGACGCGGGCGGGACGGAGGGTCAGCGCACCGCGCCCGCGGTGAGGCCGCGGACGATGAAGCGCTGGCCGAAGACCACCAGGGCGAGGGTGGGCAGCAGGGAGAGCACGACGCCGGCCAGGATCAGCCCGGGGTCGGCCATCTCGGAGTCGCGCAGCGAGGTGAGGCCGATCTGCAGGGTCTGCATGTTCGCCGTGCGGGTGATGATCAGCGGCCAGAAGTACTGGTTCCAGGCGGAGAGGAAGACGTAGATCGACAGCGCCGCGAGCGCGGGCTTGTTGAGCGGGACGACGATCCGCCACAGGAACCGCCAGTGGCTGGCGCCGTCGATCCGGGCGGCGTCGCGCAGTTCGCCGGGCAGCTGGCGGAAGGCCTGGCGCAGCATGAAGGTGCCGAAGCCGGAGGCCAGGAAGGGCAGCACCAGGCCGAAGTAGGTGTTGCCGAGACCCCAGCCGGACAGCGTCAGGTAGTTGGGGATGATGATGGCCTCCCACGGGACCATCAGCGTCGCCAGGAACACCCCGAACACCGCGGCCCGGGCCTTCAGCGGCAGGAAGACGAAGGCGTACGCGGCCAGGATCGAGGTGAACAGCTGGGCGAGGGTGATGGCGGTGGCCACGATCGCCGAGTTGGCGTACTGGCGGGCCAGCGGGATCGCGTCCACGGCGCCGGAGAAGTTCCGTCCGGTGACCGAGTGCGGTACCAGCGCGGGCGGGTACGAGGAGAGTTCGGACGGGCCCATGAAGGCGCCGGCAATCGCGTAGTACACCGGGAAGGCCACGGTGACGACGGCGACGGCGAGCAGTAGATAGACCGCGGCGCGGCCGAGCAGGTCGCGCGGGGAGCGCCCGGCGAGGGGGCGGGTGCGCGTGCGGGGCGCCTTCGACGCCTCGGGCGCCTCGGCTCCGGTGGCGATGGTGGTCATACGTAGTGCACCTTCCGCTCCAGGACGCCGAACTGGACGGCCGTGCAGGCGAGGACGACCACGAGCAGCACCACGGCCTGGGCGCTCGCGGTGCCGAAGTCGCTGGAGCCGTAGGCGAAGGCCTTCTCGTAGACGGAGTAGACGAGGGTCCGGGTGGAGCCGTCCGGCCCGCCCTTGGTGAGGATGTGGATCTGGCCGAAGCTCTGCAGCGCGTGGACGGTGGAGACCACGGTCAGGAAGAACAGGTTCGGGCCGAGCATCGGGATGGTGATCGAGCGGGCCAGCCGCAGGCCCGACGCGCCGTCGATGCGGGCCGCCTCCACGATCTCGCCCGGGATCGAGCCGATGCCGGCGGACAGCACCAGCACGTTGTAGCCGAGGTTCATCCAGACCGTGGTGACGGCCACCGACACCAGCGCGTACCGGGAGTCGGTCAGCCAGCCGATCGGGCCGAGGCCGACGTGCGAGAGCAGGCCGTTGAGCACCCCGCTGGCCGGGTTGAAGAACACCGCGAAGACCACCGACGCGCTGGCCACCGAGAAGGCGAAGGGCAGCGCGAAGGCGGAGCGCAGCAGTCGCACGCCCCTGATCCGGTTCTCCAGGAGCAGCACCAGCACCAGCGCGCCGAGCACCCCGGGCACCACGGTGAGCACGGTGAACAGCCCCGTGGTGACGAGGGTGCGGCGGAAGTCCGCCGAGGTCAGCAGGTCGGTGTAGTGCTTCGTCCCGACGAAGCGGGAGGGCGCGCCGAAGAGGTCGTTGGCGTGCCCGCTCAGGTAGATCGTCCGTCCCAGCGGGTAGCCGATGAAGAGGACGAAGACCACCAGGGAGGGCAGCAGGAAGGCCCAGGCGAGCCCGTGTTCTCCCCAGCGGCTTCGGCGGCCCACCCGGGGCGCGGTGTGCGGTGCGGTCGGCATGCGGTGCGCGTCCGCCTTTCGTGATGTCGGTTCCGGCCGAAACCGTGTCTTGCCCACACGACGCGGCGGGAACCTCGTGGTGATCAACGGGTGTCACCCGGATTACGCGTTCGCGTCAGATTCGGCCGGTCGTGCCCTGACCGGCTCCCGGACGGCGGTTGAGCGGTTCACCCCGTTGTCGGAGGGGTGTCGTACGGTGCGCGGGTGGACGAAACGGAATTCGACATACGGGCCGCAATGGCCGAAAGTTTGCGCTGCCGCGCGGGCTCCTGGGCACTCGTCAGGGGCTTCGCCGCGTACTGGGGCGAGCCACTCGGGCCGGACGACGGCTTCTCGGACGCCGAACTCGACGCCGCCGAACAGCGGCTGGGCCTGCGGCTGCCGACGGCGCTGCGCGAGGCGTACCGGCTGTTCGGCCGGCGGGCGGACCTGACCAGCAACCAGGACGTGCTGCTGACGCCGGACGAACTGTTCGTACTCGATGGGGCGCTGGTCTACCGGGCGGAGAACCAGGGCTGCGCGCACTGGGGCGTGCTGCTGACCGACCTCGAGCGGGAGGACGCCGAGCGGGAGGGCGTCGGCCACGAGCGGGAGGGCGTCGAGCAGGAGGGCGTCGACCGCGACAGCCTCGACCACAAGGACCCGCCGACGGTGATCCGGCCGGACCTCGCCGACAAGTCGGCGGAGCGGTGGGAGCCCTGGGAGGAGCGCTTCTCGACGGCGGCCGCGGTGATGGCGATGACGGAGAAGCTGCTGGAGGACCACGAGCTGACCGACTTCATCGAGTCGGAGGACGAACTTCCGGCCGGTTTCCGCGAGTTGCCCGCACTCGGCCGGAACTGCCGCTGGTACCAAGGGCCGGACGTGCTGGTCGGGGTGGTCGAGGACGCCTGGATGACGGCCCGGGCACGCACCCCGCAGGCGCTGGAGGCGCTGTACGTGGCGGTGCCCGGGGACTGGCTGGGCGAGTAGGCCCGGCGGCGGTCAGGCGGTGGCGCCGCCGTCCAGCACCAGGTCGGCGCCGACGGTGTAGCCCGCCTCGGGCGAGGCGAGGTAGAGCACGGCGGCGGCGATCTCCTCGACCGCGCCGGCCCGGCCGAGCGGGACCTGGGCCTTCATCCGCTCACCCTTGTCGGCGGCGCTCTCGCCGGGGCGGGAGGACATGGGGGTGTCCACCGGGCCGGGGCTCACCAGGTTGATCCGCACGCCCTCGGCGATGTGGTCGAGGGCGGCGGCGCGGGTCAGTGCGGTGACGGCGGCCTTGCTGGCGGCGTAGGCGCCGATGCCGGCGATCCGCCGGTGGGCACCGACATTGGAGGAGACGTTGACGATCGCGCCGCCGCCGTGGGCCCGCAGGTGGCCGATCTGGTGCTTCATCGCGAGCAGGGTGCCGGTGACGTTGATGTCGATCACCCGCTGCCACTCGGCCTCGTCGATGTCGGCGACCGGGCCGAGGGCGCCGAGCACCCCGGCGTTGTTGACGGCGACGTCCAGCCCGCCGAACCTCTCGACCGTCTCGCGGACCAGCCGGGCGGCGTCCTCACTGTTCGTCACGTCGCCGGTCAGCGCGACCGCCTTGCCGCCGGCCTGCTCGATCAGCTCGACGGTCTCGGCGAGCGGGCCCGCGGAGCGGCCGGCGACCGCGACCCGGGCGCCCTCCTGGGCGAAGGCGAGCGCGATGGCCCGTCCGATGCCGCTGCCGCCACCGGTGACGAGGACGGACTTGTCGGCGAAACGCGTGGTCATGAGGTGAACTCCTTGATCCGAGTGGTGCGTTCTGATGCGGTGCTGGTTCGTTCCGGTGCGGTGGTGCTTGGTTCCGGTCCGGTGGTGCTTGGCTCCGGTGCAGTGCTGGTTCGTTCCGGTGCGGTGGTGCTTGGTTCCGGCGCGCTGGTGGTTCGGGACAGGGCGGCGACCGCGACGGCGGTGACTGCCAGCCCGGCGGCGGCCGCCGCGAAGGCCGTGGCGTATCCGCCGACGACGCTCGCGCGGGTGGCGGCGAGCGCCATCAGGGCGGCCAACCCGGCGGTGGGGCCGAGCTCCATGGCCGTGTTGTAAACGCCTGCGGCCAGGCCGGTCCGCTCGGGGGCCACCCCGCCGGTGGCGAGGACGGCCGCTCCGGCGAAGGCCGCGGCGGCTCCGGCGGGCAGTAGGAGCAGTCCGGGCAGCAGCCCGAGGGTGTACCCGCTGCCGGGGGCGAGGCCCGCGAGCAGGGCGAGTCCGGCACCCGCCACGGCGAGCCCGCCGGCGGTGACCGGCGCCGGGCCGTACCGGACGGTCAGCGGGCCGGCCAGGCGGCCGGACAGCAGCAGGGCGGCCGCGTACGGCAGGAAGGCCGCGGAGGTGGCGGCGGCGCTCCAGCCGCGCTGCTGCTGGAGGTAGAGCGAGAGCAGGACGAAGGTCAGCGTGGTGCCGGCGGCGGTCACCATGACGGCGGCGAGCGCGACGGCGCGGCGCCGGTCGGCCAGGAAGCCGGGCGGCAGCAGCGGGTCGGCGGTGCGGCGTTCGGCGGCGGCGAAGGCGAGCAGCAGGGCGAGTCCGGCGAGCAGTGGCCCGTACACCTCGGGGTCGGCCCAGCCGCGCTCGGTGGACGCGACCAGGGCGTAGCTCGCCGCGCAGACACCGGCGGTGGCGAGGGCCGCGCCGCGCAGGTCCAGGGCCGGGCGGCGCCCGGCGGGGGTGGCGGCGGGCAGCGTGCCGGAGCGGGCGAGTCCGGTGAGGGCGACCAGGACGGGCACCGCGAACAGCCAGCGCCAGGAGAGCGCGGCGGCGACCGCGCCGGACAGCACACTACCGACGGTGGCGCCGAGCACCGACAGGCCGCCCCAGGTGGCCATCGCCCGTCGGTAGGCGGCGGGTTCGGGGTGGAGCACGCGGACCACCGCGACCGCCGCCGGGGCGGTGAGGGCCGCGCCGGCGCCCTGGACGAGGCGGCTCGCGAGCAGGACGGGGTAGCCGGGCGCGAGGGCGCAGGCGATCGAGGCGGCGCCGAGCAGGAGCAGGCCCGCTCGGAGGATCCGGCGCCCGCCGTGACGGTCGGCCAGCCTGCCGCCGAGGAGGAGCAGGGAGCTGAAGGTGAGCCCGTAGGAGGCGCTGAGCAGCAGCACTCCGGACGGGCCGAGCCCGAACTCCCGGGCCACCAGTGGCAGCGGAACGGTGAGGATCGTGATCGTGAAGATCAGCACCGCCTGTACGACGCCCAGCAGTGCGAATCCGAACCGACCCGCCGTGGCGACACTCATGAGAACCCCCCTTCTCTATAAAGACCGTTCGGTCCAGATTATGGACAGCAGAGGACGCGACCGGCCAGGCCTCGACCGCCGGCCGTCAGTCGCCGGCCGTCACCTCGGGTCCAGCAGCGTGAGCGCCTGCTCGGCGGCGTCCCCCACCCGGGCCGCGCCGTCGGCGGTCTTGCCCATCACCCGCATGCCCTGCATCAGCACCATCAGCATCCGGGCGAGCGCCCGGGGCTCCCGCCCGGCGGGCAGTTCGCCCTGTGCCTCGGCCCGCACCAGGGCGGCGGTCAGCACCGTCTCCAGGTGGGCGAGGCTGGCTCCCACCCGGCGGGCCGCCGAGGGGTCGTGCGGGGCGAGTTCGACGGCGGTGTTGATGACGAAGCAGCCGCGCTCCCGCCGGCCCCCGGCCGACTCCGCCGCGTACCGCCGCACCAGCGCCCGGACGGTCGGCAGCACCGGACCGGGCTGGGACAGCTCCGCCAGCAGCACCGGGTCGGTCTGCTCGGCGTACCGCTCCAGCGCCCGCAGGTAGAGCTCGTGCTTACTGCCGAAGGTGGCGTAGATGCTGGCCCGGGCGATGCCGAGCCGCTCGACCAGGTCGGCCATCGAGGTGGCCTCGTAGCCACGCTGCCAGAACAGCTCGAGGGCCGCCTGCAGTGCCGCGTCCGGGTCGAATTCCTTCGTTCTGGCCATGTCGCACACTGTAGCCAGTTCAAGAATGATCGGTCAAGAAAAGCCGAGCTCCGACCCGCGCCGAACATCTGACAGGGCATTGCCAAGTGGACTAGACCAAGGCTAGCCTTACCGCCCCATCCCTCCTCCCCGCAGGAGGCGTTCCGGCATGTCCGCACACTTCCCCACCACCCCCCGCCAGGCCGCCGAGGCCGCCAGACCCGTGGTGCTGACGGCCTTTCGGATCGTCGTCGGCCTGCTCTTCGCCTGCCACGGCGCCGCCTCGCTCTTCGGCGTCCTGGGCGGCGCCAAGGGCGGCGGCACCCTCCCGCTCGGCCAGTGGCCCGGCTGGTGGGCCGCCCTGATCCAACTCGTCGGCGGCGCCCTGGTCCTGCTCGGCGCCGGCACCCGGTCGGCCGCCCTGCTCTGTTCCGGCGCCATGGCCTACGCCTACTTCACCGTCCACCAGGAACACGCGCTGCTTCCGCTGCAGAACGGGGGCGAGGCCTCGGTCATGTTCTGCTGGGCGTTCCTCACCATCGCCGTGCTCGGCTCCGGCCCGTACGCCCTGGACCGCGCCCTGACCCGCCGCTCCGCCGCCGGCGCACCGGCCGACCGGGCCCCGGCCGAAGCCCCGAGCACCACGACCTGAGCCCAGGCCCGACGGTGCGGAAGTCACCCGCACGGGAGGACGACCGCCCCTGGTCCCGAGCCGCACAACCCGCCCGGCGGCCGCGGCTGCTTTCGGCCGGCCGCGGCCGCGGCCGGCCGAGACGGCGCACCGATCAGGCGGGCCCGCTTGCTCCCCCCGTGTCGGCGAGTGCGGCCACGGCCCGGTCAATGGCCTTCTCCACCCCTATCCGGCCCTTGCCCGCGTCGCCGAGCCGCCGCGTCATCAGACGGACCAGCCCGTGGTGGAACAGGGCCGGGCCGCAGGCCGTCCAACGGCCCCGGACCTCGGGACTGAGCATGAACGCCAGCACGTCGTCGGGCTCGGCCGGGACGAAGCGGAACTCGCTGTGCTCCCACTTGTCGTCGATGCCCCTGCTCCACCGGTCGCGCAGCTGCTCCTCGCTGAGATCCGGCAGCACGGCCAGGAAGAACGCGGCCCACTGGTGCAGCTCGGTGTCCATCGCGAAGGAGAGCAACTCCAGCTCGCAGCGGTCGTCCTCGTGGACGGCCAGCTCCTCACGCAGGGCACGGCGGGCGGCACCGAAGAGGTCGGGCACCCCGTCCTTGAGGTCGTGCCGCCCGGACAGCCCCTCGTTCGCCGAGGAGTTCCAGTTCCCGGCGTTCATCCCGACGGTCGCGCTGCGCCGGGAGAACAGCATCTTCTGGTCGCGGCCCGTCACGACGGCCACATTGGCGCCGAAGCTGGCGGAGAGGAAGCCGTTGACGAGGATCGGATCCTGGCCGTCCAGGTAGTGCTCCCGCAGCGTCCTTCCCGCGCCCTCGCCGTCCTCCAGGGCCCGATCCAGCTGCTGGGCGGCGAGGAAGGTGAAGTAGTCGGCCGACGAGAACCTGATCTCCACGATCGGGTCCTCGCGGTCGTCGCTGCGGGTGACGGCCACCGTCTCCACCGCGAACAGCGGGTGGTTCCAGCGCCGGTCACGGCCCGCCACCGCACGGGTGCGCTGCTCGTCCTCGATCTCCTGGCGCCAGCGCCGCACCTCCTCCGGCACGAACACGGGATCGTCGGCCTCGTAGTAGATCCTGAGGTTCCGCTCGCTGATGGGCCGGGTGCCGTCCCCTTCGTAGACGTAACAGGTGGTGCGCAGTGGCCCGATACGGAAGTGCTCCCGGTCGTGCAAGGGTTCCCCCATCCGTCAATCCGCTTCTGATACATGACAGTTGCACACCGGTGTGACGAGCGGCAACATGATCTGCCACGGACGGGGGAGGTCGAGTGGGGATGGGCGGGGACCACGGCGAGGCCGTTGTGGTGTGCCTGGACACCTACGACCACCACCCGCACTTCGACCTGCCCGGCGCCCGCGAGCACGCCGAGGAGTTCCGCTCACTGGCGCGTCGGCTGGGCTTCACGACCGACGCCCCGCCCGTCACGGGCACGAGGCACGAGGTCCTTCAGGGGCTGCGCCGCTTCGCGGCCTCGCCCGCCAGGCGGAAGATCCTCTACTGGATCGGTCACGGGATCAAGAAGGGCCGGAGCAGGGCGGTCGTCCTGCCCTGCCGGGACCTCGATCCGGACCAGTACGACGGCAGCCTGACCACCGAGGACATGGCCGAACTGCTCAGACAGGCGAGCGGCGACATCCTGGTGGTCCTCGACACCTGCCACGCCTCGGACGCCGCCCGCGAGGTGCACGCGGGCTTCTTCGACCGAGAGGACGACCACCTCGGCCCGCGGCCGGCCGCCAAGGGCTCACCCGACTTCCGCGGGGTGGGCGTCCTCGGCACGGTGCACGGCGACCAGCGGGCGCAGCTCGGCGCCTGGCTGAACGCGTTCCGCCGCGTCTGCGACGATCCCCGCTTCGAGTTCCGCGAGCGGCTGCTGTGGACGCCGTACGCCCAGGCACTGCACGCGTCCGAGGTGGTCGAGGCAGTCAGCAGTGTGCTCGCCGACGAGTTGGTGTACCCGCAGTTCCACGGCGGCAGCAGGCTCGTCGGCCTGATCGTCAACCCGTACTACGACGCGCTCGCCCGGCCGTTGTCCACGGCTGCCCGGTCGCGTCGGCAGGAGCTGCTCGACGCCCACGTGCAGACGATGCTGCGCAGCCGCTTCACCGGGCTGCTCGTGGAGGACGACGCCGGCTTCTTCACCGGACGGCGGAACTACCTCGGCCGCCTCGTCGACTGGATCGGTTCACCCGGCCGCAACGGCGCGCTGATCGTCACCGGGGGCCCGGGCAGCGGCAAGTCGGCTCTACTCGCCCAGCTGGCCCTGATGACCATCGCGAACACCCCGCAGTTCAGAGGGCTTTCGCCGATCCGCCGACGGGCGATGCTCAGCGCCATCGACGCCGGCATCCAGTGCCGCGGCCGCAGCGCCCTCGAATGCGCGCGTGAGCTGGCCGAGGGCCTGCAACTCGAGGAACCCGGGGACGGCTGGCCGGATCTGCGGGCGCTGATGGACGCCCTGCTGACGAAGTGCCGTGACGCCGCGTCGACGACCTTCCTGGTCGACGGGCTCGACGAGACCGACCCGGCCCACCTGGACTCGCTCATCGTCGAGGTCCTGATCCCGCTCTCCCACGAGCCGACCGTCCGCGTCCTGATCGGCACGCGACCCCTGCCCGAAGGGGGTGCCGCCGCGCTCCTGGACGGCGCACTCAGGTTCGACCTCGACCGCGCGCCGGACCGGGACGACGACATCCTCGGCTATGTGCGCGCCCGCCTCGGCGGCCCGGAAGGGCCGTACCGCGACGCCGAGGGGACACTCGACGCGGTGTGCCGCGCCCTGGGGCACCGGAGCGCGGGTACCTTCCTGGTGGCGAAGCTGCACTGCTCCGCCCTGCTGCGGCTGAACCGGGCGGTGGGACCGGAGGACGAGGAGTTCCGGCAGGTGCTGGCCTCGGGACTGGACGAGGCCCTGGACCAGGAGATCCGGGCGCTGGACACGGCCGCACCGGGCGCAACCTCCGCCGCCGGCTGGGCTCTCGGACTCCTGCTCCCGCTGGCGCTCTCCTTCGGAGCCGGTCTGCCGGAGGACGACAGGATCTGGCTCCTGGCGGCCCGGGCGCTGGCCGAGGCGCGAGGAGAGAGCCACCACTACGAGGCCCACGACATCGTCGCGATGCGCAAGTTCGGCGGTGCGCACATCGTGGCGCACGGTGAGGCCGGCCAGCCGGTCTTCCGGCTGAACCACGAGGCGCTCGTCAGCCACGTGCTGCGCGCCGCCGGCCTCCCGGACGCCGAGACGCACGCCACGATGGCCGCGGTGCTCCACCAGGTCCACCACGAGCTGTACCGAGGCCGCGGCGCCACCAACTCCTACATCGCGCGGTACGCGGCCGCGCACGCCGCCCGGGCCGGTCGGCTGGCCGGTCTCCTCCAGGACGCCGAACTGCTCGTCCGGCTCGATCCCGAGCGGCTCGTGGCCCAACTCGACCAGCCCGGCGCGGCCGCCTCGGCGGAGGTGGACCTGTACCGGCCGATCGCCGAGGACCTGGCGCGCAGGTCGCCGGACGAACGCGCCGCCCTGCTGCAGGCGGAGGCCCTGCGTCAGCAGCCGGAACTCATGCCCTGGGCGCGTTCCGCCGCACACCTGCACTGGACGGACGAGTGGACCACCGCTGAGCGGTCCGCCCCCGAACGCAGCCTGGGCCTGCCGTTCGGAGACGTCCTCGTCGTGTCGGCAAGCCCGGACGGAGGACTCTACGCCGCCGCCGAACGCCTGTGGCACTGGAGCACCCTCGGTGGTCGGCCCGACCTCGTACGGGGCCACGTACCCGCCGCACTCGGCGCGGCGACCCATCGGCTGACGGCACTGGCCGCTCCCTCCCACGAATGCGGGATCGCAGCGGTGGCGGCAGCCGCCGAACGCGTCCTGGTCTGGCCGCGGAGCGGGCCGGGACTCGTCCACACGCTCGGCTGGGCGGCGCCCATCAGCGCCGTCGCCGTGGGGATCGTGGCCGGCCGGGAGATCGTCGCGGCCGCTTTCGGCACCCATGTGGCCGTCTGGGACTGGCGGGAGGGCCGGCTTCGGCATCTCGGGTTCTGGCGGAGCCGGGTGGGCGAGGTGTACGCCACGGCCGTCACCACCGTCGGGGGCTCGCCCTGCCTGTTGGTCGGCGGCGAGCGGGGGGTGGTCGCCCTGGATCCGTTGGTCGGCGTGGGGCGCGGCGCGTTCGGCTCCGACGCCGGCCGGGTGGAATGCCTCGCCGTCACCACGGCGGGCGACCGTCCCTGGGTGGCCGCGGTCACCACATCGAGCCCGCAGGTTCGCGTGTGGCGGCTCGACGAGGAGGGCCGGCAGCTGCGGGTGGAGTCCGTCTTCAGCACCCGTCTCCGGCACCCCTCGGGAGCGACCGCCGCCCTGACCGACTCCACGAACCCGCTGCTCTTCGCGGTGGACGGCGGGCGGATCCGCCAGTGGGACGTGGCAGCCCGCCGTGAGCTCGCCCCGCTGACCGGACTCCGGTCGCGGCCGACCTCCGTCACGGTACTGCGCGGCGAGCGCGGCCGGGTGGCCGTGGCCGACGGGAGCCGGGTACGGGTGTGGGAGCACGGGCCCGCCGCGGACGCGGGCTCCCCGAGCGGCCGCACGGGGCTGCCCGCACCGGGCCTGGAGCACGCCGGGGCCCTGGTGTGTACCGCTCCCGGCGAGGGTGCCGTGGTCGTCGCCGCCCGGGGAGCCGTGCGGGTGTGGGACCTGCGGGGGCGGGTCGTCCACGACGAGTCGGAGCTCGCCGCCTACAAGGCCGTGGATCTGCGCGCTGACACCTCGGGTGCGTTGTGGCTGGCGGCAGCCGGGCGGAGCACGGCGCACGGGCCCACCGTCGTGGTCCGCCGGCTCGGGGCCGGCGCGGCGACCGCCCTGCCCGTCGCGCCCGGTGAGGACGGCACGGTGAGGGCCGTGACTCTGGCCGCCCGCCAGGCCGTCCGGGTGTTCGCCGCCGACAACCGCCATGTCCGGCGCTGGGACGTACGGTCCGCCACGGCCCTGCCGCCCCTGCACGTGCCCAACGACATGGTGCGCAGCCTCTCCTTCGTGGAGTCGCCGCTGGGCCGCTCCTTCCTGCTCGCCGGTGCGGGCGACACCGTGTGGTTGTGGGACGGGGAGGAGCCCGGCACCCCGGTGCCGCTGAGGCCGTCGGACCGTGCACCGGTCCGCGCCCTGTCCGGCACGCACGACGACAACGGGCACAGGCATGTCGCCGTGGCGACGGACAAGGGTGTCTTCGTCGCACAGCCGGCGGCGCTGGAGGCGGCGCGCGGCGCCGTGGAACTGCGCCCGTTGAGCACCACGGTGACGGCGGTGCGTTCCCTGGTCTGCCGGAGCCTGCCGGGCAACCGCGTGGTGGTCCTGGCCGCCGACGCCTCGCACGTGCTGCACCTGTGGGACGTGCACGCGGATCGGCCCACGCCGGGCGTACCCGATCGCGGCTTCGCCGTCTACCAGGTGATGGCACAGGCCGCGCCGGGGGGATCCGAGCTCGTCGTGGCGTCCGTGGGCCTGGAACGCATGGACGTCCTGACGGTGTCCCCGCCCGGCGGCGCCGTTCCGGCCTGAACGTCGGCACCGACAGCGAACCGGCGAAGTGAAGGAGGATCAGCAGGTGGCACACGATCTTGTGGTGTTCGTCCCCGGGGTGATGGGAAGCGTTCTGCGCGACGGAGACGGTCGCGACGTGTGGAACCTGTCGTTCGGCGTCGGCGGCAGACTGGCCCTGGGCGCCGAACGGTTCTTCGAACGTCTGACACTGCCTCCCGGACTGGGCGACGAGGCGCCCGACGGGCCGTACGCCTTGACGCCCGCCGGCCTGTTGCGGGAACCGCGCATCTACCCGGGGCTGCTGCCCCACGTGGCGTACCGGGAGCTGGCCCGGCACCTGGGGGAGCTGGCCGAGGGGCGGGTCGCCGTGTTCCCCTACGACTGGCGGCTGTCCAACCGGCACTCCGCGGCCCTGCTGAAGGAGTTCACCGGCCGCGAACTCGCGCGGTGGCGCGAGGAACGACGGGCGGCGGGCGACGAGGAGGAACCCCGCGTGGTCTTCGTCTGCCATTCCATGGGGGGCCTGGTCACCCGCTACTACCTCGAGGTACTGGGCGGGCGGGAGACCGCCCGGTCACTGGTGACCATCGGAACGCCGTACTCGGGTGCGGTGAAAGCCGTACGGATCCTCACCGGGACCCTGTCCGGCAGGAAGCTCCTCGGGATCGGGACCAGGCTGCGCGAAGCCCTCGTGACAGCTGCCCGCACCATGCCGTCCGTCCACCAACTCCTGCCCACCTACCAGTGCGTGACGGACCACGCCTCGGGGACGCGGCTGAACGCGGTGCCCCTTCCCGACCTCGACAGCGCCATGGTCGACGACGCCTTCGCCTTCCGCCGCGAGCTGGACGAGGCGGTGCGCCGGAACGCCGCGGCGGACCTGATGGCGGGCCTCCCCGCCGCGTACCGGGTGTTCGCCTCGGGTGGCAAGGGGGAGCCGACCGACGTCGCGCTCGGCGTGAGCGGGGGGACCGTCACCTACGCGGACCGCTTCGGGGACCAGGACCGCTGGCAGGGGGACGGCACCGTGCCGTGCCTGTCGGCCACGCCACCCGAGTGGGAGGACGCCGCCCGGGTCGACTGGTTCCGTCTCGGGCACACGGCCCTGCCCAATGACGCCATGCTCCACCGCCAGCTGTACGACCGATACGAAGCGCTGGACCACCGCCCGTACCAGACACTCGGCACCGGGTTCGGCATCGACGTCCCGGAGGCCGTGGCCGCCGGCACCCCGCTGCCGGTGACCGCGGTGTCCGAGGACCCCGGCCTCCTCCTGGAGGCCCGCCTCGTCTCGGCGGCCGGCGGGGAGACCGTCGAGCGGCGGCGGCTGCGCCCCGACGGCGACGGCGGCTACAGTGCCACCTTCTCGCCCCCGCCGGGAGTGTGGACGGTGGAGGCGAAGGCCGCGCAGGCCACCGGCATCCCCGTGCAGCGGGAAGCAGTGCTGGTCCTGGACTGAGGCCGCTCCCGCGTGGTGCCCGGCGCCGGCCGGAGCCGGTCGCCGAACGGGGCAGGCGCTAACCCTCGGCGAGGTGGCGTTCCACGGAGGCGACCTTGGCGGTGAGGCCGTCGGTGACCCCGGCCCGGTCGTCGATCTTGATGACCGTGCTCACCCGGTTGCTGTGGGCCTTCACCGCCTCGATCGCCTCCCGGATCACCGGCATCACCTCGTCCCACTCGCCCTCGATGCTGGTGAACATCGCGTCCGTCCGGTTCGGGAGCCCGCTCGCGCGGACCACCCGGACGGCGGCGGCGACCGCCTCCCCCACGTCCTCGCCGATCCCCAGCGGGGTCACCGAAAAGGCTGCGATCACGGCTCTGCGCTCCTTGTGTCGACGGCACTGGTCGCCGGTCCGGACCCTCCCGAACCGGCGACCAGGCTAGCCGGACAACCCATCAGGCCACCGAAGGCAGCGGCGGTTCGACGGCCAGCGGTGCGGTGGAGCGGGCCCGGTGCTGGGCGGCCCAGGAGGTGAGGGCGACAGTGCAGGCGTGGTCCAGGTGGCGCAGCCCGGACCAGTCCAGCTCGACCGGCCGGTCGTCCGGCAGCCGTTCCAGGGTGTCCAGCAGCCGGGGCAGCCGCAGGAAGGTGGCGTTGCCGCTCAGCCGGACCCGGTGCAGCGCCTGGCCGCTCGGCAGCACCAGTTCCTCCACCGCGATCTGCAGGTGGGAGGTCTGCCAGGCGGACTTGACCACCGCCAGGCCGATGCCGATCAGCACCCCCTCGAACAGGTCGGTGGCGATGATCGAGACCGCCGTCACCACGAGCACCAGCGCCTCGCCCCGGTGGCCGCGCCAGAGCGCGACGATCCGGCGCAGCGGCACGAGCTTGGCGCCGGCGTGAACGAGCACGGCGGCGAGCGCGGTGAGCGGGACGAGCCCGAGCGCGCCGGGCAGCAGCGCGGTGAACAGCAGCAGCCAGCAGCCGTGCAGGAAACGGGAGGCCTTGGTCTTGGCGCCGGCCTGGACATTGGTGGCGCTGCGGACGATCACCGCGGTCATCGGCAGCGCGCCGAGCAGGCCGCAGACGGTGTTGCCGACGCCCTGGGCGGTGAGTTCGCGGTCGTAGTCGGTGCGCGGGCCGTGGTGCATCCGGTCGACGGCGGCGGCGCTGAACAGCGTCTCGGCGGAGGCGATCAGGGTGAAGGCGACGACCGTGCCGATGCCGGCGGTGCCGGCCAGCGCGCCCAGGGAGTCACGGTCGGGCAGCCGGACGACGTCGAGCAGGCCGGCCACCCGGATCCGGGCGATCGGCAGGTCGGCGGCGGCGGTGACGGCGGCGGCGAGGCCGACGGCGGCCAGCGGCGCGGGGACGGCGCGGGCGACCCTCTCCGGCAGGTGCCTCCAGCCGACCAGCACCAGCAGGGTGCCGAGGCCGAGGGCGACCGCGCTCGGTTCGGCCGCGGCGGTGAGGACGTCCTTCAGCAGACCGGGCAGTCCGGCGATCTTCTCCGGTCCGGTGGCGGGGGCGCGGCGGTCGGCGAGCGCGTAGAGCTGGCCGAACACCAGGGTCAGTCCGATGCCGGCCAGCATGCCGTGCACCACCGAGGCGGACATCGCCCGGAACCAGCGGCCGAGCCGCAGAGCGCCCATCACCAGCTGGAGCAGGCCGGTGCCGAGCACCAGCAGGCCGAGGGCGCCGGTGCCGTACTGCCGGACGGCGTCGGCGACCAGGACGGTCAGCCCGGCGGCGGGCCCGCTGACCTGGAGGCTGCTGCCGGGCAGGGCGCCGACCACCAGGCCGCCGACGATGCCGGTGACCAGGCCGAGCTCGGCCGGGACGCCGGAGGCGACGGCCACTCCGACGCAGAGCGGGAGGGCGACCAGGAACACCACCAGCGAGGCGGGCAGGTCCCGGCGCCAGGGCACGGCGCGCAGCGCGGCGATCGAGAGCCGGGTCCGGCCCGGCGGGGCGTTCTTCCGGGGGCGGCCCGGCGGGCTCTCGCTCCGGTGCGGCGGTCGGTTCACCCGGTCACCGCCGGGGGTCGGGCAGGGGTACAGCAGCGCATGGAGACGTTCCTTCCGCGCGCCCGCCGCTGCGGGCACGCCGGTTGCCGTGCGGGAGAAAGGTGCCGTGCGGGAGAAAGGTGCCGGGCGGGAGAAAGGTGCCGTGCGGGAGCAGGTCTCAGCAGAAGAAGGCCGCAGCGGGAGGTCACAGCTGGAGCTCACAGCAGGAGGTCGCAGCGGTTGGTCGCAGCGGGAGACGAGGGAAGGCGGGAGAGGAAGGAAGGGCGGAGGACCGCGGTGCGGCCGGGGGGTGCGTCCCTCGCTCGGGTGCGGCGGACCGGGCGCGCTGGTCCTGGACGGGGCCGCCGGCGGACTTCCCCCCGGTCCCCGGCGTTCCCAACCCCCCCTGCCGCGGCCTCAGTTGGACGTCACGGGCCCGGCGTGCCACCGACGGTACCCAGGGGGGCGGGGCGGGCCCACCTCGGCCACCGTCCCTTCACGCGTGCTGCACACCGGGCACGCTTTTCGGCGCGGAACGATCGCCTCCCTCCGTACGCCCGCACGATCGTCGGCCGTTCGTACGGAATCCTCCTGGTCGACCCGCCAATTCCCCTCGGATGCGGACTGACACATTCTGTTGAAGTCCCCCTTGACGCCCCGACGAGGCCCGCCCTACCTTGTTTCCACATACAGAAACCGTTCTTCCGTATGGTGGAATTCAGGAGATGAGCCCTCCGAGCCACTGCGGGCCGACGCAGGAGAAACCCGATGCCTCGTATGACAGCCGCCCGCGCGGCCGTGGAGATCCTCAAGCTCGAAGGCGTTGAGGTCGCGTTCGGCGTGCCCGGTGCCGCCATCAACCCGTTCTACGCCGCCCTCCAGGCCTCCGGCGGGATCCGGCACACGCTCGCCCGGCACGTCGAGGGCGCCTCCCACATGGCCGAGGGCTACACCCGTGCCAAGGCCGGCAACATCGGAGTCTGCATCGGCACCTCCGGCCCGGCCGGCACCGACATGATCACCGGCCTGTACTCGGCGATCGCCGACTCCATCCCGATCCTGTGCATCACCGGCCAGGCGCCCGTCGCCCGACTGCACAAGGAGGACTTCCAGGCCGTCGACATCGCCTCGATCGCCAAGCCGGTCACCAAGGCCGCGACCACCGTGCTGGAGGCCGCGCAGGTCCCCGGCATGTTCCAGCAGGCCTTCCACCTGATGCGCTCCGGCCGCCCCGGCCCGGTCCTGATCGACCTGCCGATCGACGTCCAGCTGACCGAGATCGACTTCGACCCCGAGGCCTACCAGCCGCTCCCGGTCTACAAGCCGACCGCCAACCGCATCCAGATCGAGAAGGCCATCGCGCTGCTCCAGGAGTCGGAGCGCCCGCTGATCGTGGCCGGCGGCGGCGTCATCAACGCCGACGCCTCCGCGCTGCTGCTGGAGTTCGCCGAACTCACCGGCGTCCCGGTGATCCCGACCCTGATGGGCTGGGGCATCGTCCCGGACGACCACGAGCTGAACGCCGGCATGGTCGGCCTGCAGACCTCGCACCGCTACGGCAACGAGAACTTCCTCGCCTCCGACTTCGTCCTCGGCATCGGCAACCGCTGGGCCAACCGCCACACCGGCGGCCTGGACGTCTACACCGCGGGCCGCAAGTTCGTCCACGTCGACGTCGAGCCCACCCAGATCGGCAAGATCTTCGCCCCGGACCTCGGCATCGCCTCCGATGCCAAGGCCGCGCTGGAGCTCTTCGTCCAGGTCGCCAAGGAGCTCAAGGCCGCCGGGCAGCTCAAGGACCGCGGCGCGTGGGCCGCCTCCACCCAGGAGCGCAAGGCCACGCTGCAGCGCCGCACCCACTTCGACAACGTGCCGCTCAAGCCGCAGCGCGTCTACGAGGAGATGAACCGGGCCTTCGGACCGGAGACCCGCTACGTCACCACCATCGGCCTCTCCCAGATCGCCGGCGCGCAGATGCTGCACGTCTACAAGCCGCGGCACTGGATCAACTGCGGCCAGGCCGGCCCGCTCGGCTGGACCATCCCGGCCGCGCTGGGCGTCGCCACCGCCGACCCCGAGGGCCAGGTCGTCGCGCTCTCCGGCGACTACGACTTCCAGTTCATGATCGAGGAGCTGGCGGTCGGCGCCCAGCACCGGATCCCCTACGTCCACGTGCTGGTAAACAACTCCTACCTGGGCCTGATCCGCCAGGCGCAGCGCAACTTCGACATCGACTTCCAGGTCAAGCTGGAGTTCGAGAACATCAACGCGCCGGAGCTGGGCGTCTACGGCGTGGACCACGTCAAGGTCGCCGAGGGCCTGGGCTGCAAGGCGATCCGGGTCACCGAGCCGGAGGGCCTGCTGCCCGCGTTCGAGGAGGCCAAGAAGCTGGCCGCCGAGTTCCGCGTCCCGGTCGTGGTCGAGGCGATCCTGGAGCGGGTCACCAACATCTCGATGAGCGGCAGCGACATCGACAAGGTCAACGAGTTCGAGGAGCTCGCCACCCTCCCGGAGCACGCGCCGACGGCCGTCAAGCCGCTCGCGCTCTGACGTAGCGCTCCGACCTGTCGCGAGGGGGCGTACGAGCCGCCCCGTACGCCCCCTCGCGCCCGGAACACCGGCGGCGCCGGCACGGTTGACCCGTCCGGGGCCGCTACCGTGTGCCCGGGCGCGAATCCGCCGCCGACCTGCCGAAAGGACCACCATCGTGAGCCTGTACGACATCCCGCTGCGCACCCTCGCCGGCGAGCCCACCTCGCTGGCCGACCACAAGGGCAAGGCCCTGCTGATCGTCAACGTGGCGTCCAAGTGCGGCCTGACCCCGCAGTACGCCGGGCTGGAGCGCCTCCAGGAGCGCTACGCCGCGCGCGGCTTCACCGTGCTGGGCTTCCCCTGCAACCAGTTCGCCGGGCAGGAGCCGGGCAGCGCCGAGGAGATCCAGACCTTCTGCTCCACCACGTACGGCGTGAGCTTCCCGCTGTTCGAGAAGATCGACGTCAACGGCGAGGACCGGCACCCGCTGTACCAGCAGCTCACCCAGGTCGCCGACGCCGAGGGCCAGGCCGGGGACGTCTCCTGGAACTTCGAGAAGTTCCTGATCTCCCCGGACGGCACCGTGGCCGCCCGGATCCGGCCGCGCGTCGAGCCGGAGGCGGCGGAGCTCATCGCCGCCCTCGAGGCCGTCCTCCCCGCCTGACCACCCACCCGCCGAGGGCCCGGGGCAACCGCCCCGGGCCTTCGGCGTCCCCGCACACCTGCCCGTGGACGGTGCTGGACCTGGCAGGTCCGGCGTGCGGGGCGGTCGTCACAGCATGCGGTAGCAGAGCTCCTGCAGGCGGATCGTGGCCTTTGCGAACTCGTCGAGCGTGGCGGCGGGAAGCTCCATGGTGGCGAATTCCTGGATCTCTTTCCGCACACTCGCCGGCACGTCCAGGCGCTCCGCGAGCGCGTAGAGGCCTGCCCGCATGGACCCGGTCTCCGATGTGGGGTCGTCGGGCCATCGCGCCCGCCCAATCAGGAAGACCCTTGCGATCAGGTCGGCCAGGACGAACCAATCGAACTCGTCACCGACCGAGCGCTCCCGCAGCCCGTCGGTGACGTCGTCGACCGCCGCCGCGAAGGCGAACACCGCTGCCACGAACACCTCCCCGGCAGGAGCCACGGCCACGTCGTCGGCACGGGCCCGGATGGCGTCGATCCGGTCCTGGGGGATGCCGATCCGCTCCAGCGCCGCCAGGAACTCGGACAACGCTCCCGATGGATGGGACTGGGCGACCGGCGGGATCATGTCGAACTTGATCCCGGCACTGCTGCCGATCTTGAAGTAGAGGTGTCGCCTGCCCCGGTCGGCCGGCGCGGGCGGCAGCAGGCCGCCACCCATCAGGTTGATCTGCAGGCCGCCGTCCCCGATCTGCACCCCGGACGCTTCGCTGGCGTCGATCGGAGACGGTCTGCCGTCGTTGCTGTCCATCGGATGCGACCCTCAGTTGAAGTGGTTGGTCTGGGTGGAGTGGTTGCCGACCTGCACGCCCTGGGCGTGGCTCAGGTCGATCCGGCGATCGTCTGCCGGTCCGACCAGCGCCAACAGTGCCTGGGCCGCCGCCAGCAGTTCCCGGTCGCTGTCGGCACCGGACGCAGTCAGCTGCTCGTGCAGCCGCGCCTCCCAGACCTCCTGCTCCACCTGCTCCACCTGCTCCACCTGCTCAGCGTCCAGCACCTCCTCGCCGTGTGCGGACAACCGACGGCGCACCGCCCCGCGGAGCCCGTCGTACGCCTCCCGAACGGCACTGTTCGCCGTGTCGGTCAGCCCGGCCGACGCCCCGGCGGCCAGCGCCGCCATCACCAGTTCCACCCCGGTCATCAGACCCCCTAGTCGAAGTACAGGCCGAGTGTGCCACGGCACCCCTACTCCAGAAGAGAGTTGACGATAATTCAGATAACTCGAATGGCATCGTCGCGGAACAGGCCAAGGGTGGCTCCGTGCCGACGGAGCCGTCGGGGAGCGGGAGGGCGGAGATGACGGTGATCCGGCTTTCGGGCGACACCGCTCCTGGCCCGTGGACGGTGCCGGACCCCTGGCACGGACGGGCGGCCGGGCCCTGGCGGATGATGGGGGCGAGGGTTGCGCGGCGGATGTGAGGGCGGTAGCGGTGACGACAGGGGAATCCATGAAATCGGGAGCGGAATTCCGGTCGGCGGACGGGGGCGCGGAGGCCGCGATGGCCGGCGCCCGGCCCGAGGTCGCGATGGCCGGCGCCCGGCCCGAGGTCGCGAGTGCCGGGGAGGCACCGCCCCGGGGCGCGCGGCGGCGGGGGACGGCCGGGCGGCTGGGCGTCCTCGTGCTCGTGCTCGTGGTGCTGTGCCTTCCGCCGTGGTGGACGCTGTTCGCCGCCGGCGCAGGCTGGCCGCTCCCGGTGTTCCTCGGCGGCACGGTGGTCCTCGCCGCCTGGATGGTCGCCTTCCCCTTCCTGATGATCGCGGGCCACGGGGCGCGGCAGTCCGACCGGGCCGCGCGGATCGCCGACACCAGCCTCGGGGTGGTCTGGGTGCTGTTCACCTGGTCGGCCCTGGGCGGTCTGGCGGACCTCGTGCTGGGCGGGCTCGACGTCGGCGGTGCCGACCGGGCCAGGGCCGTGGCGGTGGCGGTGGCGGTGGTCTCCGCGGCGCTGCTGGGCTGGGGGCACTACGAGGCGATGCGCGTGCCCCGGGTGAAGCGGCTGGACGTCCACCTCCCCCGGCTCGGCGCCGGTCTGGACGGGACGCGGGTCGTGGTGCTGGCCGACACCCACTACGGGCCGATCGACCGGGCGGACTGGTCGGCACGGGTCACCGAGGTGGTCAACGGGCTCGACGCGGACGTCGTGGTCCACGCCGGCGACATCGCCGACGGCACGCCCGCCCGGCGCCGGCAGCAGTCCGCGCCGCTGGGGGCGGTCCGGTCGCGGCTGGCCAGGGTCTACGTCACGGGGAACCACGAGTACGGCAGCGAGGCCCAGGGCTGGCTGGACCGCATGGCGGACCTGGGCTGGGAGCCGCTGCACAACCGTCACGTCGTGGTGGAACGGGGCGGGGACACCCTCGTGCTCGCCGGGGTCGACGACGTGACCGCGGCGTCCTCCGGCCTGGCCGGGCACCGCGCGAACCTGCTCGGCGCGCTGGCGGGGGCCGACCCGGACCGGCCGGTCCTGCTCGTCGCCCACCAGCCCAAGTACGTCCCGCAGGCGGCTGCCGCCGGGATCGATCTGCAGGTCTCCGGGCACACCCACGGCGGCCAGATCTGGCCGTTCAACCTCCTCGTCCGGATCGACCAGCCGGTGGTGCACGGCCTGAGCCGGCACGGGGAGCGGACCCAGCTGTACACCAGCCGCGGCACCGGCTTCTGGGGGCCGCCCTTCCGGGTCTTCGCCCCGAGCGAGATCACCCTGCTCACCCTGCGCTCGGGCGGCCCGTCGACCACCGGATGACGTACCGGGCCCCGCGCCCCGCGCCCCGCGCCCCAGGTCATGGCAGCAACAGCGTGGTGCCCGGGGGGAGTTCGCCGCTGCCGGCGGCGGTGTGCAGGTGGGCGAGCAGGGTGGCGCGCAGTGCGGTCGCGGCGCGGGTGGGGGGCACCTCGTGGCCGTGGGCGACGGCGATGGTGCGGCCCAGGCCCGGCCCGGCGAACGGGGTGACCGCCAGGCCGGAGCGGGCCGCGACCATACCAGGGACGACGGCGGGCCCGAGCCCGGCGCGGACGAAGCCGAGCACCGCGTCCATCTCGCCGCCCTCCACCGCGAACTCCGGTTCGAAGCCGGCCGCCCGGCAGGCCGCCAGGGTCGTCTCCCGCAGGTCGTAGCCCTCCCGGAACATCACCAGCGGCCGCCCCCGCAGCTCCGTCACCCGGACCTTGCGGCGGGGGCGCGGCTCGGCGGAGACCAGCACCAGCTCCTCGTGCAGCAGCTCGGTGACGGCCAGGGCGGGCGTCTCCTCCCCGCTGGTCGGGGTGATGATCAGCGCGAGGTCCAGCTCCCCCGCCGCCAGCGAGCGGACCAGGTCGCGCGAGCCGCCCTCGCGGACCACCAGCGCCACGCCCGGGTGGCGGTCCCGGAACACCCGCAGCACGTCCGGCACCAGGCTGGTGCACAGGCTCGGCGGCGCCCCCAGCCGGACCCGGCCGCGGCGCAGCTGCACCGTCTCCTGGACGGCCAGCCGGGCGCTCTCGGTGTCCGCGAGGATGCGCCGGGCCAGTGGCAGCAGGGCGTCCCCGGCATCGGTCAGTGCGATGTTGCCCCGGGTGCGGTGGAACAGCTCGGCACCCAACTCCCGTTCCAGCGCCCGGATCTGTTGCGAGAGAGACGGCTGTGCCACATGCGCGGCATCGGCCGCCCGGGTGAAGTGGCGGGTCTCGGCGACGGCCAGGAAGTAGCGGAGTTGTTGGAGCTGCACCCGGCCAGGATAGGCCGCGTCGATAGTCGGTGCCTATTGTCATGAGCCGCATCATGTCTTGGACGTACCCTCGCGGCCGTCCCTACCGTGGCAGCCATGACAACCGCGACTCGGACGGCCCGGCATCCGTCCACCCTGGCGACGCTCTGGCGGTCGACCGTCGGCAAGAAGGCGGTCATGGCCGTCACCGGACTGGTCATGCTGCTGTACCTGGTCGCGCACATGCTGGGCAACCTCAAGGTGTTCTTCGGCCCGGACGACATCAACGGCTACGCGGCCTGGCTGCGCACCATCGGCCGGCCGTTCCTGGGCCACGCGTGGTTCCTGTGGATCGCCCGGCTCGCCCTGCTGGCCTCCGTCGTGCTGCACGGCGTCTCCGCGTACCAGCTCAGCCGCCGCGACCTCGCCGCCCGGCCGAGCAAGTACGCGCACAAGCGCCGCCGGGCGAGCTACGCGACCCGGACCATGCGCTGGGGCGGGGTGATCCTGGCACTGTTCATCGTCTGGCACATCCTCGACCTGACCACGCTGACCGTGAACCCGGCCGCCGAGGAGGGCCACCCGTACCAGAACATCGTGGCCTCGTTCGGCACCTGGTACTCCTGCCTGATCTACGTCGTCGCGATGCTGGCCCTCGGCCTGCACATCCGGCACGGCTTCTGGAGCGCCGCGCAGACCCTCGGCGCCAACAACACCCGCCGGGACCGGGCCCTCAAGCTGACCGCCAACGGCCTGGCGCTCGTGCTGACCGCCGGCTTCCTGTCCGTCCCCGTGGCCGTGATGACCGGAGTGGTGAAGTGAACAGCCCTGAAGTGAGCAGTGGCGGAGTGAGCAGTGCTGACGTGAGCAGTGCTGACGTCAGCTACCTGGACTACACGCTCGGCGAGCCGGTCGCCGACACCAAGGCCCCCGCCGGGCCGATCGAACAGCGCTGGGACCAGCGGCGGTTCGACGCCAAGCTGATCAACCCGGCGAACCGGCGCAAGCACACCGTGATCGTGGTCGGCACCGGCCTGGCCGGCGGCGCGGCCGGCGCGACCCTGGCCGAACAGGGCTACCACGTCGTCCAGTTCTGCTTCCAGGACTCCCCCCGGCGCGCCCACTCGATCGCCGCCCAGGGCGGCATCAACGCGGCCAAGAACTACCGCAACGACGGCGACTCGGTCCGCCGGCTGTTCTACGACACCGTCAAGGGCGGCGACTTCCGCGCCCGCGAGTCCAATGTGCACCGGCTCGCCCAGGTGTCGGTGGAGATCATCGACCAGTGCGTGGCCCAGGGCGTGCCCTTCGCCCGCGAGTACGGCGGCCTGCTGGACACCCGCTCCTTCGGCGGCGTCCAGGTCTCCCGCACCTTCTACGCCCGCGGCCAGACCGGCCAGCAGCTGCTGCTCGGCGCCTACCAGGCGCTCTCCCGGCAGATCGCCGCCGGGAACGTGGAGCTCCACCCGCGCACCGAGATGCTGGACCTGCTGGTCGTCGACGGCCGGGCCCGCGGCATCGTCGCCCGCGACCTGGTGACCGGCGAGATCCGCTCCCACACCGCGGACGCCGTCGTCCTCGCCAGCGGCGGCTACGGCAACGTCTTCTACCTCTCGACCAACGCCAAGAACTCCAACGCCACCGCGATCTGGCGGGCGCACCGGCGCGGCGCCTACTTCGCCAACCCGTGCTTCACCCAGATCCACCCGACCTGCATCCCGCGCTCCGGCGACCACCAGTCCAAGCTCACCCTGATGAGCGAGTCGCTGCGCAACGACGGCCGGATCTGGGTGCCCAAGGCCCAGGGCGACACCCGGCCGCCGGCCGAGATCCCGGAGGAGGAGCGGGACTACTACCTGGAGCGGATCTACCCGTCCTTCGGCAACCTGGTGCCGCGCGACATCGCCTCCCGGGCCGCCAAGAACGTCTGCGACGAGGGCCGCGGCGTCGGCCCCGGCGGCCAGGGCGTCTACCTGGACTTCGCCGACGCGATCCGCCGGATGGGCCGGGACGCCGTCGAGGCCAGGTACGGCAACCTCTTCGAGATGTACGAGCGGATCACCGCCGAGGACCCGTACCGGGTGCCGATGCGGATCTACCCGGCGATCCACTACACGATGGGCGGCCTCTGGGTCGACTACGACCTGCAGACCACCGTCCCGGGCCTGTTCGCGATCGGCGAGGCCAACTTCTCCGACCACGGCGCCAACCGGCTCGGCGCCAGCGCCCTGATGCAGGGCCTCGCCGACGGCTACTTCGTGCTGCCGCCCACCCTCAACGACTACCTGGCCCGCCACCCGCTGCCCGCCGTACCCGCCGACCACCCGGTGCTCATCGAGACCGAGGCCGAGGTCGAGGACCGTCTCCACCTGATCCTCGCCGTCGACGGCGACCGCACCCCGGACTCCTTCCACCGCGAACTCGGCGAACTGCTCTGGGACGAGTGCGGCATGGCCCGCGACGCGGCCGGGCTGAAGCGGGCGCTGGAGCGGATCCCGCGGCTGCGCGAGGAGTTCTGGCGCCGGATCAAGGTGCCCGGCACCGGGCAGGAGCTCAACCAGTCGCTGGAGAAGGCCAACCGGCTCGTCGACTACTTCGAGCTGGCCGAGCTGATGTGCCTGGACGCCCTGCACCGCGCCGAGTCCTGCGGCGGCCACTTCCGCACCGAGAGCCAGACCCCCGACGGCGAGGCCGCCCGCCGCGACGAGGAGTTCACCTACGCCGCCGCCTGGGAGTTCACCGGCACCGGCGCGGCGCCCGTCCTCCACCGCGAGGCCCTCGAGTTCGACCACGTCCACCCCACCCAGCGGAGCTACGCATGAACCTCACCCTGCGCATCTGGCGCCAGGCGGGCCCGGACGCACCCGGGTCGATGACCACCTACCGGGTCAGCGGGATCAGCCCGGACATGTCCTTCCTGGAGATGCTCGACACCCTCAACGAGGAGCTGATCACCCGCGGCGACCAGCCGGTCGCCTTCGACCACGACTGCCGCGAGGGCATCTGCGGCGCCTGCGGCATGGTCATCAACGGCCAGGCGCACGGCCCCGAGCGGACCACCACCTGCCAGCTGCACATGCGGCACTTCCAGGACGGCGACACCATCGACGTCGAGCCCTGGCGGGCGGCGGCCTTCCCGGTCGTCAAGGACCTGGTCGTGGACCGCTCGGCCTTCGACCGGATCATCGGCTCCGGCGGCTACATCACCGCCCCCACCGGCAGCGCGCCCGAGGCGCACGCCACGCCCGTCCCCAAGGACGCCGCCGACACCGCCTTCGAGCACGCCGAGTGCATCGGCTGCGGCGCCTGCGTGGCGGCCTGCCCGAACGGCTCGGCGATGCTCTTCACCTCCGCCAAGGTCGTCCACCTCAACGTCCTCCCGCAGGGCGCGCCGGAACGGGCGTCCCGGGTGCGGAACATGGTCGCGGCCATGGACGCCGAAGGCTTCGGCGGCTGCACCAACACCGGCGAGTGCGCCACCGCCTGCCCCAAGGGCATCCCGCTGCCCAGCATCGCGGCGATGAACCGGGAGTTCCTGCGGGCCGCCCGCGGCTGACACGCCCCCGGCACTCCCCCACATGCGGTCGGGCCCACCGACCGTCGGCCCCTCGCGCTGGTGCTCGCGCGAGGGGCCGGCCCCGTCCCGGTAGGGCGTGCGGCGCCAGTTCGCGCTCCCCGTACGGGTGGTGGATCGTCCCGAGCGGTGCTCCCGGGCGGAAAATCGCGCTACGGTGGTGCTCCGCCAGGGAGGGACGGCATATGCCCGAGGTTCAGTCCTGTTCCGGCTGCGGCGGGTCCGGGGGGACCCAGAAGACCGAGGCAACGGTCGAACTGGACGAGGAAGGAAGCATGGTGCCCAGGGTCCACGAGTTCTGGTCGCCCTGTGGTCGGTGCCACGGATCCGGGACGGTGATCGTCGGATGAGGTTGGTCTTCGAGTGCGTCGAGTGCGGTGGGCACTACCTGCCGCCCGAGAGCATGGTGTACCCGGACGGGCCGGCCTCGCCGGTCTGGTGCGCCCACTGCCAGCACGCCCAGCACGAGGCCGGTGTCCGGGAGGACCCGCTGCTCGCCCGCGTCGCCCTGGCCGCCGCCCGGGCCGCGCTCGCCCGGCGGGCCGCCGAGGCCGCCGACCCGGGCACGCGCCACGACGTCCGCCCGTCCCGGCCCCCGCTGTCCCGCCGGGCCCGCTCGGGACCGAGCGGGGTGCGCAGCAAGCTGGGCTGATCGCCTCTGCCCGGCCCCGCCGGGGTCAGAACAGCGCCTCCTGGGTGTCCGGCTCCGGCGGGCGGACCCGCTCCCGCAGGGCCAGGCCCTCGGACGGGCGGCCGGAGACGGGCGTGAGCGTCCAGCCGGTGAGGCGGCGGGTGTCCAGCAGCAGCGGGCCGGAGCCGTCCGCCTGGTCGAGGAACAGGTGCTTGCCGATCGGCGGCCGGAGCCGGCCCGTGACCACTGCGCCGTCGGCCAGTCCGGCGATCTCCCGGTAGGCCTCCGGGGCGCCGCCGGCCAGGCCGTAGCGCTCCACGTGGTCCACCACCGGACGGTCGCCGAGCAGCTCCACGGCGTGGCCGTCCAGCAGCCGGTGCGCCTGGGCGCGGGCCTCGGTGAGCACCGTACGGCGGTGCGCGGCGTCGCCGTGCGACCACCAGTGGTCGGCCTTCAGCCGGGACTTGTACCGCTCGCGGGCCAGACCCGAGGCGGCGACGGTGAGTTCGGCGCGGCGCACCGCGGGCAGGCCGCCGCGGGCGGTGAACACGTAGGCCAGCGCGCCCTGTTCGAGCAGCCGGCTGTCGCCGCGCTGCTCGGCGGTCAGGCCGACCTTCAGCAGGCCCTCGCCGAACCAGGCGAGGTAGAGCAGGTAGGTGCGGCCGTCGTCGAGGATCTGGTCCCGCGCCAGGGCGAGGCCGCGGTCCACGCTCTGGCAGGCCGGGCACTGCGTCGCGCCGCCGTCCGGATCGATCACCGAGTGGTGCGGGCAGGGCGTGCGCTCCGTCGCCCCGACCAGCCAGGCCCCGGTGCAGCGCCGCGGGCCGCCGAGCAGCCAGCCGACCTCCGCGCCCGGCGCCACCGCACGCTCGTGCACCTGGGCGCCGCGCACGGCGCCGAGCACGGCGCGGCCGTCCTTCCAGCTCAGGCCGGTGGAGACCCAGCCACCGGGGCGGTCCGGGTGCTGCGGTGCGGGGATCGTCACGGGCGTCCCTCCCTGTTGGTGCTCGACCAGGTGAGGCTACCTGCCGCCACCGACAACGGTGATTTCGCTCCCCGCACACGGGGATGTGAATCCGTGGCCGGCGGCCCGAGGCGCTGCTAGCGTCGGGGCGTGATCGAATCCCCCACTCCGGACGACCTCGCCCTCGCCCTCCGGCTCGCCGTCGACGCCCTGCGCGGCGCGCCGGCCGACGCCGACTGGTCGCGCCCGGCCGGCACGCTCGGCTGGAGCTGCTGGGAGACCGTCGAGCACCTCGCCGACGACCTCCTCGCGTACGCCGCGCAGCTCGGCCCGGCGCGGCGCGGCCGCCGCGCGACCGGTACGTCCCCTTCGTGGCGACCCGCCGCGCGCCGGGCGGCCCGAACAACTTCGTCCGCGCCGAACCGGACAGCGGGGTGGACGGACTGCTCGAAGTCCTGGAGGCCAGTGGCGGGTTGATGGTCGCCGTCGCCCGCGTCGCCCCGCCGGAGACCCGCGCCTACCACCCGTGGGGGCCGGCCGACCCGACCGGCTTCGTGGCCATGAGCCTGGTCGAGACCCTGGTCCACCTCCATGACGTCGCCCAGGGCCTCGGCCTCCCCTGGACCCCGCCCGCCGACCTCTGCGAACGCACCCTCGCCCGGCTCTTCCCCGACGTCCCGGTCACCGACGCCCCCTGGCCCGCCCTCCTCTGGGCCACCGGCCGCACCTCCTTCCCGGGGCGCCCGCAGCGCACCGAGTGGCGCTGGTACGCCGCCCCGGCGGAGTGAGGCTGCCCGGCGCACCGGCAGGACCGCCGGGCTCACGCCCGACGGCGGCGGGGCGGCGGTCCGGGGGCCGATGAGGCGTCAGGGCCCGGCGCGCACGGGGCCGGGCGTCGGCGGGGAGCCTCGCAGGTCGCGGGGGCTTGGCCGGGTGGGGTGTCCACGTTCTATTGTGGCGGGCGCGGTCGGCGCCGTGGCCGGGAGGCGACGTCACGCGGCCGGGCCCGAGGGTCGGTGCAAGGCGAATGGGGTGGACGGTGTCGGGGCGGCGGAGCAGCGGTGTGCTGGCGATCTGGGCGGAGGCGCAGCGGCAGCAGCAGCGCCGAGAGGAGGCCCGGTGGCGCGCCGAGGCGGCGGAGGAGCGTCGGCGGGAGCGGGAGCAGCGCGAGGCGCAGCGGGCGGCCGCCCGGGACGAGCGGGAGGCGCAGCGCGCGTACCAGCAGTCGCGGGAGGCGGAGGTGGCCCGGCGGACGGCCGAACTGGACGGCCGGGTCGAGGAGTTGAAGGGGTTGCTGGCTTCCGGGCTGGCCGCGCCGGCGTTCGGTCCGCAGGCGCTGCTGGCGCCGAGCGCGGTGCCGCCGTTCGATCCGGGGCCGCTGGGTGAGCCGGTGGAGCTGCCGGACCAGGCGTCCGCCGCCTATTTCGTGCCGCCGCCGGATCCGGTGCAGGCGCGCAATCCGGGGGTGCGGCGCCAGTACGAGCAGTACCTCGCCCAGGCCCGGGCCCGGTTCGAGCAGGACTGGTACGCGGCGCAGGCGCGGGAGGCGGACCGGCAGCGCCGGCTGAGGGCGTTCCACGGGGAGTACCTGGCCTGGGCGGAGCAGTTCCGCCGCCAGGAGGAGGAGCGGGGCGCGCGGACCGAGGAGTTGCTGCGGCGGCTGCGGGCGGGTGAGCCGGAGGCGGTGCAGGAGTACTTCACGGCGGGCCTGTACGCCTCGGCGGCCTGGCCGGAGGGCTTCCCGCACCGGCTGGTGGCGGCCTTCGACGGGGCGGGCCGGCAGCTGGTGGTGAACTGGGAGCTGCCGGGCTCGGACGTGGTGCCGGCGGCCGCCCGGGTGCGGTACGTGAAGTCGGACGACCGCGAGGCCGAGGTGGCCCGCCCGGCGACGGAGCGCAAGGCGCTGTACCGGCAGGTCCTGGCGCAGTCGGCGCTGCGGGTGGTGGCGGAGGTGTTCCGGGCGGACCGGGACGGGCTGCTGGACTCGGTGGTGCTGAACGGTTTCGTCCTCGGCATCGACCCGGCGACCGGCCGGGAGGCCGAGCGTTTCGTGTCGACGCTGACCGCGTCCCGGGCCGGGTTCGCCGGGCTGGCGCTGGACCGGGTGGACGCGGTGGAGTGCTTCCAGGGTCTGGGCGGTCGGCTGTCGGCGCGCCCGGAGCGGCTGGACGAGGTGCGGCCGGACCGGCGGCCGGAGACGGTCGGCGGAAGCCTGGCCGGGCACGGCGGCGAGGACGAGCCGGACCTGTTCGCGATGGATCCGCTGGACTTCGAGGACCTGATCGCCGAGCTGTTCCGGCTGCGCGGTTTCCGGGTGATGACCACGGCCCGCAGCGGCGACGTCGGGGTGGACGTGGTCGCCGAGGACCTGGACCCGGTGACCGGCGGCAAGATCGTGATCCAGGCGAAGCGCTACAAGAAGACCGTCCCGCCGACGGCCGTGCGCGACCTGGAGTCCACCGTCCGCCACCACGGCGCGATCAAGGGCATCCTGGTTACCACGGCGGGGTTCGGCCGCGGCTCCTACAGCTACATCGAGGGCAAGCCGCTGACCCTGGTGAGCGGCCCGGAGCTGGTCGAGTTGCTGGCCGAGCAGGGCCTGCGCGGACGGCTCGGCGGGGGCGCCTCGGCCGCCGCGGGCGCTGCGGGCGTCAAGCCGGCGGAGGCCGAGTCGGCCGGGCGGGAGAGCGCGCTCACGGTGAGTTGGCAGAGCCGGACGGCCGCCGGGGACGCGGTGGAGCTGGACGTCACCGTCTTCCTGTGTGCCGGCGGTCGGGTGCTGAGCGACGAGCACTTCGTGTTCTTCAACAGTCCGCAGGATCCGGACGGCGCCGTCCGTCTGCACCCCACCCGGTCGGTGCCGGGCGAGCCGACCCGGGCGGCCCGAGTGACCCTGGACCTGCACCGGCTGCCGGCCGCGGTCGACGAGGTGGTGGTCGCCGTCTCCACCGAGGAGGAGGAGCCCCCGGCCCTGCCGCTCGGGTACGTGCACGGGCTGGCCGTCGCCGCCGCGTACGGGCCGGGCGCCGCCGGTCCGGCCGACTGGGCGGGCACCACCGGTGGGGTGCCGGACAGCGCGATGCTGCTGGGCGCCTTCCGACGGGCGGGCGGCGGCTGGGAGTTCAGCCCGTCGGGCCGGTCGGTGACGAACGGTCTGGCCGGGTTGGCGACGGCCTTCGGCGTGGCGGTCGAATAGGGGAAGGTGGCACCCCCTCAGGGATCACGTCATACCTGAGGAGGAGAGTTCCCCCGCCACCCCGCCGGGTCGGCGGGGGCCGACCGTCCCGTCGGCATACACATCGCGGAAGAACACCTTGGGAGGATGGATACGAGTCAGATTTTCCGCTTTTCCGTCCCCAGGAGTGAGTCCACGTGACGTTCCCCGCAACCGCCGTCCGTACCGGCCTGGCGGCCGCCCGCGCCACCGGCCTGAACAAGGTCTACGGGGAGGGGGAGACCCGCGTCGTCGCCCTCGAC